>JAUVXZ010000209.1 GCA_030603345.1 Pseudomonadota bacterium
CATAGGAGGCGTAAATGTCAGTTAAGAGATTAGAACACGCATTAAGTGGGAAGCTTAATGAACTTAAAGAAAAAGGCACCCTTAAGGGCAAAGAGATGGTGATAACAGGTGTAAAACCTGCTGATGACGAGAAAGGACCCCGATGCTTTATTGAAGGCCGTGGAGAAAAAGAATTTCTAAGGATGAATTCCAATTCTTATCTCGGGATGTCCTTGAACAGAGAGATAATCGAAGCGGAAGAAGAGGCTGCGAGAAAATATGGTGCTGGTCCCGGAGCAGTGCGGTTTATCAGTGGCACTTACCAACCGCATATCGAATTGGAACAGAAATTGGCGAAGTTCCATAACCGGGAATCGGCGATGCTCTTCAGTTCCGCATACGCCGCAGTGATGGGCATTGTATCGCCATTAATAGACAATGAGACCATTGTCATCAGCGATGAGCTGAACCATAATTGTATTATTAATGCAATAAGGCTTTCCCGACCCACCATAAAGGAGGTCTACAAACATCTGGATATGGCTGATCTGGAGGATAGAATACGTAACGGTATCGGAAAAGGAAAGCGGGTCTTACTCGTTACAGATGGAATTTTCAGTATGAGGGGTGACTATGCGCCACTGGATATTATTGCAGAAATTGCCAGAAAGTATGATTTGGAATTTGAAGAAGGCATTATTCTTATTGTAGATGATTCGCATGGTGTTGGGGCTTTCGGCAAAACTGGACGAGGAACCGAAGAATATACAAATGCGAAAGGTGTAGACATAATAGTTGCAACTCTGGGAAAAGCCTTGGGAGTAAATGGCGGTTATTTGGCGGCACCTTCCACCATCGTCGATTACCTGCGAGAAACAGCTCCTTTTTATATCTATTCCAACCCAATTACACCTTCGGAAGCAAGTTCGGCCATGAAAGCACTGGATATCCTGGACAGCGAGAAGGGGAGACAGTTATTAGAAAATTTGCGCAAACTGACAAAACGCTTTGAAAAAGGACTGGCTGATTTAGGTTATGAGATTATAGAAAGCGAGCACCCGGTTGTGCCGCTCATGATTAGAGATACAAAAAGAACATCTGAACTAGTTCAATATCTGGCTCAGCATGGTATATTAGCTACGGGATTGAATTATCCGGTAGTTCCCAAAGGGGATGAGGAGATACGGTTCCAGGTTGCAGCTGATCATACAGAATATGACATAGATTATGTTCTTGAAATACTAAGAAAATTTGTAACTGTTCAGGTAGCCACAAAGGCACCAAGACACAAAGGATAAATATGAGTTTATCACCGTATCTGAAAAGCCTGCCCGCCATCGCGAGCCGCTCAGGCGAGGCGGGCGGGGAAGAAGACAATGTGCCCCGCATAAAAAGGGTATTAAAAGAATAATTTTCTAATCTTAGTGGCTTTGTGTCTTGGTGGCTGAATAGTAACGAAAGTTCAAAGAGGCAACTTAGTGTGAGCAGCGGGCAAAGCTTTACAGGCTGTTGACGAAATCCCTTTCCGCTTGGGCAACAACCTGTTAACTTCTGACTTACCCTCAGTCTCTTTGCAAGGACTAAAAAATTGATGAAACGAAATGTACTATATGAATCTGCTGACTATTCCCACAACAAGTCCTGCAGCCATAAACCCAATTCTAACACCAAAATTCTGTTTCGTAATATGCCCCGCTATGAGTAAGACAAAAAACACGATTAGGCGGTTCTTTGAGAAAGGAAAAATCGCATAGGGTAATAGCGTCATCGAGATCACCAAAAACACTAAGGTCCATGGGTTGGATTGAATGGGGCACTGCCACCGGGTTTTTTCTGTTTGATACTCCTCTTCGCGTTTTTCTCCCGGGGTTTGGCTCCTACCTCATTCCTTCTCGGGCCAACCAGAAGGTGAACCGAAAACGAGAGAAACATAACTAACAGTATCACGTTCATCCCCGGTGATATCTCCTGAGGTATAATAGGTAAGGAGCGTTCCATTTGCATCGGTTAGCAAGAGCTCTAACAGTATCCCAATGGGACACCACCCACATATGGTAGCCCCCGTGTCTTTGACGTAATCAATGAATTTCCTGCTGTCTTTTTCTAGAATGAAATCCACTGCTCCCATATCAAGTTTCTTAATATTTTCGCTAATATCTTTTCTGTAAGGGACATAGCCAAACCGTGGTCCCTGGTGGGTAAAATCAGAACTCACAATAACCACGTCGCCTCTTTTCACAACCTTTGTGAGTGATCTGGCTATAACCTGATAATCACGGTTGTGTAATTGCCCGACAACCATGGGAACTAAGGTGAAATCATCCCCCAGACATACCTGAAGAAACGGTAACTGCACCTCAAGAGAATGTTCACGGGAGTGGACTTCAGGGATAGAGGTGAAAAGCGTTTCTTTTCGCAACATATCACAGGCCTCTCTATCGAGTTTCACGAGACCGAGAGGTGTTTCATAACTGGTGACATCCGGTATTGAAACACCCCTGAAGGCCACCTGATGAGTGGGCGCAAGAATTACGGCTCTTTTTGTTTTGTTCTTATCAAGAAGCTTATACCCGAATGCAGCGGCCTGCCCTGAATAGACGTAACTTGCATGAGGGCTGATAAGTGAAATAATTTCTCCTTGAATATTTTCGGGATGCGCATTTTTCAAATATTTCTTTATGCCCTCTGTTAACCGCCCAGGATTACTATCGTAAAACATACCAGCTACGGCCGCTTTCCGCACTTTTGACCTCCTTTCCTTCTTTGGCACCAAGCTCAAATTATCTTTCCCAGCGCATAGAGGGTTTCTCCAAAAAATCAGCACGGAGAAAACCAGAAGCACGAAAAAGACTATTGAAATTTGGGAAATGAGTTTGAGATGTTTTCTCATGTGCAGTGATCCATAAATGGTAACGGGTTTGAGTAACAGGGTAACCCTTATGTGTCCCTCAGAAGTGCCCTCACCAGTAGACTCATGTTCAGCCAGTTTCTATACTATGAGGGACTTTATCCTTAATTCACGATTTCCTCTATCATTACCGAAAAATTACCGAAAGTAAAGGGGGTGAATATGTATTTTCATCAGATTTGCGAAGGGGCACATTTTTGCGTTGTGTAATGTTAGGTATCAACGGCGCAGCTCAAAGCCGCATCCGGCTCCGGCGACATTTCATGGGGCATTTGACATAAGTGAAGCATAGCAAACCTCGGCGCAATTCGGCTGCGCATAGAAAGCTCTGTACAATCAATTCGCAAAGGCAGTATTGTGTAATATACGGAGGTAAGGAAAATGCGTACAGTGCGAGGGCTCATTTTAATCCCTTTATGTGCCCTATTATTAGCGCCCCTTCTCTTTGGCGCATCCCAGGGGAAGGCTACTGTACCAACTATGCAGGGCAATGATCTAACACTCACTATAGTCTATGATAACAATCCTTACGACACTCGATTAGAAACCAGATGGGGTTTTTCTTGTTACATAAAGGGGCCGGAAAAGACGACTCTATTTGATGTCGGTGGTGAGGGTTCGGTCCTTTTGAGCAATATGGAAAAGCTCAATATTGACCCGAAAACAGTGAATGCTATAGTTCTCTCTCATATTCATCATGACCATATTGGCGGCCTATCCCATTTCTTAAGGAAAAATCATCGTGTTACTGTCTTTATGCCACAATCCCTACCTCAAAGCGTTAAAGACAAAGTCAAGCAGGCAGGTGCCAAATCAGTCGGGGTTCACAAACCAATGAAAATCTGCAAAAACGTCTACTCTACCGGTGAACTGGGAACCTTTATAAGAGAGGAGTCGCTCATAATAAAAACCTCTAGAGGATTAATTGTAATTACCGGTTGCGCGCACCCGGGGATTGTAAACATAGTGAAAAAGGCAAAAGAACTGTTTACATCCAATGCCTATCTAGTATTAGGTGGATTTCACCTGTGCTGGATGAACCTTTCGCAGGTAAAGAGAATAATCGATGGAGTTAAAGAGGAAGGAGTTAAGAAAGTGGCTCCCTGTCACTGTTCAGGTGATCTCGCCAGAAAGCAGTTCAATAAGATTTACGGAAAAGACTTTATCCTTGTAGGTGCAGGCAAGACGATAACCATAAAAGATGCTTTCTCATTCTAAACAATTACTTATAGCTGGCTTTGTCATGGGCTGGGGCCCCTGTCTAGCCTATACTGCTCCGTTGCTTTTGCCTTTTATTGGGGCAACCAAGAGAAGTTGGCGGGATGGCCTAAAAGTGGGATTGGTGTTTTCAGCTGCAACAGGTCAGGAATATCATCAGCTTGCCTATGAGATTATATACTGCTAGTTTTTACTCCGGAGGGGGAAAATGAAAGCATTCTCGAAACTCATTTTGGCAGTAATTCTTACGTGCGTTTTCATCTCACCCGTATGGGCAACAAGAGATACAAGAGACGCTGTGGTAAAAATATACGCCGTGTACAATAGATATGATTATGATGAACCATGGAAGATGTGGGGCCAGGAAAGACGCAGTGGTTCTGGATGTATCATAAGCGGAAGGAGGATCTTAACCAGTGCGCACGTAGTAGGGGACCAGACATTTATTCAGGTGAGACGAGCAGGAGAGGCAAAGAAATATACCGCAGACATTCACATAGTAGGTCACGAATGTGACCTTGCCATTCTCAGAGTTAGAGATGCTTCTTTTTTTTCCGGTGTTGAGCCCATTGAAATCGGAGACCTCCCAAAGGTGAATGACACCGTTGCCGTTTTTGGCTTTCCTAAAGGTGGCGATAAGTTGTGCATCACTGGAGGAGTTGTCTCGAGGATCGAGCACCGTAAATATACCCACAGCGGAGCCCGGCTACTGACCTGCCAGATTGATGCTGCAATTAATCCAGGCAGCAGTGGCGGGCCGGTAATCAAGGATGATAAGCTGGTTGGAGTAGCATTTCAGGGTTTGTCAGGGGAAAATATTGGTTATATGGTTCCAGCGCCGGTTATTACCTATTTCCTGGAAGATATAACAGATGGTACCCATGACGGACCCCCGGGCCTTGGAACATCCTGGCAAAAAATGGAGAATCCAGACTTGAGGCTTAAATATGAGATGACTGAAAACCAGAGTGGGGTACTGGTAAATAAAACCTATCCCGATTCTCCTGCAAGAGGCGTATTGAAACCAGAAGACATCATCCTTTCCATTGATGGGAAGAATGTTGAAAACGATGGCACAGTAGAGTTCAGAAAAGGCGAGAGGACGTTCTTTGGATATCTACTGCAAAAGAAATTTATCAATGATAAAACCCATTTTGAAATCCTCAGGGAGAAAAACGTTCTAGGTATCGAGATTACATTGTCGAAGCCTATGAATTGCGGGCGCTTGGTGCCCTATGAACAGTATGATGTAGCCCCCACATATTACATATCAGGCGGATTAGTTTTCGAACCACTGACGCTCAACTATTTAAAAACATGGAAAAAGTGGTACCTCAACGCCCCGAGTAATCTGCTCAACTACTACTATTATGGAGAACCAACAGATGACCGTAGAGAGATTGTGGTGCTCGTTAAGGTACTTGCTGATGAACTTAACACAGGTTACCATGAATGGGAAAACAGGGTAGTTGCTTATGTGAACGGCAAGGAAATTTCAGCTATGAAAGATTTGGTAGGTGCCTTTGAAGAACATAAAGGAAAGTACTACACAATAGTGGATGAAGGTGGTTATAAGATCGTCTTAGACAAGAATAAAGTTGAGGAGCACAGTAAGAGAATCCTAAAAAAGTATAAAATCGATTCTGATAGATCAAAAGATCTGGCGCGCTGATAAAACCATACAACTGCGATGCCAAACCTGCGCGTTTAAGACAACCCCCACTTTACTAAAGAATTAAGGGCTACGTTTCAACGGGCTGTTGCCCAAACGGAAATTCCTTTGAGCGGTCATTAAAACGTTTTTTGCGAACAAATCTTGGCGAAGTGGAAGATAAGCGATGTCAACTGTTTGAGCCCTAAGGACAGGGTAACGTCAAAGTCCAGGGTATGGGTATCTTTTTTTTGGTTATGCCCTATAACATGGCCCCTTACTGGGTCGATTCAAAATGGTTTATTGCCTCTTAAGCCTTAGAATCATAGGCATCATCTATATAAACCATTTTGAAACGCCCACTCATCTAAACTATGTGGGGCATAATCCAAAAAAAAGATACCCATACCCTGCA
>JAUVXZ010000195.1 GCA_030603345.1 Pseudomonadota bacterium
TGGAGGTTATAACGCATGAAAACGATGCGCCAACCACACAATAGAGGCGGATGTGAAGGGGCGAGTGGCTCTATCTTTTTGAAGTGCTAAATCCCCTTCACACCGCTCATTGTAAATGTTATGCTTACTAATTCTAATCGTTTGATTTGGGGAGTGCATAAAACTGACGACTTCGATAAGTAAGCTGGAATTTTGGTCGAGTAACGCTTACTGCTATGATTGGAAGGAATTGAAAGGCTCAAAAACTTGCCACTACCGATCGTAAGCTAAAACCGAACTGCTAGATAACCGGATGAGGATTGTGGCAAGCAAGCTAAACTTTTCGAGCAAAGCGACCAACCCCAATATCTTGTGAATTTTTTGGCAAAAATGTGACTTTTTTGTGTCAGTTCTTCGCAATACGGAGAAGCCCTTCCTTCTCAAAACCAATACCCCCTTGTTTTAAATCTGCCACTACTGACTTTATGTACGTAACTTTTCCGTAATCATATTTTTCTTGATATTTTAATATGTTATGGTAATCTGAAAAGCTATCTTTGATCACCCAAATTTTCAGGAGGGAATCATGATAAGAGGTCCTCTGAAGATGCCGATGTGAAGCCTCCAAGGGGTACCATACCTCTTTGGAGGCGATTATTTTGTAACCAAAAAGTGGGGAGATCTTAGACCATGAAACTGTGGTATGCCCCTTTGTAATACCTCACACTTTAAATCCCTTAGCGAAAGGAGGTTGTGATGCCAACATACGTCACCTTGTACAACTACACAGGGCCCATTAAGGGTGGTGGACCTGAACGATTTGAAAAGATCAACCAGATTGTGGCCGAAGAGAAAGGTAAAATCTTGCATGTCTACGGTCTTCTGGGTGCTTACGATGTATTGTCGGTATCCGAATTTCCCGACAATCGAGCAGCTATGAAGGCTGCAGCCAGAGTAGGCAGCCTGATCAGCGCTAAAACCAATACTATGGCGGCTCTAGAACTAGATGATTTCCTTAAATTGCTGACTGAGTTGTAGTTCACACTTGTGCAGCCACCGAGTTAACTGGCCAACTTGACGAGTTTATTTGCCGCATATTGTAAAGAAGAGAGGGTCACATCCCAGTTAAATAGAAGCAAGAAGGTTTAAGCCCAGTTGAACACCCGGAGGGTCCCCGGTTCAACGGGGCGCGCAGGATAAATCTTAAATAATAAGTAAAACACCGGGGTCAGGCCCTCCAGTCCGCCACAAAGACGGCGGACAAGAAGGATGGCGGGCATGTCCACACATTTAACAAATTAATAGGCATGGGATTATTATGGTAAAGTGATGGATGAACGGGAAACCTAATATTTTGTCAAGATTGTAGGCTTGTCCGCCGTTCTTCTTGTCCGCCGTCTTTGTGGCGGAGTGGCGGACTGGAGGGCGCGACCCTATAGCCATTGTGCGGGATTTTCCAGCGTTCTGGATAGTTTTCAAATATGGACTTATCTGGCTAGAAAATCCTCAATGCTTCAATTTGCAAATACACTCACGTATTTTGATGAATGAAACTGGAGGGAAAGCACACTCCATTCGGCCTAAGATCCAAACAGACAAAAAAGGTCAACCCAAAACGTCTATCATCTTGACCATGAGAACAGTTTCAAGATAATCGAAGCTCACCGGTTTCGTAATGTAATCATATGCACCTAACTCGATGGTTCTCTTGCCTAGTTCCTCATCGAAAATCGCTGTGACCATGATAACCCCGACCCCGGGATCAACTTTTCTTATTTCCTTCAAGGTCTCCAAGCCGTCCATCCCTGGCATCATAATGTCCAGCAATACGATATGAGGCCTGATCTCTTTTACTTTGGCTATGGCAGTTCTCCCGTCAGATGCCGTGTAAACATCATAACCCTTCACCGTGAGAAAATCCCTTAGAACATTACATACTTCAATCTCGTCGTCGACCACCAGAATTCTTTTCATCGTTTTCAACGCATATCCTGTCGCGATGATCGCGCTATCCTCTTTCTCCGGCAAAATAAGAGTTGTGATGGCCAAAATCGCAGATCTCCGTCAAATATAGCGATACGTGCCACAACTCAAGTCTCGTTATTGTGTCTTTGATCCAGAATCTGCCGAATAGTCTCGCTCATCTCACGCATGAGAATTGGCTTCATGATCAGTTTCTCTATACCCAGGGTCTTGGCCTTGTCCTCTGAGATTAACTCGCTATATCCCGTACAAAGGACAATGGGAATATCGGGCCTTATCCGGATAAGTTCTTTGGCCAGCATTTCCCCTGTCATATTGGGCATGGTCTGATCGGACATGACAAGATCGAATTTCTCCGGTTGGCTCCGAAAAGCTTCCAGGGCCTCGATGCTGCTCGTTCTGGCAACGACTCGATAGCCCAGGTGCTCGAGCAACTGTACTCCAATGTCAACCAAGGCCTTCTCGTCATCGACAAAAAGGATTTGTTCATTACCTGAGGGAAAGGGGCTAAGGGCTTGCGCTTCCGGTGTTACCGTGCTCCTAATTCTCGGAAAGAATACATGAATAGCAGTCCCCTCACCCAGTTTGCTATCAACAGCGATAGTCCCGCCAGTGCTTTTAACGATCCCATGTACCACCGCAAGCCCCATACCGGTACCCTGCTCTGGCTCTCTGGTGCTAAAATAGGGATCAAAGATTCGTTCTACAATCTCCGGTGCTATACCTGAGCCTGTATCCCTTACGGTGAGTTTTACATACGCACCAAGTTTCAAATCGGGATTTGAGGCTGCGGCTTCTAAATCAAGATCTGCGTCTTCAAGGCTGACCTCCAGCACACCTCCCTTCTCCCGCATGGCTTGGGCTGAATTGGTGCAGAGATTGATTAAAACCTGGTGAATTTGCGTGGGATTAGCTAAGACTGTGTCCGACTCACTCCCAAGGTTCTGTCGAATCTCAATAGTAGCAGGCAGGGAGGCCCTCAATAGTTTGAGGGCCTCTTTGATAACGGTGCTGATCCGCAGAGGCTTTTTTTCCTCTACACTCTGACGGCTGAAAGTAAGGATCTGTTGTACCAGGTCTTTGGCGCGGATTCCGGCTTCATATATTGCCTCCAGGTTCGCCTGCGCCTTGATGTCCTCAGGCAGGTCATATCTTAATAATTCAGTGTGTCCGATAATTGCTGTGAGAATATTGTTGAAGTCGTGCGCAATGCCACCTGCAAGGGTGCCGATGGCCTCCATTCTTTGCGCTCGCTGAAGTTGGGCCTTCAGCTTCTTTTTTTCCTCCTCCGCCCTCTTGTGCTCGGCAGTCTCTCGCTGAAGGTGATGACTTACGCTGGTCAGTTCCCCGGTATGCTCTTGAAGATCTCTCACATGTTTCTCAATTTCAGAATGAAGCTTCGCATTCTCTGAGCAGTAGCTTGCAATTAGTATCCGCGCTGTACTGTGCCTGCCTTTTCGCCATGCTGATACAACCTCACCGGCCCTTGTTTTATGGGTGCGGCGCAATCGATTTTGCGACCACAGAAAACTAAGGTTTCAGGAAAGGCGGAGGCCCTTGCTTTCCGCCAAAGCACAACATGAAAACAATGATACCCTATTTATCGTATGAATTGGACGACGATCAATAAGCAGATATACTGGTTGTTGTATAGGTGAAACTACTTATAGGCAGATTTTGGAAGGCTTACAAGGAAGCGTCTCAAGTGGTAAGCGAGGTATACCCCTTAAGAATGGCATATTTTACTATTTCGGCGGTCTTACTCAGGTTGAGTTTTCTCGTGATGCTGGCACGATGGTTCTCTGCGGTCCGTATGCTTATGAATAGAAGCTCCGCAATCTCTCTGTTAGTCTTTCCTTCTGCAATCAACTTTATGACTTCTCTTTCGCGTGTGGTCAGAGGTTCCGAAGGGAACTCCCCATCCCCCTTGTACATATGTGAAATATCTTCTACCATCTCACCGGCCAGGAGACGGGTCACAAAAAAGCCTCCTTTGCGAATCGTTTTTACGGCAGAAAAAAGCTCCACATCCGAATCTTCTTTCAGCAGGTAGCCTTGAGCCCCTGCAGCAATGGCATGGTACAGATATTCCTTTCTTCTGTGCATGGTCAGGATCAAGACTTTCACATCAGGATAGAGGCTCTTGATTTCTCGAGTGGCTTCGATACCCCGCATGTTCGGCATCGAAATATCAAGCAAAACCATGTCTGGTTCAAGCTCCTTCAATAATTGGAGGAGTTCGAAACCATCATTTGCTTCTCCAACGACTTCCAGCCCTTCAGTCTCTTCGATAATCCGCTTGATCCCCTGGCGGAACATAACGTGATCGTCGGCTAAAACAATCCGATACGGCAGCACTAGGACATCCCTCCTTTACTTATTGGAATCGTGAAGCTCACTCTGGTACCTTTCCTTTCTTTACTCCGTAGGTCGAGGTTTGCCCCCAGCATATGCACTCGCTCCTCCATTGCAGCCAATCCCATACCCTTTTCGAATGATTGCATTTCCTCCACCTGATCTACATCAAATCCTTTTCCATCATCTTCCATAAGAAAATAAACACGACTATCCTTCTTTTTAACCACAAAAGAGACACGGTTTGCCTCTGCGTGCTTGCTGATATTTGTTAAGGCCTCCTGAAAAATCCTGTACAAGTTTGTTTGTGCCTCCTGGGAAAATAGGTGATCGATATCCCCTATGTCAAGCGATGTATCCATAGAGTGCCGTCTGCCGAAGTCTTCAATGAGCCACCGGAGCGCCGAAGAAAGCCCAAGGTCTTCAAGTATTGAGGGGCTTAAGTCTCTGGAAAGCCGCCGAACATTATCGATGATCTGGTCTACATACTGGTTTGTATCTTCGCACTCAGCACGCAGCAATGCCTGGTCTTCATGCAATTTCTTGCGAATAGATCTGAGCCGGTGTTTCAAGAGGGCAAGAGCCTGACCTAATTCATCGTGAAGCTCTATTGAAAGCCGCTTTTGCTCTCTTTCCTGGGCTTTCAGAAGTTGAGAAGACAGAGATCGAAGCTTCTTCTCGGAATCCCGCAATGCCTCCTCTCTTTTGGCCAGGGATTCAGACATATCATTGAATGCCTTTCCGAGCTTCCCTATTTCATCCTTAGTCTCAACAGGTACCGGTTGGAATACCCCCTGCTTTTCAATGGCTCTAACGCCGTCGGTCAGCCTACTAAGAGGTCTTGTAACCCCCTTTACCACGAAATAGGTAACTCCGGAACCAAGCAACAGAAAAACAATCCCTATCAAAATAACCTTGAATAATAGGGCATCAAGCCGCTCATAAAGAACTCCCTTGTCAACCATTACCCTTGTGAATCCAATTACCCGGGTCTTCCTGTGCATTGGATCGTCATCGAGAAATAAAGATTCTTCCATAGAATAAGCTGCACCTGCAAAAACCGGCGACCAGAATTGCAATGTGTGTTTGCCTTCGAGG
The DNA here is from genome assembly GCA_030603345.1 of Pseudomonadota bacterium. Classification (GTDB taxonomy): domain Bacteria; phylum Desulfobacterota; class DSM-4660; order Desulfatiglandales; family B25-G16; genus JADFWK01. Next base: position 5,416 of record JAUVXZ010000195.1, read on the forward strand.
TAAAGCGGAACTCCGGATTCCCTGAGTCTTGGAGGTATTTCATCCCATCTTCTTTCGACTCCTTCTGTTGCTTCTTTCCGATTCTTAATTCCGGGCCTCTCCTGCTTCCTCAAAAGCTCCCCTCGCAGATTGAAAACTGAAACCTCCAACACTCCCTCCTGGCGGAGGATTCCCTCAACCGGATCTTTGAGCAGCTCTTCATTCTCAGAAAATACACCTATCTTCGAGCTGTAGGACAGAATCCTTGCCAGTAACTCCCCCGTATTTATCAGAGTATCTCTCAGGGACCTACCCTCGTGATGAATGCAAAAGACGGTGAAGGAAAAAGAGATGATTAATATGAAAACAGCTAACATAACAAAAAGCTTAACACCGAATTTTTCATCAAGGCTTTTCAAAAAACGTACATTCATTATTTCCGCTCAGTTAACCATCCGGGCTTCTTTTATGATCTTCTGGCTGCTACCGGTTCCTAAGTCCATTGCCATATCCACATTAATTCCCAGCTTCCTTGCTACCATCAGATTTGTCGATACTACCAGCCTTCTCGCACCAACGTGCTGAACATTCTTTAGGTCCGCTCCCGATAATATTTTACTGGCGATTTCGCCTGCCTGACGCCCCATATCAAAGGCGTCTATGCCGGTGGACATGAATGCACCTGCCTCTACATATTTGTCAGAGAACGTAAGGAGAGGAATATTGTTTTCCAGGGAGAAAAGAAGCAAGAACTCAACCGTCTGGGGAGTGATAACAGTTATATCGGGTAGCATCCAGAAGACATCTATCTGTTCTTTCATATCCATTATTAGTGAAGGGGCGTCCTTGGGGCTATAAATCTCCCTTGCTACTATGTTAATACCAATTCCCAAGGCGGCCACTTGTGCCTCTTTTACAAAACGGCCCGTCCTGTTCGGATTATACAGTAGACCGACCGTTTTTACGTGAGGCACGGCACGCAAGAGCGCTGTCAACTGCTGTTTCGGGGGTATGTTCATGCTCACACCCCTTATATTCTCTTCTCCGGAGAGCCTGGACTGAGGGTTCAGGACCATGACATAAACGATTGGTATGCTCTTAATCCTTTTTGCCATTGACAGGGCGTCGCTCCCTATTGCGAGAACGATTTCAGGCCCAATGTCTTTGATCTTCCTCAAAGCATCGGCTCCCCTCGACTCCGAGAGAACAACCCTTTTAATTCCGGCATTACAAACACTCAGAAAGCCCTTAATTGCCTCTTCATACGGTTTTACCCTAATGCTTTGGACCACAACGATCTCGGGGTTGGCTTCGGATATGCCGGGAAAGAGAAATAACAGGAATAATATCGGAAACAG
>JAUVXZ010000318.1 GCA_030603345.1 Pseudomonadota bacterium
GGCATAACCAAAAAAAAGATACCCATACCCTGGACTTTGTGACGTTATCCTGCATATGTCATATTGACAAATACCTAAATTTGTATTAAACGCTAGTGAGAAATAAGATCAAATTTTCCAGGGACTTAGATTGGAAGCAAAAAAGATAGACAATAAACTGCCGATTGCCCGGGAGGGAATTCCTTTTATACTTACTGGAATAGGATTGACTTGTGTCTTTCTCATCTTAGATTTGCTGGTCTTGGCCATTCCTCTCGCTGTGCTAACCTCATTCATCATCTTTTTCTTCCGTGACCCGGAGAGAAACCTGGTGAATAGCGAAAAGGCAGTTCTGACGCCGGCGGACGGCAAGATAATTGCAATAGAGAGACTTGCTAACGGAGATAATCGTTTTCCAGATACCGCGGTAAAGTTAAGTATTTTCATGTCAGTCTTTAATGCCCATATTAACCGGATCCCTGTTGGAGGGAGGATTAGCCAACTAATCTATCATCCCGGCAAATTCTTTTCGGCCAATTTGGATAAGGCCTCTCTCCACAATGAGAATAATATGGTACTGTTAGAAACAGACAACAGGGAAAAGATTGTCCTCGTTCAGGTCGCTGGTCTCATTGCCCGCAGGATCGTGTGTTGGGTGAAAGCGGGAGATTATGTAAAAGCTGGCCAGAGATTTGGTCTCATTAGGTTCGGCTCACGACTCGAGGTGTATCTTCCGCCTGATAGCACAATCACCGTTCGGAAAGGGGAAAAAGTCAAAGCCGGTCAGACAATTATAGGGTACCTTCGTTAGAGTGAAAACGAAAAACAGATCAAAAAAAAGGAATCAGAAGGGAATCTACATCCTCCCTAATCTGTTTACCTCCTGCAGCCTCTTTGGAGGATTTTATGCCATAATCACTGCTACGCAGGCACGATATGACGCTGCAGCAATTGCCATCCTTATCTCTTTCATACTCGATGGATTGGATGGGAAAATTGCCCGCTTTACTAATACAACGAGTCAATTTGGTATCGAGTATGACTCTCTGGCTGATCTGGTTGCCTTCGGTGTGGCACCTGGATTACTGATTTTTGAGTGGGCCTTAAAACCGTTTGGGAGATTTGGCTGGCTCGCCGTATTTCTGTACATTATCTGCGGTGCCTTGAGGCTTGCTCGATTCAATGTTCAAAAAGGCAACATCGAATCTCAGCACTTCAAAGGCTTACCAATACCCGGAGCAGGTATCTTGATTGCCACCGCCGTTCTTTTCAGTAATTCCTTGGGAGGGCTGAATGAAAATCTACACATTTTGATCATAATCACAATTTACCTCTTATCATTCCTCATGGTAAGCACGATCGACTATTTGAGTTTCAAAGAGGTTGAGCTTTTGAAGCAAAAGCCCTTTAATGTCCTGGTAGCGTTTATCCTTGTTTTTGTTGTTGTGGCTTATAAGCCTGCTTTGATGTTGTTCCTTTTTTCTTCCGTGTATGTTCTTTCTGGCCCTGCACTAAAGCTCTATCATATCCTTCGTGGAGAGGCAAAAAGGCCGAGTCCTTTGATCGCTTCCTCATCAAAGAATAGTGAGGAGAGTTTAGAAAGCAAATCATGAGAGTAACAGGCGGTATGGTAAAGGGCCACCGGCTGATAAAGATTAAGGGGCCTCATATCAGACCTACCGCAGATATGGTACGGAATTCTGTCTTCAACATTCTGGGCCAGACACTCACTGGTGTTACTGTATTGGACCTTTTTGCTGGCACAGGAAGCCTGGGGATAGAATGCCTTAGCAGGGGGGCCAAAAGGGCCGTGTTCATAGATAACTCACGGCGGGCTCTTGCCATAATTAAGAAAAACCTCACCATCTGTGGGCTTGAGGAGCTTTCCATGGTTATTAGAGAGGAATTGCCTAAGGGTTTGAATAGAATCAGAAATCTCGGATGCGGTCAATTCGATCTGGTCTTTATTGATCCTCCTTACGGGAAGGGACATATTGAACCTACCATGAACAAACTCGTTGAGAGCAATCTGCTGACGCATGACGCCATGGTAGTGGCAGAATCATCAACCAGCGCCAACGATCCGTTACCATGTAAGATCCCTCATCTTCGGCTTCAACAAACCCGATCTTACGGATCCACGGTAATAGGTTTTTACTCTAGTCATAGGGGCATCATAACGTGAAGAAAATGGCAATTTATCCAGGCTCCTTTGATCCTATAACCAATGGCCATCTCAGTATTCTGCGAAGGGCACTGACGATATTCGACTCTGTCACCATCGCGGTAGCCGCTAATCCAATGAAAAATACCCTTTTTACTTTGGAAGAGAGGATGGAATTGATCAGAGAATCAACCAAAAAAGATAAAAAGGTCTTTGTTGACTCCTTTCATGGCTTGCTGGTTGATTACGTGAAGCGCAAAGAGACCAATGTCATTTTGAGAGGAATGAGGGCCCTCTCAGACTTTGAACATGAATTTCAGATGTCACTAATGAATAGAAAGTTGAGAAGAAATATCCAAACGATCTTCATGATGACTGATTACAAATGGCTCTATACTAGTTCTACCATAATTAAGGAGGCAGCTAGTTATGGGGGAACTATCAAGGGCCTCGTGCCTGACATTGTCTGTCAGAAGTTAAAAGAAAAGTATGGTTACGAATCATAGGTATGAAACCGAAGGAGGGGGAGCACATGACACTAACGAAAGATAAAATTACAGATGGTGTTTACAATCAAGTGGGTCTTAGTAAAGGCCAATCCAGAAGGGTTGTAGAGAATCTGTTAGAAATCATAAAGCAAACTTTAGAAAGAGGAGAAGATCTCCTCGTCAGTGGGTTCGGAAAATTCGTTGTGAAAAACAAGGCTGCTCGACGGGGCAGAAACCCTCAGACCAAAGAAGACCTCCGGCTAAAGGCGCGAAGAGTTGTTGTTTTTAGAACCTCTGGGGTTCTCAGGAGAAAAATCAATCATA
>JAUVXZ010000113.1 GCA_030603345.1 Pseudomonadota bacterium
CTTTCCGCTTTGAACGTCCATTAACGGTACCCAGTATTTGCACAATCTTTCCCTAGACACCCTGACATATAGCAAATAATCCTCACGCTACTTCCTGGGAACTCAGCGCCTTGAGTTCTTTTACCATCTTAGAGCTGTACCGCTCAACCTTTTCTTCAACATTGTGCAAAAGCACACTTCACTATGTCCGCTCACCTGCTTCGCTCGGGGCGTGGGAATAGCCGCCTCTTTTCTCTGGCACTTGATTTCACCTATCATCTCTGATATGTAGGAAAGGCAAAACTGAGGAGACTGTAGCTCGTTCGATGGAGGCTTAGAGGTGGAGAAAATGGTTAAGATCGGTGTTGTGGGAGGAGGGAGTTGGGGCACTGCTTTAGCTAACCATATGGCCCTGAAAGGCCTTGCTGTGGATTTATGGGTCAGGGAAGAGGATGTTTACCGTCAGATCAAAGAAAAAGGGATAAATGAGACATTTCTACCTGGGATAACACTCTCCAATGGAATAAGACCCGTTCAGTCATTTAAGGAGGTAAGCAAAGAAAAAGATATCGTATTGATCGTTGTGCCTTCCCATTTTTTCAGGGATATCCTAACCAAACTATCTCCTCTTCTCTCTTCCTCAAAACCTCTCGTAGTGGGAACAAAGGGAATAGAGAATGATACCCTTATGACCATGTCCCAGGTGGTTCATTCGGTATTGCCTGAGTATGGAAGCGAAAACTTGGCCTGCCTTTCTGGTCCGAGCTTTGCGCGTGAGGTCTGTCAGGAACGCCCAACAGCAGTGACTATTGCATCTAGAAACGAACCATTAGCCAAAAATCTGCAGGTACTCTTCTCCACTGACTACTTCCGGGTCTATACTACCCGCGATGTGATCGGCGTTGAGCTCGGGGGTGCCTTAAAGAATGTTATCGCCATTGCTGCTGGTGTATCGGACGGTCTCGGTTTTGGATCTAATACAAGAGCCGCCTTAATAACAAGGGGTTCCGCTGAAATAGCACGGCTTGGCGTTTCTCTGGGGGCAGATCCAGTAACGTTTGCCGGCCTGGCGGGAATCGGTGATCTCATCTTAACCTGTACCGGTGATCTGAGCAGAAATCGTATGGTGGGATTAAAGATTGCTGAGGGTGTTCCTGTTGAGAAGATCATTTCTGGCATGAAGATGGTTGCCGAGGGGATAAAGACATCACTGTCTGCTCATAATCTGGCCAAAAAGGCGGGCATAGAGATGCCTATTACTACAGAAGTTTACAAAATCATCTACCAGGGAAAGGACCCACGAGAGGCAGTTAAAGATGTCATGACGAGGAAGCTCAAGGAGGAGCCGGAGAATTACCACAGAGAGAGTTAAACTTTCTTAGGGATGCACATATTGCGCGCATCTAAGGATGCCTTTTTGCTTTTGCAGCATTTCTCCTGAATTTTGGTTTTTCGCAAATCTTATTATTACAGAAATGATCTAATATATTCCTGGATATCTTTAGGGCCTTTGAATATCCCAAAATGACCTTCACATAGAATATCAGCCTTGAGAGTAAGAAGGAATTTGAGCGATCTGATATAGTCTTCTCGATTGGACAGAAGGGAAGGATCCAGGGGTCCATGGACATCTTGGCCGAATAGGATTCTTTTCCCCCTGGATTCTACCAGATACACTACCGACCCAGGAGAGTGCCCTGGGGTATGAAAGGGTTGTATTGTTCTGTTGCCAAGCAGGAACGAGTCCTTAAGGGAGGTGATTTTGTGGTCCACAGTCACGGGTTCCAGCACTTCACCATACCACCGGGCCCCGGTAACATTACTGTCACCCCTTTCAAGGTATATAGCATCCAATTCGTGTGCCACAATCTTGCAGCCAAACGCTTCCCTCACCCTCTGGGCACCTCCTGCATGGTCATAATGGCAGTGGGTTAGGAAGAGATACTCGATCTGGGATGCATTAACACCCCACTTCTCAATATTGGCAGCTAGCCTTTCATGTGCCTTACCAGTGCCAGCATCGAACAGGGCTGCCTGCTCGTCAAAACGGATAAGATATACAGCAGCATCTTCAGGATTTGTTAGGCTTCCACCCCCGACCTGCCACACCTCTTCTGTAATCTGTATGTGTCTCATGGCCTATATTCATAACGTTTCATGTGCAAAGAAAAAAAGTCAATCATTGAAAAGCTTGGGTGGTAATTCTATGTCACCAATACCTTCGCTTGGGTGCTGGCCCCAAAGAAAATTGAGCAAGGAAAAACCAAAGGAAGGTTTAAATCGACCGTATCTCCTGCTTCATAAACACCGCATAGGAGACCCCAAAGCAGATAAAGGTGATGGCTATGAGGCTGATCAGGTGGGGGATGACCACATAGATACTCTGAGAGAGCATGAGAGGGCGCTCAAATCGCGCTGAAGAGAGCCGCTCAAGCGGTCCCATGAGCACGAGGGAGCGGGTGGTTTTCCGTGTGGGGTCAACTATTATCGCAGTTGAGTCATTATAGAGCTGCATGGGTGAGATGAGGGAGACCATGCGCTGAACCTTAAGGTGTTTCATGAGCCTTTCAGGATCCCTCTGGGTTGCCTGATTTAGGGGAACCATGGCATTTGCCACCACACTGGCACCCATAGAGACAAAAAAGGAAAAGAAGATCCACATAGCCAGGGTTGCCAGAGCGGATGTTGCGACCCCCCGAAAGAGGATGGAAAACAGGATACTGATCCCGAGCCACAACGCAATATAGAATATAGAGATCACCAGATAGATAATCATCCGCCACACCTCCTCAACCCCGGGTACCACTCCAATGAGGGTCAGCCCCAGCCCTGATACCACTAGAAGAATTGAGAGAAGCATAATGGTAATGGTAATAACCCCTGAGAGAAACTTCCCATTGATAATAGCATCCCGGTAGATGGGCTGGGAGGCAAGTTTACTCAAGGTGCCACTGCTCCGCTCCCGGTTGATGGCATCAAAGCCCAAAATAAGCCCAATCAGGGGGCCAAAGAACGCCACAAACTGCACCAGGGAAAACAGAGGCCCGGTGGAGGTAAAGAGCATGAGGAAGACAAACTTGGGTTTGGCCAGCCCGCTCAGCTCTTCTTTGAGCCCCATGCCCACCATGTAGGTGGTGATCAAACTCACCATGGCAATGAGGGCAAAAAGAATAATAAACCGGTAGGAGCTAAAGTGATCGGCAAGTTCCTTTCTTATAATAGCCCTAATCCCTGTCATCCTGAAACCTCCTGAAAGTATTTCATATACACCTCATCGAGTGAGATCTCTTTATCCTCAACACCGAGCTTCTCATGGGCCAGTTTCTCTAAGGGCCCTTCAGCAATGAGCCTGCCGTGGATCATTATCCCGATGCGATCGGCAATTCTTTGGACCTGAGTGAGGTCATGGGAGGATAAAAGAATCGTCATATGGTTATCTTTACTCAACGATTGGATATAGTCTGTAATGAGGGTGGTCCCCTCAGGGTCCAACCCCAGGGTCGGCTCATCCAGAAAGGCAATTCTAGGCTCTTTGATGAGGAGCTCGGCAATGGCCAGCCGCTGCCGCATGCCCCGGGAGACTGCAGCTACCTTTTTTTCCGCCTCATCCTTGAGCCCCACCCGCTCGAGGGCTTCCTCGATCTTCGAGGTGCTCACCGGATCAGGGATATTATTGAGTCTGGCGATAAACTGGAGATTCTCCTTCCCATTCATATCATCATAGAAGCCGATATTCTCTGGGATATAGCCGACCATACGCTTGACCTTGATGGCCTCCCGTGTGGGGTCAAAATCAGCAACCTTGGCCCACCCCCTGGTGGGCTCAGTGAGCCCCAGGAGCATGAGGAGCGTTGTGGTCTTGCCCGAGCCATTGGGCCCCAAAAACCCAAAGATCTCACCCTCCTGTATACTGAAGGTTAGCTCATCCACGGCCACGGTACTACCGTAGTGCTTAGTCAGGTGGTCGGTTTCAATAATAGCGCTCCGCTTCATATTACCTCCTGCCAAAGGAGACAAACAGACCAAAGAGACCGATAATAACGAGCATAATAATGCCAATGCCGATCCAGCCCCAGGCTGCTGATGCCTTGACAGTGACCCGGAACTCCAGATTATCGAAGCCCTTCTCCCCCTTGGCGGTTACGCCCACCGCATAATCACCAACGAGGGCCTCTGCAGCAGGGGTGATAGAGAGCTCAATCTGTTTAAGATCCCCGGGCTCTATGGTGGAGATTGTTTCAGGGTCAAAGCCAACCTCCCAGTTTTCCGGCTTCACCGACAGAAACTCGATATTGGCTGCAGAGGCTGAGCCGGTGTTTTTAACGTAGATGGAAATCGTGCCTGCTTTTCCCTTCTCGGTGGTTAAAGACAGGATCCCGGTGGCAGTACCGCTTTCTATCTTGTAGATGCCAGTGATAATAACAGTCAGCTCTGCCTCCGCCTTTACCTCCCCGGCACTGATGGTGACCGGGATGAGGTAGTCTCCGGCCTCACAGAACCGGTCGGGGGTGACCTCCACATTGAGGCTTTTGCTCTCGTTGTCCTTGAGCCTCAAAGATGAGATGTATTTGTCTTCATACGGGGGCTTGAAGTTGGTCTGCCAGCCCTTGGGGGCGGTAGCGGTAAGGTTAAAAAGGGCATCTTTGTCGATTTTGTTCTTCACGTCCAATGAGAACTCAAACTTGGCATCGTTCGGGCCCTGGAGAACCGGGTATGAGGTGGTGAGCTCTATTTCTCCCTTCTCCTTTTCCTTTTCGGTGAGGGTGATTCTTAGGGCAGGAGAGGCACTCAGCTTCCCGTCGGCGCTCCTCGCCTTGACCTTAAAGTGGTAGGTGCCGGGTTTAGTGTCCTTAGCGGGCTTGGCGTTAAACTGTACGGTCTTCTCGTCATCTTCGGGCACGTACACGCCGCTGATTCCGAAGCTATAGGTCTTGATCTTGGTCTCCCAACCTTTGGGGGATGAGACGATGGTAAAGGAGATGGACTCATCGCATCTTCCCTTGTTTTTCACGATGAGATCTACGGTGGCATCATCTCCGGTACTAATCACCACCCCGGGGTATTCAAAGGCAACGCTCATGCCCCGCTCTGGGCGGGTGTCTTTTTTTTCCGTTTCCTCTTTTGCCGTAGCAGGGCAGATGAATGAGGCCCCGATCGTGAAGGTGATGATAAGAAATAGGGTATAAAGTATTCTCCTGGTTTTCGTTTTCATGGTAATCCTCCTGAGGGTTTGGTAAGTGTTCCGGAATCCGTCATATACGCCAATCAAAGTTCAAGATTTGAGAACTTAGTAAAAAATTCCTCCAATGTCAATACAATAGAAGAATTATTTTTAAGCTTTGTCAATATGTCCCCTCTAAGCTGCTGCTCAAGCCATATAAGCCCATCTCTCTTCACAGCTTGCTCTTAGGTGCGATTTTCTTCTGGCCCGGATCTGCTCTCTTAAGGGAGTTGGATCCGTTTGAGTGATGAGTGTGTCTTTATATTACACTCTCCAACCGCCATCTACAAGGTGAGTAAACTTATCAGGCGAGAATTGCGGGCAGAGGAGCGAAAGAATTTGGAAGAAGACTGACAACAACGCATGATCTCCAGCGAAGGCTCGGGCGATACTCTTTGAACTACCCCTATGATCGATGTAACCTGAAGTGGACTAAACGGTCATTTTCCACCGAGAAAACCAACAGGAGACGCCGGTAAGCATGGCCACGTCATAGTGAAACCTAACCTATTGATTCTTAAGCTTCTTGCAGGGTATGGGTATCTTTTTTTTGGATTATGCCCCACATAGTTTAGATGAGTGGGCCCGCCCGCCTCGCCTTGCTTGCATGGCGGGCAGGCGTTTCAAAACGGTTTATATAGATGGAGCCTATGATTCTAAGGCTTAGGAGGCAATAAACCATTTTGAATCGACCCAGTAAGGGGCCATGTTATTGGGCATAACCAAAAAAAAAGACACCCATACCCTGGACTTTGACGTTACCCTGCGCCGGTAAGGCTTTTTCTTGCAACTTGTTCCAGTTTCTTATAATTTAATATCGGTCCAGCAATTCCCTTTCAGTGCACATTTCGATAGATCCTACTTTAGTCTGTCTGCGATTCTTGGGGCTGGAAAATAAAAACATCCCGTCTTTGAGAGGGAAGCAAAATCATGACAAAACCAAATATTATTTCGTACAAATACGCAACTACCGTTTTCTGGATGCTAGTTCTATTCGGGCTGTACGTGACCAGCCTTTACAGCTACCTGCTTTTCCACAGCATTGCTGAAATATTCAGTATCATTGTGGCCTGCGGCATCTTTATGGTCGCCTGGAATTCACGCCGTTTTCTTGATAATAACTATCTTCTTTTTGTGGGGATTGCCTATCTCTTTATTGGATTTCTAGATCTAGTCCACACCCTGGCCTATAGAGGCATGGGTGTATTTCCGGGCTATGATACCAATTTGCCTACTCAGCTCTGGATAGCCGCCCGGTACACAGAAAGCCTCTCTCTTCTAATTGCCCCATTTTTTGTTGACCGCAAATTGAAAACCAATTTCGTGTTCATCAGCTATGTTGCAGGTGTTGCTCTCGTGCTGAGTTCCATTTTCTACTGGAGCATTTTCCCTGACTGTTTTATTGAAGGGGTGGGATTGACCCCATTCAAAAAGATCAGTGAGTATATCATCGCTCTGATTCTCTTGGCATCCATTGCTCTCCTGATTCGAAAGCGCGAGGCCTTCGACAGGGGGGTCCTGCAACTGCTGGTAGTATCCCTGATAGTGACAATTGGCTCAGAACTGGCATTCACGTTTTACGTCCATGCCTATGGCCTTTCCAATCTGATTGGGCACTTCTTTAAGATCATTTCATTTGTTCTCATTTACAAAGCCATCATCCAGACAGGTCTCGTCAATCCTTACAACTTGCTCTTCAGAAATCTGAAGCAAAGCGAGGAAAAGCTACGAAAAGCTCGCGATGGGCTGGAAAAACGGGTTCGGGAGCGTACTGTGGAACTAGCAACGGCGAACAAGCAATTGGGGTTGGAGATCGAAGAGCGAAAGCGGGCAGAAGAGCATATTTTTGCCCTCAGCCAGCAACTGATGAAGGCGCAGGAAATTGAGCGACAAAGGCTGTCTTGTGATCTGCACGACAATCTGGCACAAGACCTTTCCACCATAAAAATAGGCCTGGACACCCTTTTGGATGATCAGCCGGACGGGTCTGCTGAAAAAAGACAAAGGGTATCCGTGCTTTCAGAAATGACAAGGAAGACCATTATGGATGTCCGGAATCTGTCTTATGACCTCCATCCCGGAGATCTGGATCAGCTGGGTCTGGTTCAGACTGTCCGCCGTTATTGCGAAGAGTTTTCTGCCAGGAACGGTCTGGAAGTTGAGTTCCTTTCCGTTGGTATGGACGACACAAACCTGGATTTTGATACCGAGATAGCCCTATACCGCTTAATTCAAGAGGGCCTAACCAACATCCAGAGGCACGCTGATGCCAGTAAGGTCACCATAAGGCTAGTCACGTCTTTCCCCAACATTATCCTTCGCATACAAGATAATGGCAAAGGGTTTCCGGTAAAAAGGCGCCTGCACGAAGCCCTGGAGGAAAAACGGATGGGACTTCGGAGTATGCAGCAGAGGGTTGCCCTTCTTAATGGTAAAATAGAGATCAAATCCCACCATGGGAAAGGTACGAAAATCGTAGTGGAGGTTCCCTATAAGGAGAAGAACAGTGCGTAAAAGAAAAACCGTCTTGATTGTTGATGATCATCCCCTTTTCAGGGAAGGACTCAAATCACTCTTAGCACGCCATTCCAGCTTCGAAGTAATCGGAGAAGCAGGAAACGGCAACGACGGACTCAAAAAGGCCAAAAAACTCATGCCCGACCTCGTAGTGATGGACATATCCTTGCCGGATCAAAGTGGCATTGAGGTTACTGGCAAGATACGAAGCCTTTTGCCTGAGACACGCGTCATAGTGCTCAGCATGCACACCAAAATCGATTACATCACCGAGGCCTTCCGCCAAGGGGCGACAGGGTACGTGGTTAAGGAATCAGCCACTGAAAAGCTCATGGAATGCCTTGAACTCGTATCGAAAGGTGAATATTTCGTTGACTCTTCCCTTTCCCAGAGGGTGGTTAAAAGCCTCCTGGAATCAGATGAGAAGGAAAGAAAGATTACCGATGACGGATATAACACCCTGACCCCTCGCGAGCAACAGGTTATGCGCCTTATCGCCGAGGGCCATTCCACCAAACAGATTGCCGAAAACCTTTTCATCAGCGCCAAGACCGTTGAAAACCATAGGTCAAACATTATGAGCAAGCTTGAGGTTCACACCATCATGGAATTGGTTCGCTATGCCGCACGGCTCGGCCTGATCGACGTGGACCTCTGGAAGGGCTAAAGCTGCCAGCAAAACCCTCCCCCATGAAGCATTTCTCTCACCTGGTTCTAGGATAAATCCTCATCTGTTTGGGAATTTCCCCCATTAAAATGAATCCTCACCTCTATGGACAGATCCGATAGATAAAGCGATAGTTTCTGTATTATCTAAGTCATTATTGATCTAACTCTGAAATTAGTTTGTTAGCAGGGATATGGATGTGTTTTTTTGACACCGAAAAAGACCATGCTGTTGTGCCGGCGATGGTACAGGTGAAGGCGGGCGAGCTGCTCCAAAGGTAACTCCCACTCCTCTGGATGCAGAAGTGTGCGGTGGTGACGGGCGCCCGCCTGGATCATCGGTAAAGTGCATGCTTAAAGCACCCGCCTAGTTCGGTGCAAAAAAAGATATCCCTATCCCTCACGATTACCATTTCAAGCAGGATAAACGCTCATGATTATTCTGCGGAGCTAAAGTAACAACCGATTTATCTAAGTAACTGAAAATTGGGCGATTGCGGAGATCCAGATCCCATTGATTTCCATCTCCTTAAGGCTATAGGTCGGTGATCCAAGCCCAGGCACTGAGCTCGGTTACTGGGCAGGGAGATAAATGGCGAAACAAGTTGAGACACGGGAGATCCAAAAAGGTGCGCAAGAAAGGTTTGGGCTCAAAACGTAGTTTCTTAGATGCAACAGAGCTAGTCAGAAGTCTTCAGCGTGCTGAAGGAAAGCCTGACTGTTTTCGCCGATTACAGGGGCATTGTGATCACCTGGATTGTGCGTGGCGAAAGTACTGCCTGGAGAATACGAATGACTCTTCGCCTGAAAGGATATAATCGCATAGCAAAGAATATTTCAGGTAGCCCTGAAACCTTCGAGCGTATCAGTACGGTTTTTCGTTTATTAATGAGAGCATGAAATAGTCTACAACGCAATTTTATGGTAAGGCTCATGAGCTCTTTTCTTCCGTTCCGAGCCTCTCCCGTTTATATTTGGAGGCGGGATCTTTTCTACAACTTATCTGCGGGGGATTGCTTCCCCCTCCGCATCCTCCCCCGCTCCTTTGGAGCAGGAGGGCTGCGGTTTCCCCCGCTGATAAGTCCTGAAAAGGACGGCCGCCTCCCGTCAGTCACATCAGAGAAAAGCTCATGAGCCTCACGTAGATATTTCTCTTGTGCCCGATGGAAACTATTATTCGCTCTCCTTAATAAGTTCGTTGGAGAGGATGAGGTGGGGACGGCGGCACACCCTGAATGACTCAGTATGATTGAATCACAAAGAGAGGATATTCATGAATCAAGCCTTGATTCTTAATCTGGATAACGAGCCGGTAAGGTTCACGCCTGATGGTAAGGTTTCAGTACTTGATGCCATCCGGGCAGTGATCAACTCCGATCCCTTGTCCCTGTGGGAGAACTTGAAGAAGGAACATCCCGAAATTCTTTTGCATTGTGAGGATTACTCTTTTCAAAAAAAGGGGCCTGCCCTGGTGGTAGATAGTGAAGGGTGGGAGAGGATCTGGATCGTATTGCCCGACTACCTGTCGGATATGAGTTGATCACAAAAAAGGGGATGGTATGAACAAAATCTTAATCGTTGATGATGAAAAGGCCATCCGTGATGTCCTATCAGACACGCTATCTTTTCTGGGCTATGAAGTGACTGTTGCCAACAATGGCCATGAAGGCTTCAGCCTATTTCTTAACAATTCGTTTGGGCTCGTTTTTACCGACATGCACATGCCGGGTATGGACGGGTGGAGCTTGGCTCGCCGCATTAAAGACAAGTCCCCGGATACCCCCGTTGTCCTGATCACTGGTTCGGAGAAAGAGACGGTTATGAAAAAACTCAAAGGAAGCTTCGTTGACACCGTACTCTTTAAACCGGCGTGCTTGGAAGATATTCAAAAAACAGTTCAGCGATTGTTGCACAGCAGGGCATTGACAAGACGGGGTACGCCATCAGTAAGCGACTCGGTTTCCTCGCAAAAATACATGGAAAGCGGAAGAGCAATAGCCTCAAAGGACAATCCTTCATCGGGGTGAGAAATGAAACAGCTTATAAAACTCCTGATAGATCATCTCGCAAGCAAGGGGATGGAAGCCACCTCTATTCCTGCTTACATCAGAAACTTCGCTCACACCCTTGT
>JAUVXZ010000224.1 GCA_030603345.1 Pseudomonadota bacterium
CTTTCCGCCTGCTGGTCAATAAAAGATCCTGTACCAGAGGCACAGGGACCGTTCGTGTTAAAATCCTCAAGCTCCCACGTATCACCATGATAACTGAGGATATATAAGGCGGTATCCTGCCCGCCCATGCTGATAATAGACCGTACATCCGGTTGCAGGAACACGGAACCAAGGATTTGGGCAATGGATTCGAATTCATAGAATGCACTTATCCTTTCACTTATGATACTTCCGTGATTTCCGGTAAAGACCAGGGCTTTTATTTTCTCAAAAGAAAAACGGCTGTACAGCTCATCTACGATCTCAAAGACAACAGTCTCCACCCCGCCAAAATGTCTCTTGTAAGGATGTTCGTAAACCAGTTCTTCCTTGTCGTTGATTACAACAGCGTTCACACTTACAGAACCAGCGTCAATGCCGATATAGTAATTCTCCATGTCAAGTGCCTAAAGTTAAAAGTGAGCTAAAGTGCCTATAGTTCGTAGATCTGAACATATTGTAATTGAACGTCTCGGAATTTCTACAACTTACTGAACAGTATTTTTAGTCGAGCATCTTTCGTATAGTACGCATGGAATAACGGAATGGTGGAATATCGGAATGTTGTTTTGAATAAGGAAGTTACTCATTTATTAACCTCTCTGTCAAAGGGAATTTTGCCAATCCTTGGCTGCCGCCAGGCTAGCCTTCACTTTTACCAAAACAGGTTCACCCATTATTCCATCACTCCAGTATTCCAATATTCTCCCGCCTAGCGGGATGACCGAAGCGAACTAAGTTCCATTCTTATATCCAGTATCAAGTAACCAGTATCCAGTCCCGAACTCAATGAGCCTCTCCCCAGTTGGTGCCCCAGTTTATATCTACCTTTAGGGGAATGTTCAAGCGATAAACACCCTCCATCTCATCTTTTATTAATTTGCTGGTAACAGGAAGTTCTCCTTTGGGGACCTCAAAAACTAACTCGTCATGGACCTGGAGGAGCATTTTTGTTTTTAGATGCTCGTTCTTTAATCTGTCTGCGATATTTATCATAGCCATTTTGATAAGGTCGGCGGCCGTTCCCTGTATAGGCGTATTAATAGCAGCCCTTTCCGCCTCTCCGCGTAAATTTCCATTCTCACTGTTTATGTTCGGGAGATACCTCCTTCTTTTCAGAAGAGTGGCCACGTATCCATTTTGCACTGCCTGAGAAACTATTTTTTCTTTAAAGTCCTTAACCCCCTTATATCTCTCATAATAATTATCAAGATAGGCTTGAGCTACCTTTTTGCTTATCCCGAGCTCCTTTGCTAATTTGATAGGCCCCATGCCGTAGATTATCCCGAAATTGATAGTTTTGGCCATCCGGCGCATTTCAGGTGTAACCATTTTTGGATCCAGATCAAATACCTCTGCGGCTGTCCTGGTATGGATGTCCTCTCCGATCTCAAAGGCCTCCAAGAGAACAGGGTCCTCTGAATAATGGGCAAATACGCGTAACTCAATCTGTGAATAATCAGCAGAAAGGAGAAGATGATTACTATCTGCTACAAACCCTTTTCTTATCTCCCTTCCCTCATCAGTTCTGATAGGTATGTTCTGGAGATTCGGATTGCTGCTGCTTAACCTTCCCGTTGCAGTCACCGTCTGATTGTATGAGGTGTGAACCCTTCCGGTGGCTGGATTTACGAGGCTCACCAGGGCATCTAGATAGGTTGATTTCAGTTTACTAATGGTCCTGAAACGCAAAAGAAGTGAAGGAACCTCATGAATGCCAGCGAGTTCTGTGAGCACCTCGACATCTGTGGAATATCCGGACTTTTTCTTTGTCTTTTTCTTAACAGGCAATTTCAGTTTTTCAAAGAGGATATAGCCAAGTTGCTGTGGGGAGTTGATATTGAATTTTTCTCCAATCAGATCAAATATTTTGCTTTCAATACCTGAAAGTTCATCGGCAAATTTCTTTGACATTTTCTTAAAAAAATCAACATCTATTTTTATCCCGGTCATTTCCATTTCCATAATAACCGGAATGAGTTTCATCTCCAGGTCCTGAAAGAGCGTATAGTTATCGGTTTCTCTAAGTTTGTCTTCTAAGACGGTTTTCAACAAAAGAGTAATCTCAGCATCCTCACAGGAATATTCCTTGGCCCTGTCGACATCTACCGAGGCAAAACTTATATCTCTATTATGGCCAGTGACCTCGTCGTAGCTGATCATCTTGTAGCCTAAATAGTGCTGGGCTAAGTAATCCAGATTGTGTTGGCGCAGGGTTGGATCGATAAGATATGAGGCAATCATGGTATCAAATGACAATCCTTCGAGATTGATACCATATCTGGCCAATACCTCTGCATCGTATTTGATATTTTGCCCTATCTTTTTCACCTTGTCGTCGCACAAGATACCCTTTAACAGGCTTAAGGCCTCATCAATATCTATCTGGGATCCTTTACCACGTGAGGTATGCCCCAGGGGTACATAGTATGCGGTGCCTGGATCGAGACAGAACGATATCCCTACCAGTTCTGCACTCAGGGCGTTTTTGCTGGTTGTCTCGGTGTCAAGGCAGAACAACCCTTTTTTTCGTATCGATTCTGTCAAGGATTCTAGTTCTTCTATTTTTAGAATCAACCTATAGTCTTTTTTACTAAGTTCAGCATGCTCAGAAAATCTATCGACAAGTGATTTGAATTCGAGTTCCCGGAATATCTCAGCGAGCCTCTCTTTTTGGGGCACCTTCAGCCTCAGATCATCAGGGGTTATATCAAGTGGCACTGCTCTATCAATGGTTACCAGTTTTTTGCTCAAATAGGCCTGTTTCTTGAATTGCTCGAGCTTGCTTCTCAGAGAAGGCCTTGCTATCTGGTCGGTATGTTCAAAGACATTCTCTATGGAGCCAAACTGCTGGATCAGATTGATGGCGGTCTTTTCCCCAACACCAGGGATCCCAGGGATGTTATCTGATGTGTCTCCTGAGAGTGCCATGACTTGAATTATCTGTTCAGGTTCGATCCCGTAATCTCGTCTTATGGTAGAAGAGTCGGTCAGTTTGTCATTCATTGAATCCCACATTACGGTGTTTTCTGATAAGATTTGTCTGAAATCCTTGTCACCACTCACAATGACTACATTAAAACCCTGATCTTGCCCTAATCGTGCAATGGTTCCAATAATATCATCTGCCTCATATCCCTGCTTTTCCAAGACCACCAGATTTAATCCATGAACCACCTCTTTGATATAGGGAATCTGAACTGCCATATCCTCTGGCATAGGAGGTCTGGTAGCCTTGTAATCCTTAAAGATCTTGTGCCTAAAGGTAGGTCCCTTTACATCAAAGGCTATCACCCCATACTCGGGTGATTTGTCATCGAGGAGTTTCATAAGCATCCTTGTGAAGCCGAATATGGCGTTGGTGGGAAGACCCTGAGAATTAGAGAGGTTTCTTATCGCGTGATAGGCCCGGTGGATATAGGAGGTTCCATCAACAACGTAGATGGTTTTTTTGACACTTTTCATTTTTGGCTTTTCATACGGGTTTTGTGGCAATAATAGAACGATTCCTCAGAGCTACTGTAGACAAGAAGAAATGAGAAATCAACACCTATCTTACCCAGGGTAACGTCAGAGTACATGCTAATAGAGTCAAATCTGAAGCGTTTGTCCTGTCGAAATCTGGACTCAAATCTGAAATCCCTGGCCCAGACCTGGCATGCAAGGACCGAGTTCTATTGCTTCCACTTCTGAAGTATTACAGCGGCAACATAATTTTCGAGGCAAGTCGCGCCAGGGCAGGCCGAATTCCCGCCTGCCATTGCCCTGTCTGCCTCGTGTCGTGAAGCTTGCCTCCCATAGCCAAGCATAAGCGCGCAGGCATCTCTGGCAAGGAGGCATGGGCGGGCAGGTCGAAACTCGAAACAATATCAAAATTCGAATACCCGCCTGCCATGCATTATCAACGGTAGAAGGCAGATAGTCTTTAGAGAAATAATATCTGGTTGTTTTTCGTTGGAATACTAAAGAGGCATTGCGGGCAGGTCAAATGACCAAAACATATCTGATATTGGCGCAATAATCATGCAAAAATGTTGGAGATATAGTTCGTTTTGAATTTAGGATTTAGAAAATTTGAATTTGTTTCGCATTTAGTGCTTAGGATTTCGGATTTAACATTCTGATTTTCACGGGATGTTCTTAATATGAAAATATTCTGTGCCAGAAAGAGCACGAATCTTATTCTTAAGGGACTAAAGGTAGGATCATGAAAGAGCTTAAGGCGTGGATTCGGTGATGTTCCAGATTGAGCTTAGCAGGATGGTACTCCAGATACTGAAAGGGGGTCTCAGAAAAGGTAAAAACCCTTTGGGGCGGCACACTGGATGAAGCAACGAGAGTTGGGGAGGGATCGCTTAGCAGGGGGCCTAGATATCTTGTTGCGGTCTTTAAGACCATGTCCTGTGGGTGTGGATTCTCTACTCATCCAACGCAGCTCTGACGGCCACGCCGAGTTCATCCAAGGTGTAAGGTTTCTTAATGTATGATCTAGCGCCCAATCTTTGAGCTTCTCTCACCCGTTCTGTCTCAGAAAACCCGCTCACGATTATCGCTTTCTGTCCGGGGTGGAGTTGGAGAATTCTTTTATAGGTGTCAAGTCCATCAATTCCAGGATCCATTATCATATCCAGCACCAAAAGATCTGCTGAGTTATTTCTCATATGGCCAACTGCTTGTAGACCGCTTGAAAATGAGGTCACAGAGTAGCCCAGTTCCCGGAGCATTCCAGATGCGATTTCCCGCTGTTCTTTCACATCATCTACAATGATTATTGCGGCTCCATTGCCGCGGTAATCTTCAATGGATACGAGGGATTGACCTTTGGCCAGCTTTTGTCTCGTTATCGGGAAATAGAGGGTAAAGGTAGTTCCTTTCCCTTCACTGCTTTGAACATCGATGAATCCTTTATGGTCTTTTACCGTTCCCCACACCACAGCCATGCCCAACCCTGTTCCACTTCTTCCCATTACCTTTTTGGTATAGAAGGGCTCAAAGATCTTTTCTATATCCCCCGAGGGAATTCCGACCCCTGGGTCAGAAACGGTAACCATGGCATAATCACCCTCTTCTATGGTTTCAAAGCCTTTGATAGGGCTTTTGATGGATCGTTTTTCTGTAGATATAGAAATTGTTCCACCGTTGTTCATGGCCTCAACTGCATTAGACACTAAATTCATAATGGTTTTGGACAGGTGAACAGGTGATCCCAAAACAGGGGCCAGATTTGGTTTAAGATTGGCATCTGTGTGAACGTTAGGATGGTAGAGTTTCAACTTTTCATACTCTGGGCTCTTGAGATATTCGGTAATAATCTGATTCACATCTACCACTTCCTCGGTGGCAACCCCTCGGCGAGCAAGCGTTAACAGATCCTGCACGATGGCAGCAGCCTTTTGCCCAGATTGTTGCATGGTCAAAAGAGGCTTTCGGAGAGGGCTGTTTTCAGGGAGTTGCAGCATGAGCAACTCAGGGTAACCAACGATTCCACCGAGGACATTGTTTAGGTC
>JAUVXZ010000203.1 GCA_030603345.1 Pseudomonadota bacterium
GGATTGTTACAAGTGTTTAACTAGTAACGTGGAATGGTTTGAGGTTTCCGGGATCGGAAAACTGTTGAGCTTTAGTGAATTGAAGTATGGACCGGTGGGCTTTGAGAATGATCTTCCCTATACCATTGCTCTCCTTGATTACAGTGGCTACAAGATTTTTGGAAGAATATCAAAGGACATACCCTATGAAGATCTAGCTGTGGGGATGGAGTTAAAAACCAACTCAACTACCCTACCGAATGGTCAGCTCAGCTATGTCTTCAAAAGGCCCTAATTAGAAAATTGTTTGACAACCGTCAACTGCTCTGCCTCACGACTCAGTGCCGGGGTGTGCGCTCTTGCCGTCTATCTTATTCGTTTCTTTTACCGAACCACATTTCCTAATCACTCTGAGGACACAGAAATAGACTTGATGTTTGTCAGTTCTATGATAAGGCAAAAGACTTGGTCGTCGAAGTAGCCTAGAGAGTTGGGCAGGACAGCATTGACTACAAACTCATCGCTGTGGCCAGACAGCGGTACAATACATAGAGACGGCGCTCGAGATGCGCGAAGGCTATGGCTACTCGGCTGAGTACCATATTGAGGGGCTCTTCAAGCACGCCAAGATCAGTAAGACTTATGCGTGAACAACAGAGATGGAAAAGATCATTATGACTCAGAGTCTATTGGCTTAGAAAAAAAGGAGGTCCTCAACGATGAAAGGTATTGTCTCATACGGTAGTTATCTCCCGTTCAACCGGATCAGCAGGGACACGATCTTTAAGGCCATGGGCTGGCTCCATCAGGCCACCTATATGAAGGGAGAAAAGTGCGTGGCCAATTTTGATGAAGACAGCGTAACCATGGCAGTTGCTGCCGCGATGAAGTGTTTGGAGGGATATGAGAGGAATAATGTAGGTGGCCTCTACTTTGCGACAACTACATCACCATTCAAAGAAAGAGGGTGTGCTGATGTAATACGAACCGCCTTAGACCTCACGAGTCACATCAAAACGGCCGATTTTTCAGGTTCCACCAGTGCCGGTACATCTGCACTGATTGCTGCACTTAATGGTATTGATGCTGCCTCGGCAGAGAGCATACTTTTGTGTGTGTCAGATGTCAGGTTAGGTAAACCCGGTAGCTCTCAAGAATTGAGTTTTAGTGATGGTGCAGCATCTCTGCTGCTAGGGACCGAAGGGGTAATTGCAACCTATGAGGGCTCCTATAGTGTTTCCTATGATTTTCCTGATCATTGGAGGACGGAGAATGATAAAACTGATAGGGCCTGGGAAGATAGATTTGGGAGGGAAGAGGGGTACAGGAAGTTCATACCCGAAGCCATGTCAGGGCTTCTGAGTCAATATAACGTCAGCCTGCAGGATATAGCGAAAGTGATCTTTCCAGGCATGTACCCTCGTGACCATGCTGCAATCTGCAAGCGAATGGGATTTGATCCAAGCCAGGTTCAAGATCACCTGATGACTGTCATGGGAAATACAGGCACCTGTTACCCGATGGCGCTATTAGTCGCGGCCTTGGAAGATTCAAAACCTGGTGACAGGATGATAGTGGCCGGTTTTGGTAATGGGAGTGATGCACTGTTATTTCAGGTGACTGACGAGATAGAAAAGGCACAAGGCCAAAGGAAGGGGACCAAGAGATACCTAGAGTCAAAAAGAGAGCTGAATAGTTATGAAAAGTATCTTGCGTTTCGGAATCTAATTTCGCCGGAAGGGGGAATTAGGGCCCAAGCAATCCCTTATACGGCCTTGTCTTTGGTATGGAGGGACAGGAGAGAGATATTGGGCCTCTGTGGGACACGGTGTAAAAAATGCGGAACGCCTCAATATCCTGCACAGAAGGTATGTGTTAATCCTGAATGCGGGGCCATTGACGAGATGGAGCCCTACCGGTTTTCTGATAGAAAAGGAACCATATTTAGCTTTACTGGTGATCTCCTGGCCTTTACGCCTCAGCCACCGGGCATCTATGCGGTTGTTGATTTTGATGGAGGTGGCAGGTTCTGGTTTGATGTTACGGATTGTGATGTTGAATCCATGGAGATCGGAATGCATGTTGAGATGAGCTTTCGGAGAAGGTACGTTGATGAAAGAGGTGGTATTGTTGGGTATTTTTGGAAGGCAGTACCAGTGAGATAAACAGTTTATTGAGTTAATTGTGTTTATTGAGTTTGTTGGGTTAGTTTCAGAACAATGGGTAGGTAGGTATTTGCTTTTGGACATTTTGTATCACTTTTGGCACTTCAGGGCTTAAACTCAAGAAACCCAACAAACACAACAGACCCGACAAACAACATGAGGGGATAGCCATGGCTGAAGGTATCAAGGATAAGGTCGCTATTATTGGAATGGGCTGCACCAAATTTGGAGAACACTGGGACAAAGGCTCTGAGGATTTGATCGTTGAGGCATTTACTGAAGCAATTGAGGATGTAGGCATTGAGAAAAAGGACATCCAGGCAGGCTGGTATGGCTCTTGTTATGATGAGTTGAATGTTGGCAAGTCAGCTTTACCTCTGAGCAGGACGTTAAAGCTCCCTTTTATACCGGTAACCAGGGTTGAGAACCTTTGTGCCAGTGGTTCTGAGGCACTCCGGGGAGCAGTGTACGGGGTCGCCTCTGGTGCTTATGATATTGCACTGGCCCTTGGGGCAGAAAAGCTCAAAGATACAGGATATGGTGGTCTTTCAGAGGTGAGTACGATTTTGGGTACGAAAAACAGGGTTATCTTTCCGGCTATTAGCGCCCCCGGTGCCTTCGCAATGATGGCCAACCGGTATTTCTCCAAGTACGGCATGTCAACCGAGGAAGGCAAACGGGTCCTGGCCAAGATATCGGTTAACAGCCATAAAAATGGTGCAAAAAATCCAAAGGCTCACCTCCAGAGGGTTATTACAGAGGAGGATGTATTAAACGCACCTATTATTGCTTCCCCCCTTGGTCTTTTTGATTGCTGTGGTGTCAGTGATGGGGCAGCAGCCGCTATTGTGTGCAGGGCTGATATGGCCAAAGATTTCAGGGCAGATCCTGTATTAGTAAAGGCACTTCAGATCGGGATCAGTTCAGGGGAGGAATTGGGCTTCACCAAATGGGACGGTACCTCTGTTGAGACAACAACCAGGACAGCTGTCAGGGCGTATGAAGAGGCAGGGATAAGAAATCCCCGGGAAGAGGTGAGCATGATGGAACTACATGACTGCTTTTCCATCACAGAGCTTGTTACCTACGAGGACTTACAGATATCACCGAGGGGAAAGGCAAGAAATGATATTGAAGATGGTTTCTTTGCCTTGGAAGGCAAGATACCCTCTCAGCCTGATGGGGGCCTCAAATGCTTTGGCCATCCCATCGGGGCCTCTGGGCTACGGATGTTATACGAGATGTACAAGCAACTTCAGGGAAAGGCCGGGGAACGGCAGATTCAGGATCCTCGGATCGGTCTTACCCATAACTTGGGTGGATTTCCACAGATGAATGTGGTGAGCACTGTGATCGTGGGATCGTAGAACATAGACAATTATTCAGCCACTAAGTCACCAAGACACAAAGAAGAAAAATGAATTATATTTTTCTATAACCTTAGTGACTTCGTGCCTTGGTGGCTGATTAGTAATGTCATTATCTCAAGGAAAGGAGGGAAAGATGGATTTTACTTTATCAGGTGAAAGCAAGATGATGGTCAAGGCAGCTCGAGATTTTGCTGAGCGAGAGATCGAACCAATTATCCCCAGGATCGAGGAAGAAGATGCACTTCCCGATGATATCTTGCAAAAGTTCGCCAAGGCAAGAATGTTGGGCATGATGATCCCCAAGGAATACGGTGGCATCGGATCCACCGCCCTCAACGTCATCTTGGTTCTGGAAGAGCTGGCGAAAACAGGATCGGCGGCCGCCTTTCTAGTGGCCTTTTGCAACAGTGTTGCGGAAACGGTCTATCAGTGGGGTTCAGAGGATATACGAAAGCGCTTTGTCCCTCCCCTCTGCGACGGTTCGAGTTATCCAGCTATGGCATTTACTGAACCAGGCACTGGATCAGATCCCACGGCGATTACCACTACTGCTACGCCAGATGAGGATTATTACATATTAAATGGGACAAAGCGATTCATCTCCCATGGACATGGGAAAGGATACGGGGTTTTTTATGCAAACGACGAAACCGGGAGAATAACAGCATTTGTGGCAGACAAGAGTTCTGAAGGTTACACATGCTCTAAACCATGGGCCCTGATGGGTCTCGCTGGTCAGGGTTTGGTAGATGTTTTTCTAAAGGATGTAAAGGTACCAAAAGAGAATATCCTCGGTGAAAAAGGTAAGGGATTTCATATTCTGCTCAGGTGGATTGCAGGTGAGCGGATTCAACAGATGGCATTTATGGTTGGTATGGGGCAGGAGTGTCTTAATGAATCCTTGAAATTTGCAAAAGAGAGAATGGTCAGGGGCAGACCAGTAACCGCAATGCAGGGGTTCCAGTGGATGTT
Organism: Pseudomonadota bacterium; assembly: GCA_030603345.1. Taxonomy (GTDB): domain Bacteria; phylum Desulfobacterota; class DSM-4660; order Desulfatiglandales; family B25-G16; genus JADFWK01. Next base: position 4,487 of record JAUVXZ010000203.1, read on the forward strand.
GGCAGAGATGCATGCCTCGATCGAGGCCTGTAGATGGTGGACCTACCGGGTCGCTTCCAAGCAGGACGAAGGCGACGATATCCAGGTGGATTCAGCTGCACTGAAGCTTTTTGTAGTCCCTACCATTCAAGAGGTTGCCAGAAAGGCCTTACAAATACATGGCTCTTACGGGTACTGCAAGGACTACAAGATAGAAAGACTCTATCGAACTATTGCCCACGCGGGAATCACTGCCTCAAGCACCGAGCTTCAGAAGACCATTGTTGGTTCGGCATTGGCCCGTTCGAAAGAAAGCTAAAAGAAACAAAAATTCACCACAGAGACACAGAGGACGCAGAGAAGAGATAATTTTTCCTTAAACCCAATCACCTCCTAATCACTTACCTAAAGACTGGAAGAATGGATATCGTTGTCTGTATCAAGCAGGTGCCGGAAACCAATGAAATCGGTTGGGATCCTAAGACAGGTACCCTTATCAGGGAAGGTGCCGGGGGCATTCTGAATCGTAATGACAAGAATGCCCTGGAGGCAGCGCTACAGTTGAGAGAACAGCACGGAGGTTTGATAACCGCACTTTCAATGGGCCCTGCCCAGGCAGATGAGGCCCTTAGAGAAGCCTTGAGCATGGGTATTGACAAGGCAATATTGCTGTGTGACAGTGTCTTTGCCGGGGCAGATACCTTATCTACCGCTTATGCTCTGAGCCTCGCCATAAACAAGATAATGAGGTTCGATCTCATCCTCTGTGGCAAAGAGACCTCGGATGGCATGACAGCCCAGGTAGCTCCTCAGATTGCGGAATTCCTCCATCTGCCGCAACTGACCGGTGCAACAGAGATTGCCATAGAGAATAAATTGGTGAGGATAAAACAAAGGCTGGAATATGGTTTTAGAATTGTGGAAGCGTTTTTCCCTGCTGTGATAACCGTGGAAAGAGGGATTAATCAGCCAAGAATTCCTCCCATGGACAGTATCATGGAGGCGTATAGAGACAAGGAGGTACAGGTATGGGGGGCCGGTGATCTCGGAGGTGATTCAGCACGCTACGGCCTTAAAGGTTCCCCGACACAATCCCGAAACATTTATACGAAGCAGGTAAGAAAGGGAAAGGTGACTATTCTGGAAGGGGAGCCAGATGAGATAGCGAGAAACCTGATCCAACTATTGAAACAAAAAGATCTGCTTTGAGATCTGTATGTCACTTAATATTAAACCTCGATGACCTTCATGGGACAAAGAAGCATAAAAATATTTATTTAGAAATGACAAATGACAAAGCTCAAATATCAAATCAAGCCCAAAATTCAAATGACAAAACATTATGGAAGAGCATAATTTTGGCATTTAGGCATTTGGTTTTCAATTGGCATTTGGATTTTGACATTTGTGCTTGAGACAAATGGGAGTATTAAGTGAGGTAGTATCGAGTAGTAGTTGAGCAAGGAGGCTCTATTTTTACATGGAAGAGTATAGTGGATTATGGGTCTTCATTGAGCAGGGAGACGGAAACCCGGCAAGGGTTTCCCTTGAATTATTGGGGGCGGGGCGCACCCTCGCTGATAAGCTGGGTGTCGAAGTTACGGCTCTCCTTATTGGTGAAGAGGTGTCAGGAATAGCACAAGAACTGTTATACTATGGAGCTAACAGGGTTATCATAGCAGATGATTCGGTTGCAAAAGACTACCGGACTGAGGTCTACACCGATATTATTGTTGAACAGGCGTTCAAGGAAAAGCCTGAGATACTCTTGATAGGAGCAACGTGTATCGGAAGAGATTTGGCGCCACGGATTGCTGCACGGTTAAATACAGGATGTACAGCGGACTGCACCGAG
>JAUVXZ010000049.1 GCA_030603345.1 Pseudomonadota bacterium
AGGAGGAAACAATGGCTCAAAATGCATCCCCAAAATGGATTACAAAATTGCAGCAGAACAATCCCCAATTCGCCGAGATGTATCTTTCCCAGAGTGAAAAGATACTGAAAGACGGCGCCATCCCTGCGAAATATAAAATCCTCATGACAATGATTGTTGATGCCATCACGGCTCACGCCGATGGTTGTTTTGCTATTGGCAATCGTGCCCGGGCAGCGGGTGCCTCTGAAGCGGAGATTAATGAAGCGATTGAGGTGGCCTATTTGTTCGGTGGCACGCCAGCCTTAGTGACTGCGACAAATGCCCTTAGATCAGAAGGTTAATGAAAAAGATGCTTATTATCGATTTAATTAAAAAAGCTTGACTTTTGTGGATAAAAAAGATAAAATTAAAAGAAATCATGAGGGCTCGCCTTTATGGGCGGGCTTTTTTCGTTCTGAAGGAAAGATCTATTTGTCAAAAGTGACATCCTGAAGTTTGGAAACATGAGAAATAATTTGAAAGGAGGGTGCCACTATGACTAATGGAACCGTGAAGTGGTTTAATGAGCGCAAGGGCTTCGGTTTTATTGAGCAAGAAGACGGTCCTGATGTATTTGTTCATCATTCAGGAATCAATGCGGTCGGCTTCAAATCTCTTAATGAAGGCGATGAGGTTACTTTTGACATTGAGCAGGGGCAAAAAGGCCCTGCTGCAGTAAATGTCACTGTAGCTTAGCTCATTGTTTTGAGGAAAAGGGCATTCCATCGATTTAGAATGGGGTGCCCTTAGCATTATGGTTACGAGATCAAATCAATAAATTTAACCCAAAAAATTTTTAAAATGAGAAGGAGGTTAGAATGAATATCTATGTAGGCAATTTGTCCTATGAGACCACCGAAGAGGATTTGCAACAGGCCTTTGAGGGCTTTGGGCAGGTCGAATCTGTCAACATTATTAAGGACAAGTACAGTGGCAGATCAAAAGGATTCGGATTTGTGGAGATGCCTGCTAAAGATGAAGCCCAGTCCGCAATCAACGAACTGAACGACACAGAGCTTAAAGGACGAACACTTAAGGTTAATGAGGCTCGCCCTCGCTCTGAAAGTCGCGGTGGTAGAGGAGGATATGGTAATGGAGGAGGAGGAAGCCGAGGTGGAGGACGGCGTTTCTAATAAACCAACTCGAAGATGAAGTCTGACATCTCTCAATGGGTCATTATATAATTATGGGGTATAGTTGAGAGTCGGCATCAGGCCTAAATATTGGAAAAAGGAGGATCATGGCTAGACGCAATAATTATAGCTTTAAAAAGCATGATAAAGAGCTTAAGCGAAAGAAGAAAGCGGAGGAAAAGCTGGATCGGCGTCAAGGGAAGAAGAACCAAGCTATTAACGTTGACGAGCAGTAGTTCGACGATCGAATGCCGGGATATGAGTACTCAAGCCCATTTGGATTATGTATAGCTGCTATGATCCTTGAATTCATCGATTTTCAAGGTTTCGATAAGAATCTGATCAAAGGACCAGATTTCACAATCCTGCTATGAATGGAAAGCCTCCCACAAGTCTCCTGGCTTAATATTAGTATAAGTAACATCTACAAGCTGAATGCATAATCCTCCTAACTGAAAAAAACAATTTCCTTTAATGCCCGTCCCTACCATATTTGAAACGCAAATCATCGCTGATTCTGAGGGCAAAATTCCAAAACCCAACAGAACCTTGTCTGCTGGTTTCAAAGCAGATAAGAAGAGATAGAGCCTGCAAGCCAAAGTCAGTTATATTTAGTTCCATTTCAAGCAATTCATTTCCCTTGGCCCTTTGCGGGCAATGGTGTGCTTTCTCAACGTTTCTTCTTTTCTATCTCCCTAAATAATGCATCAACAACCTGATCGAGGGTTAGTTTGGTGGTGTCGATGATGAAGGCATCTTCGGCAGGTATGAGGGGCGCGAGGGAGGCATGTTATCTTGATAGAGGTGAAAAAAATAGTCAACAAGGTGATGAACCGCAGACAGTCATCATATCTATTTCAGTATCACCCCGGTCTCCTTGTACCACATCACAAAATCAAGATAACTCATGGGTATGTGTATGGCCTTTGAGAATTCCAGCATTCTCCTTTCTATGTCGAAATATTGTCTTTTGGTTAATGAACCTGGAATATCTTCTACCACCCCAAACGATTTGAGGTTCTTTAGTATGTGCCTATCGAGAATAGCCAGATTCTGCTCGAACCCGATGTTCCTTAAGAAATGGCTGGCCTCCTTGTAGCCGATACCCTTTACGTTCCGAGCGAGCCACTCTCGTGCCTTACGGCCATCATTCATGCTGTTGATTATGGATTTGAGAGAAACGGTACCCACCTGCAAGAATTTTTCTCTTGCTTCAACTATATACGCTGATTTCTTATTGATAAATCGGGCTCCAATCAACTCTCTGGCGATTTGGGTGCTATCTCCAGTAAATAAAACGCCGCTTCTCACCATATTCTCTACAGCCACACAGCACATTTTTCCTCGGGCCATGGGTGTCAATATACAAAAAACAAGTTCAGCAAAAATCTCCTCTTCCGTCCCCGTCCGCCAGATTCCCTTAAATTCCTCCAACCTGAGACGGATCTCTTCCCTCTTGTGAGTGTAAATACGCTTAAGTTCTTGGATTGGTTGATCCCCTATGATTGAAAAGGTGTTCACAGTGCTTAGATTTAGATTTTCATATTGTAGAAACAGTGTTTATTGCGCTATAAAAAAAGCGAGAGAATTCTACAACCGTTTGAAACTAGAATGCATTCGGCGGCAATTGTCGTAAAGCCTTTTGGAATAATGGACTCCATGATATCTAATACAAAAGAATCAATGCTAAGCTTCTTCTTCCTTTAAGCCGAACATTCCACTTTTCCACTATTCCGGATATGAGTGCAACGAGTTAGATAAGAGAGAGTTATAGTGACAAATTTCAGGGTTAAATACAAAAGAAAAATTGCCCATCCCAGGCGAAGGACCTTCCCTGTTCATGCGATTCCCCGGATCAAACCGAGCGCTGATCGTCGGCTGCAAAGCGTATTTTCAAAGATCGGTAAACCGAAGGAAACAGCATTTCAGCCAGATCCGTTTCAGGTCAAAGCCCTGTCTGCCATCAGCCATAGTGACTGCCTGGTCTCGGCACCGACCGGAAGTGGCAAGACATGGATTGCCATAGAGGCTATACAGGAGATTTACAACAATAAGGGAAGATCATGGTACGCATCTCCTCTTAAGGCACTTACCAATTCCAAATACCAAGAATTTGGTGCCCGCTTCGGAAAAGAGAATGTTGGCATCCTAACCGGCGATCGAATCGAAAATCCGGATGCCCCCATTACCGTGGGTACCACCGAGATCCTTAGAAATCAGCTCTATGATGCCATGCACAGGGGAGAGGATCTATCTACGGACCTTGTTATTTTGGATGAGGCGCATTTCCTTGGAGACGAGGACAGAGGCGTTGTATGGGAAGAAATTATCATCTATCTTCCCGTTCGTATTCCCCTTCTGTTACTCTCTGCAACCATAAGGAACGCTCACCAGATTGCAGATTGGATTACATCGCTGAGAGGGAAACGATGCGTTGTGATTGAAGAGCGGGGAAGACCTGTGCCTCTGGTACCCTTGTTCTTCCATCCGACCGGGAGGCTCTTTCCCTTGCTTGAGAAGAAACGCCTCGATAAAAAGGTGCTGCAGTACGTTGAGAACCCCAAGCGACCCGCTCTCTTTACAGCTAGAAAACTCCCTCCCTTTAATGACATCATAGGCGTTTTAAGGAAATACAATCTGCTTCCAGCGATATTCTTTCTAAAATCCAGGGCCAATTGCGATGATGCACTGGATCTGTGCTCTGCCCATCTCAGGCAAGGTGGATCTCAGAGAAACACACTAAACAAAAGAATCGGTGAATTGATAAATCTCCACCCTCATCTCCAATGGCATAACCAACTATTGCACCTGAGAAACGCTGCGGTGGCAGCACATCACAGTGGTCAACTCCCATTGTGGAAATTGTTGGTAGAGGATTTGATGACAGAAGGTCTGCTCGATGCAGTTTTTGCCACATCAACCGTGGCTGCAGGGGTAAACGTTCCTGCACGAACGATTTGTTTTCTTAATTCCGACAGATACAATGGGTTTAAGTTTGTCCCTTTGACCGCTACCGAACTTCACCAGATGACAGGAAGGGCCGGCAGGAGGGGAATGGACAATATCGGCTTCGCTGCCTTGGTCCCCGGACCCTTTATGGATCTCCCCCTAGTCGCAGCGTTATTGAAATCTCCCCCGGAAGATATTGTAAGCCAAATAAGGATTGATTTCTCCATGACCCTAAACCTGCTCCTATCCCACAGCCCTGAAGAAATCGGAGACATTCTTTCTAAATCGTTTGCTAACTATGTGAACCAGGAAAAGAGGGACGAGAACCTTGAAGGAAGAATCGAAAAAGCCGGCAAAAAAGTAATGAAATTGCTTGCTCACGCCCTGTGTGGTTCCCTGGAATCTGTTCTGAATCTTCAAAGGAAGATGATTGCCATACGAAAGGAGATGAGGAAAATAAGGGAAGAGGAGAACAGCCTTGCGACTACCCTTTCTAAGATAGCCAACCTCATACCTGGCAGGCTCTTTCTGGATAACAAGTCCCGCCTCTATTGTGTTATCACAAGGCATTCCAGGAGGGACAGAGATGGCATCCTTGCCTGCCGCCTGAAATATAGATCGCGAAGAAAAAAACCACCAAAGATGAGATTCTTTGCTCCTGAAAAGGTCTCCGCTATCCTGGATCGGGTGGTAAACCTCTCATCGGGATATGATCCGAACACGTTTTTTCGCGCACTATTAAGAGAATCGATAGATGAGATACCACCCCCCTTGGAGAATCTGCCCTTGGGCCATGAGGAGATCTCAAAACTCAAACCACTGAGGGATCGGATCTCTTTCCTTGAACGGGAACGTGATGCCCTTACATGCAACACATGCGAGCATTTTAACCTGTGTCACGGGAAGCAAAATAGGTCCTTTAGAACCGTGGTTAGAGATTTCTCAGATCTGTGGGATACCGCTAATGCGGTGAGGGAAAACCTGTGGGCGGATTTTCTCCGGCATCTCAATTTTTTGAAGGAGGAAGGTTACGTAAAGGATAATGATACCCTCACAGAAGATGGAAAGTGGGCATCTCAGCTCAGGATTGATCAACCGCTGATGATTGCCGAGGGCTTACGATTAGGCCTCTTTCCGGAATCAGACCCGGCTCTCTTGGCTGCCCTTATTGCAACATTTGTGTATGATAGGGAGATAGAAATCGATTTTGACCAATCAAAGATCCCCAAGGTACTTGTGGATGCGTATAGCACCATGAGAAAGGGACTCCAACCCCTCACAGAGCGGAAGACTGTCAGTGGATTTTCGGTACGACCGACTCCCTTGTGGGCAGCAGCCACAATCTACGCCTGGGCAAGGGGCATTGCATGGGACAAGGCGCTACTGATAGCAGGCATGAACGAAGGTGATTTGGCGATGCTTGCATCCAGAACTGCTGATAACTTACGTCAAATAGCCTCTCTCACCAACGTTTACCCTGCTATCGCCAAAACAGCAACTCAGGCCGTCTCCCTGATCCTTCGAGAGCCTGTTATCTTTAGTTAAGAATTGGGAATTAGGGGATTTAGGAATATTAAATTGACTATTATGAATAAAGGAGTCTGCAATTCAAAAAAAGAGGATTGTACGTTGCCCGTTATGTTTTTTATTAACTTTTAATTTTTTAGCTCACTTTAGTTCACTTTAGTTCACTTCAAAGACCTAAATGATCCCTCTCAGAGATAACATACGATCGAAGAATTACCCGGTAATCAATACCACGATCATTGTCCTTAATGTCTTTGTGTTCTTTATTGAGCTAGCCCAGGGTCAAGATCTGAACCGCTTTATCTTCACCTATGGCCTCGTACCTGCCCGATACTCAATCCCCTCGGTTTCTTCCTATTTTAGCCTTGGACAGCAACTCTTCCCTTTCCTATCGTTTATGTTTCTGCATGGTGGATTCATTCATCTCCTAGGGAACATGTGGTTCCTCTACATCTTTGGCGACAATGTGGAAGATAAGCTCGGTCCTTTCAGGTATCTTCTCTTCTACCTTTTGTGTGGACTTGCCTCGGGTGCGTCTCACCTGGTCCTCAACTGGAACTCTCAGATGCCAACCATCGGGGCCAGTGGGGCCATTGCAGGCGTAATGGGCGCCTATATGATACTGTACCCCAAGTCAAAAATACTGACCCTCATACCTTTTTTCTTCTTCTTTCCAATCGTAGAAATACCTGCGATTTTCTTTCTCGGCATCTGGTTTATCTTCCAGTTTCTGAGTGCGGCAGCTAGTGGGGGACAAGGTGGTATTGCCTGGTGGGCCCATATTGGTGGGTTTATCTTCGGGATTATCTTTCTTAGATTATTGCTTTTATTCAAGCGGACCTCCGGAGCCGGAAAGGTCAGGCGCATAACAAAGAAGAAAACCTCTCACCGCATTCAGGTGATAAGGCCCGTGAGTCTCGGCCAAGATCCACATAGATACGCCACCATAACCGTGACCGGGAGAGAGGCGTTTAACGGTACCGGAAAGCTTGTCAACATCCCGGAAGGCTATAAGAAGAGGACCTTTAGGTTAATCATTCCTCCTGGCACATCAGAGGGAAGCAAACTCAGGCTTTCCGGGCTGGGCAGGGAGTTGGATGGAGGGGAAAGAGGCGATCTTTTTCTCAAGGTGCAGATTGAAGACTAGTTGTCAAAAAGGATCTTGGGTCAGAGTTTACATATTTACTTTTGTACGGATTGAATTGCCAACCGTAGATTAATCAACCCCCAGATAATCTGCTATTTCCTTCGCCTTATAACCTCAATTTTCCCTGCCTGAGAAGACTGTTCTACCTTTGGCATTTTGAAAACCTATCCTCAGCCCTAAAGTCTACGGAAGAATACCTATTAATTGAGTTGAGACTTCAATATGAAAAGTCTGACCCTGTCTCGCTGGTTCGAATCTGCCCCTTTCGATTGTCATAACCGGCAAGGGGCAGTATTCGGCTATATCATCTTATCCGATTGCCTAACAGAAATCTCTATACCCAAAGAACATCAAAAACTCGGACTCTTTTTTTCCACACTGTCCGTATCTAAAAAGGGGATGAAGAATATCAAACACAGGCCAGGAACGGACAGTAAAAAGGTAAGCCCAAAATAGATTCCATATCCGAGCCTTTGGGCCAAGAAGCCGCTGGCAACGCCAGCAAGAACCCCGCTCACATTCATCAGGCCTGTGCCGATTGCAAAGTGGGCTGCCTTGAATCGCTCCGTGCATGTCCTCATCAAAAAGGTTATGAGAACGGCTGTGCCCAGGCCCCCGGCAAGCTGATCAAAGGCATGCACACAGGCCACGAAAAAAAGATTAAAATGACCAATAAAGATAATGACATCCGCACCGGTATTTAAGGCAAGGTATTTTGCCAGGCTCAGTGCCAGAGCCATATATACCAGATTGGTGAGATTTTGGGCTAACAAGAATGGCCAGATCACCCTTTTTAATGAGAACTTTGAGATCAAGAATCCTCCTGCCATGGCCCCGATAATGGAAAACGGCAGACCAACTCCGCCGGAGAGCCAGCCGTAATGAACCTTGATCCCTAAATCAACCATGAATGGCGCAGCCATGGCAGATAGGGTTGATTCCCCTGTTCTCATTAGGATTATAAAGGCAATGGCCACTGCCATATGATCTCTATCCATATAGTCTATGAAGGCCTTTGTGTAGAAAGAATCTTTATCCTTTAACAATAGCGCCTTTGCCTTATTTCTGAAAAGCGCCAGCCCGATTAGCAGAATAAGGAGTCCGATTGCCACCCAGCCTGAGAAACTGATCTCTTTTAGAAATGGGAGCACCTCTAATAGCCTTCCGGTAAATCTCTCCCAAAGAAAAAATCTCATTCCCCATAGAACCAACAACAGGATAGCGAAGGCAATGAGAAACCTGACCCTGAATATCCGTTTCACCAGATCCCATATCCTCAAGGTTTCCTTTTCAACACGGGGAAGGAAAAAAGTGTGGTAGGCAAAGAGTAACCCAAGAACAGCACCTCCTGAAAGGAAAGCGGCAAACCAACCGACTGTTGTCCCAATAGTAACGATTACGCCTGTTCCTGCCATCATTGCCAGGCGATATGCCATGACCCGGTAGCCTACGAATTTTGCCTGACCCTCTTTGTCGAGTGCCTCCATGTAGTAGCCATCAATGGCAATATCATGGGTAGCTGACAGAAATGCACCGATAAAAAGGAGTCCGCCGATAACCTTGACACCAAAGGGAAGGGGGCTCATAGCAGCAACGAGGATAAATAAGAGCACCAAACAAAACTGCATGATAAGGATCCATTTCCTCTTGGTGCCATATTGGTCTATGAGGGGTCCCCACAAAAATTTTATCACCCACGGTATGCCAAAGAGGGATGTAAGGCCAATTGCCTCAAGGCTCACCCTCATATCTCTGAAAAACACAGAAGACACCATTCTGATTATGGTATAAGGAAGGCCCTCGGCAAAGTAGGTGGTGAATGCCCATACATGGGGAAGTTTAAGAGGGGAACTTTTTTCCGTTGCCATATTTATAGCTCACAGGGTAAGAACATATCCATACGCCACTAGCCCTCTGTGTATATGAAATATGCTTTGGGGTCAATAAAGTGTTTCTTCGCAAATAACTTGGCACGCATGCAAAAATGCACTATTAGCTTTTCTAAAAAAGGCCTTTTTAATTCAAAAAAGGAGATACATTATGTTTAAGACTGGAATTGTGAGGGATGAAAGCTATATCGACCATCGGCCTGGAGGGCTTCGTCATGAAACTAACACCGCAAAGAGATTGTGGCTTCTGTCCGCTGCGCCAGGCTTCGGTGGAACAAGAAGGGCCTGAGTGAGCAGAAAGGTTCTCCATCTGAGTGTTACTCATTTGACAGCCTTTCTGAGGGGGAGATCGCTCTTCATTCTCGTTGTATTCTTCCTCTGGCTCCACCTCTCATCCTTGTCATTGCAACATGGAAAGGCAATGAGAAAACTATGTTAGAATTCTGAGTTTGGGGGAGGCATATCTTATGAGCAGACAACTGAAAGAAAAGCAATTTTTGATTAGGAGCATGAGTTCCGGGATTGATAAGCCAATCGCCTTTTTGTTTGGCAAAGAAGGGTGATGGTTTCCACTTTGTGGCGCACAGTGCCCAAGAACTGTCACAAGTTGCTAGAAGACGCGACAGTTACGGAGCGAATGAATTGGAGTTAGTGGTTGCAACCAAAGAAAAACGGGTAAAAAGATTCATGTCTCTGTGACTCAATTTTGAAGTGCAATCCACAGTCCTGTTAATGTGATTAAACGCGAATTCGCTTTGTGCAGTAATTGCGCAGGATGGATCCGATTGCGGATGGTCGTACGGCTCTGGCTTTTTCAAGGGTAAGTTGTAGCGCGCCACCGAGATGAAGATGCCTCAACGTTGCTAATAAAACCAATTATATCCCGGCTTGGGATTCATCGGACTCTGAAATAGAATGAAACGGCAAAAGAAAATAAGGGGGGGAAATGAAAATCGGTGTAATCGTACATAATATTGGGCTCACAGACAAGGAGCTTGAAGAGCGGCGAAACTTCTTAATAAAACATGCACTTAATGTGACAGATATAGCAATGATAAAATCTCAAAAAGGGCCTATCAGTATTGAATCGGCTTTTGAGCACGAGCAAGCGGGATACTATATGGGTATGCAAATCCGGGAGTTGGAAAAGAGCGGCTATGATGCCTTTATCACTTGGTGCGCTGAAGATGCAGGGCTCGTTTCCTCAAGAGAGATAACCGAGATCCCTGTGATTGGTCCTTTTCAATCATCCTGCTCCATTGCCATCATGTTGGGACATAAATTTTCGATCATTGGTCCTATGGTTCACCTGGCATTTATTGAACGGAAGGTTTGGGAACAAGGCCTGGGCTCCAGATTGGCTTCAATTCGATCGCTCGGAATTCCTGTCACGGAGGCTCGAAGAGATCTAAAAAAGACATATTTGTTGCTAAAAAATGAATGCGAGAAGGCCACCATAAAAGATGGCGCTGATGTAATTATCCTTTCCTGTTTGGCGCTCTTTGGTCTTGCCAGCCAATTGATGGAGGAGATAAAGGTCCCAGTGATAGACCCTGCCTTGGCAGCCCTAAAAATGGCCGAAATGCAGATTTCTTTGCACCTAACTCACAGCAAAATAACTTACCCCCCCCAAGTAATCTCCTCGTAACTCCTTTGTAAAGGATTCTGTAAAGGGGGATCTTGATCCACTCCCATTAGTATGTCGTATGCAGTTAATGACCACAGGGATGCGAGAAATGTCGCTCCTCTAGCTTGAACCTTCCTGGCACCTCTTACCCTTAAGCTTTGTTTCAACAGAACGGAGTCCAGAGACCAAACCCCCCGGTACAAACAGGACGGCTAGGATGATAAGAGTTCCGTAGATAATAAAACGAAACTGTGCAAAATCCCTTAAGTACTCTGACAGAAAGGTTAAAACGAATGTGCCAAGAATCGGTCCCGGCAACGTTCCGATTCCCCCTAACATCCCCATGACGAGGATTGTGATCATCAGGTGTAGGCTCATGATGTCAGGGGTTAAAATGCGGATATAGTGGGCGTACAGAGCACCCGCAAGCCCTGACATGAAAGAACTAAGCAAAAAAGCGGAAATTTTATATTTAATGACATTGATCCCCAGACTGTCTGCCGCTTCCTGTGATTCCCGGATTGCCACCGTAACATAGCCAAAGGAAGACCGCATAACCTTTAGCAAAACAATAGTGCTCAGCAACAAAAGGAGAAATGCTACATAATAATAACCGACACGGCCGGCCCCGGGAATCAGTGCTGTCACTGTAAGGCCAAGCTGACCTCGGGTCATGCCCACCCAATTCGAGCAGGTCATCCGCATGACCTCCGCAAAAGCCAAAGTCACAAGTGCTACATAAGCTCCCTGCAACCTCAAGGTAGGCAACCCGATCAGGATGCTCGAAAGGGAAGCAACAAATCCTCCAAAAACAATACTCAAGGGAACAGGAACGCCGAGTTTCAGTGCCAATAAGGCTGAACTATAGGCACCGATACCAAAGAAGGCCTGCTGGCCGAAGCAGAAAATTCCCATGTAACCGAAGAGGATGTTCCAGTTAGATACCAGTACACTAAATATAAAAGAGAGAATTAGCAGGTGAATCAAGTAGGGATCTGGAAAGAGAAAAGGAAAAAACGAAAGTAGCAGGAAAAGACCCAATAGAAGAATAGATTTAAGCGAGCCTTTCATCAAAATACCTAACTCCAATCCTATTGAATTCCGAAAAGACCTCTTGGTCGTACGGTCAATACAATAATTACCAAAACAAAAATAAAAACATCTTTCCAGGCTGATGAAACCATAAGCACAACCAGACTTTCAAATACCCCGAGCAAGAATCCGGCAACAATAGCTCCCTTGACGCTTCCAAACCCTCCAAAAATCACAATGGCAAACGCCATTAACAAAGGGCCGGCCCCCACAGTGGGATAGACAAAGTAGATGGGTGCCAGAAGTGCCCCGCCCGCAGCTGCAAAGGCAGCACTCAATCCGAAGGCGAGATAAAAGATTTTGTGAACATTGATCCCTGTGAGATAGGCCCCCTCCTGATTCTGGCTAACTGCCCGCATCGCCATCCCTACTCGGGTATACTTCAAAAGATACCAGAGTAAAGCAATTAGGAAGATTCCCACTAAAAAAACGACGAGGCGATCATATGACAGGACTATTTTCCATATCTCCAACTCGCCCTCGAAATACATGGGAAGCCCCTTGTACTTTTCTCCAAAGATGACCAGCGCCAGGTTCTGAATGAGAATAGAGGCCCCCACGGTTATCAATACAGTACTCATCTCCCATCCCTTCCTCCCATAGAGGGGTGAAAGAAGGGCTCGCTCAAAAGCGATACCAAAGAAAAACATAGCCGCCATAGCCACGATCGCACTCATGATCGGATTAAAACCCAGTAAGGAAGAGACATAATATGCGATATAGGCTCCCAGCATATAGAACTCACCATGGGCGAGATTGAGCACACCCATGATTCCCCAGATGAGTGAGAAGCCCGCCGCCATAAGCACATAGCTCGAACCGATTACCAAACCGTAAACGATCTGCTGGATAAGAATGCTTGCGGTAAACACTGCTTTTCCTCAAATTCCCAAATAGGCCTTCCGAACGTGTTCGTGCCCTATTAATTCCTCAGAGGTTCCCTCGAGGACAATGCGGCCATTCTCAAGCACATACGCTCTTGAGGCCATGTTAAGGCAGTATTGGACATTTTGCTCAACAAGAAGGATCGTCACATTGTGTTTTTGAATTTCCTTTATGTTGTCGAAAACTCGAAGAACTAGCTTTGGAGCCAGCCCAGAAGAAGGTTCATCAATAAGGAGGAGTTTGGGAGAGCTCATCAAACCTTTACCAATCCCTAACATCTGCCGTTCACCTCCGCTTAGGGTCCCGGCCATTTGGTTCTTGCGATCTTCCAGAGTGGAGAAAAGCTCAAAAACAAGATCCAAACTTTGAGAAATCCTCTTCCAGTTCCAAGGAAGAAAAGCGCCCAATTTTAAATTTTCAAGTACTGTCATATAGGGGAAGATTCCCCCACCTTCAGGGATCTGACTCAATCCACGTTCAACGATCTTATGGGGGGAGAGGTGCTCGATTCTTTCTCCGCTGAATTCAATCTTTCCGGATTGAGCCGGGACCAGTCCTGAAAGGGTTCGCAATAATGTGGTCTTTCCAGCCCCGTTAGATCCGATAATGCCTACAATCCCACCTTCTTCCACATGAAAGGAGATATCCCATAAAACCTGCGAATGACCATAACCACAGCTTAAACCATCAGCACTGAGGAGGTACATGATTCAGATGATCCTCTCACCCAAATAGGCTTCGATCACAGCTTGATCTTTGACAACCATCTCAGGCAAACCTTCAGCAATCTTTTCCCCATGATGCATTACGAATACCTGATCTGAAATTCCCATTACAGCTTTCATTACGTGCTCTATCATGAAAACGGTGATTTCCTTTTCGTCCCGCATCTTCTGAATGAGGGACATGACACGATCAGTTTCCACTGGATTAAGACCTGCCATCACCTCATCCAGCAAGACCACTTTAGGGGCGGTCGCTAAGACTCTGGCCAATTCAACCCGTTTCTTTTCTCCCATGTTCAGATTATCGCAGAGCAGGTCCTTCTCTTTGATGAGCCCAACGAATTCTAAAGCGTCCAAGGCAATAGGGGTGGGGTCAAAACTGTCAAAAATCTTGGAACTCTTGCCGAATCGAGCCCCAATTACCGCGTTTTCCAGGACGGTTAAGGTGTTGAAGGGTTTGACAATCTGAAATGTACGGCCAATGCCTCTATGACAGATCTCAAAGGGTTTGAGACCCTGGATTTCCTCTCCAAGAAATCGAATTCTTCCCGACTGGGGCCGGAAGGCCCCTGCCACTAAGTTGAACAGGGTTGTTTTCCCAGCCCCATTCGGGCCAATCAAACCAACGATTGCTCTCTCCTGTATCGAAAAGTCGAGGTTGCTAACCGCCTCCACGCCGCCGAAGGCTTTAGTCAGTCCTTTACCTTGCAAAATCGGCAAGACACACTCCTGGTAAATACTATTTCATATTCGGTGGGGTCTGAAATTTCCCCTGAGCATATTCTGAAGGCCAGATAACGACGTCCTTCTTCTTCTGAATTTGATAAATCAGAGAAGGTATGTAATCTTTTCCGGACAGTACCTCATGGTTTTTAGGATTG
Organism: Pseudomonadota bacterium; assembly: GCA_030603345.1. Taxonomy (GTDB): domain Bacteria; phylum Desulfobacterota; class DSM-4660; order Desulfatiglandales; family B25-G16; genus JADFWK01. The sequence goes on from JAUVXZ010000049.1 coordinate 13,877, forward strand.
TAGGCATGGATTCCACAGTTGCCTTTATACCTGGCCTTGAGCAAGGCATCCACCACCTTTCGACCCTTTACTGAACCGGCGGCCTTCATAGCATTGGCCATAATCATCATGTAGTCATATTGCATCGCCGCATTCAGCGGGGGCACTTCATTAAATTTCCTCTTGTATGATGCAACAAAATCTTCTGCTAAGTTTGGGATCACAGCGATATTAACCATCCATATGACTCCATTGGAGGCCGCTCCGGTCAATTTGACATACTCAGGTTTTGCCGCCGAATAAATGACAATATAAAGCGCGGGGACTCGCGATTGTCTAAAGGTCTTGCACAGGGAAGCAGCAGCAGCGACGGAGGTCTGGACTGAAAAAATGATGCCCGGTTTTTGTACCCTAAATTTCGACATCTGAGCAGTATAGTCCGCTTGATCTATCTTGAGAACCTCCTGCCCCACTCTCTTCCAGCCGGAACCGATCATTGACTTCTCAATTGCTCCCATAACCGACCGACCAAAGTCCGAATCTTCTATGATACTGTTAAAGGTCTTGCTCCTTGGTTTGAACCCTTCCTGCTCGAGAAACCTCATAAAGTCAACTCCTGCGGGTCCATAAGCACTGCTCGTAACATCCCCTTTGAAAACCATCCAGTATTTCTGGGGGTTCTCCTCGATCTTCTTCGAAATGATGCTCGACACAGGTGCACCACTGAAAAAAGGCACATCATACTTGGAGGCTGGCTCCATCATTGCAATCGCCACCGAACTATGGAGGCCTCCGATCACGACATTGACTTTATCCCTTGTAATGAATCGCTCGTAAACGCTAACCCCCACTTCGGGTTTCGATTCGGTGTCCCCCCAGATACATGTAAGCTTCTTTCCAAGGATACCACCTGTGGCGTTAATCTCTTCCATCGCTAATATAGATGCGGTCTTGATGGCCAGTCCTGTCTCCGCCGCCGGACCAGTCATAGGGCCATGAACCCCAAACTTAATCATATCCTGGGCCCCAGCGACCCCAAAAAGGCACAATAAAATGAGAACAGAGAAAAAAAAGGATATTAGTCTAAATCTTTTCATTGCTGAAATTTTTAATGTTTTCATAAGATGGCCTCCTTTTGATTAATGTATTGATATTTTTGGAACAAAATACCCACAAAAGTTGGAATCTCTTGCGCGCCTCCCCTTTATCACCCCTTTCTTCTAAGGTTAATATAACAGCCTTTTGAGCCAAGTCAATCCAATAAATATCGTATCGTTTGCTTCACGGTCCATAAAACATTTGATCACCCCACACTTAGAGTTTGTGAAGCTGAGTCCACACCAAGTGCTGACTAGCTGAGCAGAGAATTCCTCTCAAAGTCAAGGACCTTACACCCATCTCGAGGCTTTAAAAGCACCACATCTTTGACAACCACCTGTTCGGACGCTTTGGTGTGGTCCTTGTCTTCATATGTGTTTTTCGGCCCAAAAAGTGTAGATGACAAAACCACAGTTTATGAGCCAAGCTTGCTGACCCCGACACCGACGGCCCAACAACCCATCTAATCATCCCAATCGAAAAAGAGGCATTTGTTCGATTACTTTCGAGATTTCCGTTTAAGAATCTCTTGATAGGCCTCTTCTCCCACCCGTGCAAGCTCTTCATCCTCTTCTGCGGTACGACCGCTGGTACCAATAGCACCCACTATGATGCCATCTTTCCCCCTGAGCAGAACCCCACCTGGAATCGGGGCGTTCCTCGGTTCGCCGAACCACGCCATGTCACGATTTATAGTTGTTGTATCTAGAGGGCTTGGTCCCGTAAAGAGTCTCTCTCGTATTACCTTGGTATCCGTCCGCCAGTCTATCGCAGTGTATGCCTTGTTAATTGAAACTCGAGCAGTGAGCGGGGCTGCTCCATCCATTCTGTCCAAGGAAACAAGCACACCGGCCGCATCAACTACTGCAACCGAAAATGGCAGTCCGGGCTCTCTGAGAGAAACAAACCGATCCTCAGACACATACTGAACCATGGCCTCTATGATCTCCCTGGCTTCTTTGTGCGTTACATTCATCCTGTTTCCCCCTTTACCCTTATTTGCTCTATGGAAATCTGCATATTCTAACAGACGGCAATCTCTCGGGTTGCCCAAACCTGCTTCTGCATTACATGGAATATGAGCCACTGACTTTCAAAAAAGCCAGTTTGCCAGTTTTTCTAGAATGCAACACGTGCGATTCAGGCTTCGTCAAATCGTAGCAATTGCGAAACAAAGATTAGTGAAGTGTCACTCAGTCATTGCTTATTTTTATCCTCTCGTAACCTGTTTCTCAAAATCGGCACGTGTCCGGCGCCGCTCTTTTACGCCTCACGCCACCAGATGTTCGGTTCACAAGGACCCACTGAATACCCCAGCTCCCCAATAACGGAAAAAATCCAAGAACCTCGGTCAGGTTCCTGTAACCTAATGTGGAAGCCTGCCCCTATTTTCCAGTTCCTGTATTATGCTTTCCTCAAAACCCAAGGACTTTAGTGTACGTTCCGTGGCCCATCCCGTCTTTTTGTCCCATCCGTGCAATTCATAATATTCATCAAGCATTCTGTCCCATTCATCACTGGAG
>JAUVXZ010000321.1 GCA_030603345.1 Pseudomonadota bacterium
GTAACTATCACCGATGATCCACTTACTACCGTGGTTTTGGGGGCTGGAAAGGTATTAGATAACGTGTCACTCCTAAAAGAGATTACCGGAGAGTAATGATCGAGAAGCACATTACCAAGATCGCTGAGGAACTGAACCTCATACCACAACAGGTAACAGCCACGGCTAGATTACTCGAAGATAGCGCCACGGTGCCCTTCATTGCCCGGTACAGGAAGGAGGCCACGGGCTCTCTGGACGAGGTATCTATAACCGCCATCCGTGACAGGATGGCCCAACTGGAAGAATTGGACAAGCGGCGAGAGAGTATACTCAAATCACTCCAAGAGCGAGAATTGCTCACGGACGATTTGAAAGAAAGGATTCTGTCTGCCGAGACCCTGACCACGTTGGAGGATATCTACCTGCCCTACAGACCAAAACGACGCTCGCGAGCAACCATGGCACGTGAAAAAGGGCTTGAACCTCTGGCTAGAATTCTTTTCGAGCAGCAAGAGGACACGGATCCGCTCACTGAGGCAGCCACCTATATTGACGGGGAAAAGGGAGTTGAAACAGCGGAGGATGCCCTGGCAGGGAGCCGGGATATCATGGCCGAGTGGATGAATGAAGACCAGGAGGCTCGCAAAGAAATGAGAGCCCTCTATCAGCATAAAGGGGTTTTGTGGTCGCAGGTGATTCCAGCCAAGGAGACAGAGGGTGCCAAATTCAGGGATTACTTCGATTTGGAAGAACCGGTGGCGGCAGCACCATCCCACAGGGTATTGGCCATGTTTCGCGGAGAAAAAGAAAGGATTCTAAATTTGCGGGTTACTCCTTCTGAGGACGAGGCCTTAGCGCTCTTAGAGGCTATGTTTGTAAAGGGAGGGTGCCCTGCCTCCCAGGAGGTTAACGCAGCCGTGCAGGACTCCTACAAAAGACTTCTGTCCCATTCCATGGAAACAGAGATCCGGCTGGAAGCCAAAAAACGGGCTGATACAGAGGCTGTAAAGATATTTGCTGAAAATCTACGCGAACTCCTCCTTGCGCCACCCCTTGGCCAAAAAAATGTCATGGCGATAGACCCCGGTATTCGAACGGGCTGCAAGGTGGCCTGTTTAGACCGCCAGGGGAAACTACTCGAGACGGCCACCATCTACCTCTTTAAGTCCGAAAACGAAAAGACATCCGCAACCGCAAACCTCAGGGAATTGTTTGATAGGTGCCAGGTTGAAGCCATAGCAGTAGGGAACGGCACAGGGGGGAGAGAGACCGAAGCTTTCGTGAAAAACCTTGATCTTCCACCACATATTACGGTGGTAATGGTGAATGAAAGCGGGGCATCGGTCTACTCTGCTTCAGAGGTGGCAAGGGCTGAGTTTCCTGATCTGGACGTCTCCTTTCGAGGGGCAGTCTCCATCGGTAGGCGTCTCATGGATCCTTTGGCTGAGCTGGTAAAGATCGATCCTAAATCCATTGGTGTGGGGCAATACCAGCACGATGTAAACCAGCAAGAACTGAAAAAAAGCCTGGATGATGTCGTTATGAGCTGTGTGAATGCAGTGGGGGTAGAGGTAAATACAACCAGTGAGCAGCTTCTGACTTATGTTTCAGGTCTTGGTCCGCAGCTGGCAAATAATATCATCGCCTTTCGGAATGAGCATGGAGCACTGAAATCCAGAGAGGAACTTAAGAAAGTGCCGCGCCTGGGTGCCAAGGCCTTTGAGCAGTCAGCTGGTTTTCTCCGAATCAGAAACGGGGGGAACCCCCTTGATGCCAGTGCGGTCCATCCAGAGTCCTATGGTGTTGTTGGGGCCATGGCTGTGGATCTTGGTTGCGAAGTGACGGATTTGCTCAAGGATGAAGCACTTAGGGAAAGAATTGATCTGTCCAGATACACAATAAATAAGGTAGGCATGCCCACGCTTATCGACATCCTTGCGGAGCTGGCCAAACCCGGTCGCGACCCCAGGGAGAGGTTTGAAAGTTTCAGCTTTGCAGAGGGCATAGAGAAGCCCGAGGACCTGCAGCCCGGCATGAGGCTTCCAGGGGTGGTCACCAATGTTACAGCCTTTGGTGCTTTCGTGGATATAGGGGTACACCAAGATGGCCTGGTCCATGTAAGCGAATTGATGGACAGGTTTGTTAAGGATCCCCATAAGGTGGTCAAAGTCAGCCAGAAGGTGACCGTGACAGTACTGGAAGTGGATCTTGAAAGAAAACGAATTTCTTTATCTATGAGAGAGAAATCAAATGTGCCTGATAGAGGGACCAAAAAAATTCAGCCGCGAAATAATATGAAGCAAAAGGCGCAAAGGTCTAAGAAGCATGAACGCGGATCTTTCAATAATCCTTTTGCTAAAGCATTCAATAAGAAACCCTAAGTTTTTGGAGGGAGGATACACAGAATATGTATGTGCATCAACTAGATCTTAGCGCACACTTTGAATTGATGGTGATTGAATAACGTGATCATGGCAAAGCAGGATGACTGATTTCAAATCCAGCATATATATCTGGTATCAGGATGCACCGACAGATCAAACAGATGATATCGTGCAGCAGGGTAAAACTAATCAGAAGGCAGGAAGGGAAAGGCAGGCAGGAGTCATTCTCAGTCAACAGCGCGGATTTTCCTGTTTTTATTATCTCTCCCCATGCTTACCATTTCCCTTTTTGCAATTACCCTGTCTACAATACCATACTCCAGTGCCTCCTGCCCACTCATAAAGAAATCCCTTTCAGAATCATTTTCTACCTTTTTCTTATCCTGTCCTGTGTGCAGGGCGAAAAGATCATTGATGGCCTTTTTGAGCCTCATTATTTCCTTTGCCTG
>JAUVXZ010000314.1 GCA_030603345.1 Pseudomonadota bacterium
GTAACGTCATGGGTTCCAGGAACATTGCCAGTGGCCGACATATGACAGACAGCGCATGTTGGGGCCCTGAAATCCCGTCCTGCCTTCCAGCGGCCATCATCAGGAGACCAGTTCCACTCGTTGCCCTCGGCGTGGTAGATAGTGCCGTGCTTTGATTCATTGTAGATCTCTATCTGAGGGTGATCCGGGCCAAGGTGGCACTGGTCGCAGGCCTCTGGTTTTCTCGCCTCCACAACCGAGAATCTGTGTCGAGTATGACAACTACTACAACTGCCGAGCGTTCCATCAGGATTTTTCCTTCCCACACCAACATTGGGCCAGGTGCCGGGTATGGGGCGGCCACTGACAATTTCCACAACCGTACCATGGCACGCGTAGCATCCGGTTGTACGCTCTATGGCATTGTTCATGTCATCATGTAACCATTTATCCACCTTCCATATGATCTCCAGGGTATGGGCGTGTTTGCTCTTATTGTACTGAGCAACTTCCTTTGGATGGCAGCCAGCGCAGGTCTTTGGCGTGACAACAGGTGATATCTCGGTAGCATCGTATTTCAGGTGGGCTCCACTGAAAAAGGGTTTTTTACGATCAGGTTTGTGGCAGGTATAACATTGGACCCCGACCTTGGCATGAACGCTCTGAGCCCAGCCATGGTAAATACCCGGTGTTTGGGCCTTATGACATTCGATACACGTGGCGCCTGCAATGACAACGGGATTCTTTTCGGGAATCAATCTAACCGGGAAACCCCAGCGCCACACACTAATACAGGCAAGTATGAGGAAGATAATGACCAGGTTGGCATATGCCATAACGATGAAGATCTTGTGGGCGGGAGTCGCTCTGCGCTTCGGATCCTGTCTTTCAGAGATTTCCCCCACAGACCTAACCCTTTCTAAGACCTCTGGCCCATGAGGTGCTCCTGCGAGGGCTTGGGTGAGATCTGAGCCGGCGGCATGTTTGCCAAAATGGCTGCCGTCTTTCCATTTCGGGCTGTCACTAACATCGTAGATCTTGCCCTCATAAGAAACATATGCCGGTTTCCCGGCAGAGCCATCAAAGTAGCTTAGGTTGGAAAGGGTAATTTCATCGGTATGTGGAGGGGCCTCAAGAGCCGTAATTTCTTTTCCCATTCGCCGATGTATGATGGTGATGGCAGTAAGGCCAATGCACACCATCAAAAGAAAAAGCAGGATTTTGAAAAAGAGCATGAGGCCAAACGTATTATTGAAGAATTGCTCCCATCTGTCGATGCGAACCCAGGTCAGGTAGGTGCCGGTGAGCGTAAGGGTGATCATGCAGGAGACGCCAAGTATCCTCTCATACTTGGGGATACCGCCAGTTAGCCTAAAGGGTTTAATAAAGATGTGTATGTAGAAAATCGCACCAAAGAATATAACAGCTGCAAGAAGATGCAGGTAACCAATAATAAATCTGAGGGTTTTGTGGAATGGGGTCTGAAGGGACTGGGCCTTGCTCAGTAATCTTTCTGAAATTGGATACTGATAGCCATTCTTTATGTAAGCAAAACCCACTGTTTTCAGCGGCCCACCGGTGCTCTCCTGATGGCAAAAAATGCATCCCTTCCCTGTTTTTTCTGCGTACATGTCTGTGGCTTTGACAGGGGGGATTACCAAAAGGTTAAGGAGTAAGGCTCCGACCAGGAGCAAGACTGTACGAGAGTACTTTCCGATTCTTATGCCCATTGTTGATCTCAACCAGTTTGGCGGCATACCAGACAGAAATTCGGTGAAGATCTATCATGGCCATCATTGCCTTATGGTAGTGGGAATGTCAAGGGAAGATAATAGGTGAATGACGTCTTCTGGAGGCGGGATTAGTGTTTCTTAATGGCACCGTTATACCTTGATGGAGTCTCACCGGAAACTTAGGTGGCATTTGACAGGAGTCCTCGGGTATGATAAGCGCCTCGGGAATCAAGAAGCCCTCATTTTCGAGTTTACCTCCAACCTCTCTAGGGACATTTCTATGACATCTTTCGCTTTGGTTTTTTGTCTCATATAAGCCTCAAAAAAGGCCCTGACTTGTTTCTCTTTTCCAATACCGCACACAGGGATGATTGCTTCGATGATCCGCTCATACTGAATCGGATGGAACTGCTCAAGGGTGGAAACATTTGAAACAAACCATTCCCACATGGATGGTATTGCATGGGGGTTTGAGGCCAGAGAGTCTACCGGGATAAACTTGTTTCTTGCTGGCACTTGGTCCAGAATGTATTGTTGGGTTCTCTTGATCAAAGCCTGGTCACTGAACCTCCCTAGTGCCTGTAGGATATTCATTCTCTCGTGCTCGGTTTTCGAGGATTTAAGCCCCTTTTCAAACCATGTAAAGGTCTCCATGTTCCCATTCAAAGCTCCAACCTGCATAACACTCTTCATGATATCTGAGTGAACGCTCTCTCCGCTCATGAGAGATGAGAATTTGCCACGGGCAAATCCCGCAGCATCCTCAGAACCATAGATCACGGCATGGACCAAAATGTGGTCCCTCAGTATCGATGTTGTATGTTTTGTGTCTCGATCGGGTTCGTAGCCGATCCGGGAGAGCACCTTTTCAAGTAAGAATTTGCCCACTGATGCAACCTTTTGTCGTTGAGTTTCCTCAAGGACAAGGTATGCGTGAAAGAGGTTGTCTGCAATACTCATAAGAGGCAGGAAATTGTCCTCTTCTTTGTAATAGGAAAGAAAGTTCAGGTAATCGTCTAAAGAGACATCACCACTTCTCACCAGTGCATAGAGATCATTTTGAAGACCCCACCTATCCTCTGGTGGCAAGAGATCTTTGCTGAGGATTCGTTTGCCAAGTTCTTGGAGGTTATCTTTTTCGCGGTACTTGACTCGGTAGAATCCACTCTGTCCATAATTTACTTTGTACGCAACAGTGTTACTGCTTATATCAACATGCATGCTCTTATTTGTCATAAGGGTTGTTATTTGTTGAGAATCACCACTTTCATAAAATATTTTAATGCTAACCGGTATGACCCATGCTTGGTCAGATTCATTGGGCAGGTAGGTGAACCTCCTTTGTGTAAGCACAAG
>JAUVXZ010000073.1 GCA_030603345.1 Pseudomonadota bacterium
CCACTCCAGCATACTGCTGCAAATGGCCCCCGAGGAGCGAAAAAACATGCTTTCCTACCTCGAATTACTCAGGGCGGCCATGGAGGCTGCAAAGAAGCAGTTTGTGTAAGCCAATCTCTGTAACCTTAACCGTTGTCTCTCTTGACAGATCAAAACAAAGAGTTTTATGAAGGAGGGTACTATGAAAGTAAATACAGCAAAAAAAGAAGAGGTGCCGTACAAGGGCGAGCATCTGGTGAAATTGGAGGAAATTGAAAACCAGGTAAGTGAACTGAGAACCCAACTCGAATCACTTTCCAAATCCAGCCCGGAGAATAAGATCTCGCTGATTGTGTTTAGCGGCGATCTGGATAAGGCGCTGGCTTCGCTCATTATTGCAACCGGCGCAGCTGCCATGGGCATGGATGTGGTGATGTTTTTCACCTTCTGGGGGACGCCTATCCTCAGAGACAAAGGCAAGAAAGTTGGTGGAAAGGATTTCATGGGGAAGATGTTCGGGACTATGCTGCCTAAGGGGGTCTGCGAGGTAAAGCTCTCTAAGATGAACATGGCCGGTATGGGCACGGTGATGATGAAATCCCTCATGAAAAAGAAAAACGTTGCCTCTTTGGAACAGATGCTCGAATTGGCCGCAGAAATGGATGTGAGGATTTATATATGCGAGATGTCTATGGACCTCATGGGATTCAAGCGAGAGGAGATGATTGAGTACCCCAATCTGACCTTCTGTGGCGTGGCAAAGTTCTTGGAAGAAGCGCAGAATAGTAAGGTTCAGCTCTTTATATAAACACAGGTAATGCTTAAGGAGGCTAGCAATGAGTGAAGATATCAAGGTTGACAAGGTAATGGATTTGAAGGGAATGCCCTGCCCCATGCCGATAGTAAAAGTCAGCAAAGGAATCAAGGATGTTGAGGTCGGTCAGGTGATTGAGGCCATAACCACGGACCCTGGTGCACTGGCTGACTTTCCTGCGTGGGCAAAGACCAGTGGCAACGAAATCTTAAAAACAGACCAACAGGAAGACCTCATCAAGTTCTACATCGAACGGAAAGCATAGTATTCTTTCCGGGTGCCCTCTCTCATGGGGGCACCTTCTCTATTTGATTCTTTCTCCGAAAGGGGGCCTCCGTGGAAATCGTTTACTACATCATATTAATACCCATGGTATACGTTGCATTCGCTGTCTTCTTTGTGGGCACCGGGGTGAGGCTTGTGAAGCTGTTTCGGGAACCAAGGAATCCCACAACTCTGCAAATCTTTCCTGACAAACGGCCCCGGTGGATGTGGGCTCTGCACGATACCTTCCTGTTACCTACCGTTCGAAGACACAATCCGATCTTTTGGGTTTTTCTCATGCTGTTTCATATCTCTTTCCTTCTTCTCATTATCGGACACCTGGAGCTGATCGGCGATTTCAGGATTTTTCAAATAGTCCAACACGAAGTTTTTTTGGGAAACGGCTTTGTTGGCCTGATTCTCTCTATCTCATTGCTGTTTTTCCTGTTCAGGCGGTTCGCCTCTCCGAATAGAGATCTGTCGGTACCTGAAGATTACTACCTTCTCATCCTGCTGTTTCTCACCGTTTTTTTTGGAAGCCAGATGGATTGGGCGAGAAGGTGGTATGATTACGGAAACCTATCCGTCGTAGAGTATCGAGAATACCTTTCCAGTCTCCTGTACCTGAAGCCTCACCTGTCACCCGATTTGACGTCGTCCGGCCATTCATTCATGCTGGTGCTGCACGTTTTCTTTGCAAACCTGTTCCTTATGTTCTTCCCGTTCAGCCAGATCATGCATTCATTTCTGTCATTGCCAATGAACAAATTGAGAAGAGGTTGACTATGGACCAAAAAACACGGGATGAATTACTGAAGCTCTTTCAAGGCAAATTGAATGAAGCCATGAAATTCTACCTGGAAACATGCACCAGGTGCGGAGTCTGCACCGAGGCCTGCCATGTTTACGCATCCATGGGACAAATCAAGTATATCGCCGCGTACCGGCATGAAATCGTCCGCAGAATCTACAAGAAATACTTCAAAGGGCGGGGTAAAATATGGCCATCCGTAGGAGAGGCCAGGGAGTTGAGCGAAATGGCTCTTGAGGAGTTGTACGAAGCCGCTTACTCTTGTACAGGCTGCAGGCGCTGCATGGTATATTGCCCATTTGGAATCGATACCCAGATGATCATGTCAATAGCCAAACTTCTCCTCATCGGTGCCCACACCGAACCGGAAATCCTGACCCTGCTTGCAGATACCTCCGTCGAAAAGGGGAAGTCACTTGAACTCTTTAAGGAGGGTTTTCTGACAGGCATCAAAAATCTTGAAAAAGAGGTTGTCAAGAAGTGGAAAATTGAGGCAGGAGAAACCGCCATCCCGGTTGATGTAGACGGTGCAGATCTTCTCTATGTGGCCCTGGCAGGGGCTCACTCTATCGTGCCGGCAGCCGCTATTTTCAATGCAGCCGGCGAGAACTGGACCTTGAGTTTCTTTGAAGCGGTCAATTTCGGTGCATTCGTTGGAGACCCCACCAAGACAAAACTGATTTTAGATCGGATTGTGAAGGAAGCCAAACGGCTCAAGGTAAAAGAGGTGTGTATTTGCGAGTGCGGCACGGCATTCCGCGTCATGAAGCAATTGTCTGGGAAGCAACCCTTCGAGGTCTCATCTATCACCGAAGTTCACTCTCGATACCTCAGAGAAGGTCGAATCAAGGTGGACAAATCGAAATTTAAGGAACCCATCACCTACCATGACCCTTGTCAGATAGCACGAAACGGTGGTGTTATCGATGAGCCCCGCTATATCCTAAACCGTTTGAGCGACGATTTTCGAGAAATGTCACCAGAGCCGAAATACAATTGGTGCTGTGGGGGAGGAGGAGGACTGGTTGCACTTGGTGAGGATAATCTAGATTTTCGGATGAAATCAGCCAAGGTAAAAGCCGATCAGGTACAAGAAACCGGCGCAAAGATACTTACCACTGCTTGTGAGAACTGCCACACACAACTCAGCGATCTAAACAGCCATTATGAGATGGGCGTAGAAGTCAAATTCCTGTCTTCCATGGTAGCAGATGCCTTGATGCAGTGACCGGTAGGTTTTGTTTTATTGGGCTGTTGCCCAAACGGAAATCCCAAACAAATCTTGGCGAAGTGGAAGATAAGCGATGTCAACTGTTTGAGCCCTAAGGACAGGGTAACATCAAAGTCCAGGGATGGGTGTCTTTTTTTTGGTTATGCCCCTGGCCCAGACCTGGCATGCTAGGTTGCGGTTATAGAAAGCGCTGCATGCATAAGCAGTGAAAACAGTTATATATCCAAATCCCGTCGCGCCAGGGCAGGCCTGTGACATGGCCCCTTACTGGGTCGATTCAAAATGGTTAATTGAGCCATAAGCCTTAGAATCATAGGCTCCATCTATATAAACCATTTTGAAACGCCCACTCATCTAAACTATGTGGGGCATAATCCAAAAAAAAGATACCCATACCCTGCAAGAAGCTTAAGAATCAATAGGTTAGGTTTCACTATGATGTGATCCTGTCTCAGAAGAAACACCGCGTGAACGTTGATTTCTCTCCTTCTATGAGGATGTTCTCCTTGTTTTCTTAGTGTCTCATTTGGATATGCTACTGTTCTCAGCCTGACCGTTCCGAATAAAAACCATAGTAAGGGTTCACAGGTTCAGGGTTCAGGGTTCAGGGTTCACAGGTTCAGGGTTCACCGTACAGCCTGCGACGAGCCCCTCGGCCTTGAGCTCGGGGCCGAAAGGCTCAGCCGAGTCGGGTTATCTTTCTTTCGTTGACCTTGCTTGTGGGCCATCCCCCCAGACGTATGGCGGAATGAAACCACGACCGGTAGCGCTAGTGCGTCGAGCACGATCATACATATCCTGAAACTCAGATTGATCCAACACCGGGTAGAGCTCACTCTGAACTTCGGTGCAAGACCGTTCGGAACTCACGAAACAACTGTTCAGACCTGCCCGATTTACCCGCCATACTTCTGGCGGGCAAGCGGCAGGCGGGTTTTCAGTGAACCTTGAACCATTGAACCTTTGAACCTGTGAACGGCTACAAACCATAAAAGACCCAATGGGTGAAAACAGGGGAAAACTCTCTTAAGTTTATTGACAACTGACTCGATAAGGATATTATAGGTTCGTACACATGAGCATCGTTCAAGGGCCTGTTCAAGGCCCTATCTCGCTCTGTTCATGAGATGGAAATGAAAAAGAGGTGAATCTACAACACTACGGGTTCGTGGCAGAAACGGCATAATAATAAAAACGTTATGGTTATTCGCCGAAGCCCGATAGAAATTCTGAAATGTATTTTTGAGATTTCGAGAAAAGGTTCTGTGCAGATTTATGGTGGATCTAAACAATTTAAAGACTATCGGTCGCTATGAGATTGGGAAAAAGTTGGGCCAGGGGAGCAAAGGAGCGGTTTATCTTGGCACGGATCCCTATATAGAACGTCAAGTAGCCATAAAGATTTACCGTCTCCCCAATGATAACGTCGCTAAGGAGGCGAAAAAGTACAAGAAAAAGTTTTTTACTGAGGCGCAATTGGCAGGCCGTCTCCTCCACCCCAATATTGTAACCGTATACGATGCCGATCTCTATGAAGACTTATGTTATATAACCATGGAGTACGTAGACGGGGCTACGTTCGACAAATATTGTAACCCCAACACTCTTTTACCTGTTGAAAAGGTCTTAGAGATGGTGTTCAGCATTTGCAAAGGCCTGGAATATGCCCATCAAAATAGTGTGATCCACCGGGATATAAAACCCTCCAACATCATTCTGAGCTCAGAAGGCCAGATAAAAATAACCGACTTTAGCATCGCTTACGTGAAAAGGAGTCAACCAACGCTTGAGACTGGAATATTTGGATCACCCGGCTACATGTGTCCTGAGCAAATCAAAGAAGAGTCCATAACAGAGAGAAGTGACCTTTTTTCTCTCGGCTCAGTCCTCTATGAACTACTGGCCGGCCTAAAGGCCTTTGATGGAGAAAACGAATACGCCATTATGTATAAAATTGTCAACGAAGACCCGCCTCAGATTTTTGACCTTAGGCCAGAGCTACCGAAAATCATAGGCGAGATCCTCGATAAGGCCCTGGCAAAAGACCCATCTGAACGTTATCAGAGCGCTATGGACTTTGCCTATGATCTGAGACTGGCCCTACACGACGTGCAGAATACCCCGAAAGAAAGTCTCGACAGCGAGTTGCTAAACTATATTCAAGCGTTACCTTTCTTCCACAATTTTACTGAAAGCCAGATTAATGAAATTCTCACTGTAACTGATGTAATCAAGGTTGAAGGCAATAAGACCATTATCCAAGAGGGCGAGATTGATGACCCCTTTTATATTCTGATTAGCGGCCAAGTAGTAGTCCGAAAGGGAAAAAAAGTTGTTACCACCCTAGAAAAGGGTCAGTGTTTTGGAGAGATGGGCTATCTGACTGGTGAAGCCCGCAACGCCTCTATTGCTACGAAAAATGAATGTATCTTGCTGAAATTCAGTTCTACTCTTTTGGACGGGTTATCTGAGTCTATTCAACTGCTATTCTTCAAGAACTTTACCCAAACCATAATCCACCGTCTCTCAGGAAGCACCTAAAAGATATAGGGGATTTTTCCCTAGGCCAACATGTGGCAGTCATCATAAGTTACCTCCTTTTCACCCATTTCCCAAAAAGTCGGAGCCTCTCACTCTGCCGAAAAGGGATTTCTTAATATGGAAGAGATAAGGGGGAGAGATTAAAGCCTCTTCGCGCAAAAGGGTAACCCTCTATGCCCAACGTATTTCTTATTAACCTCGGATGCGCAAAAAACCTTGTAGACAGTGAGCACATACTCGGCCTTATCAAGCAGGAAGAGGGATTTGATATAACCGCTGATCCCGCAGGAGCCGACATAGCCATTGTCAATACCTGTGCCTTTATCAGACCTGCAGTAGAAGAGAGTATAGATACCATACTCCAGTTTGCCAGTTTGAAAAAGCAAGGGCACCTGGAGCGCCTTTTGGTTGTCGGCTGTCTTGTACAACGATATGGGAAAAAGCTTCTGAGGGAAATTCCGCAGGTAGATGGCTGGCTCGGCACCGGTCAGATCAACAGGATACGTGAGGTGTTAGGCCCCGAACCTGGTAACCGCCCGATTCTACTCATAACCAGACCAGATTTCTTGGCCGACCACACCGCACCTCGGGTCCAGGCAACACCATTCTACTCTGCCTACCTCAAGATTGCCGAAGGATGTTCACACCACTGCTCATACTGTATTATCCCTGCCTTGAGGGGTCAGTTTCGGAGCAGAACTGTGGATTCTCTGTTCATCGAGGCAAGAGAGATGGTTGAAAGGGGCGTTAAAGAGATCAACCTCGTGGCCCAGGATACCACCTGGTACGGCCATGACCTGGATCCTTCGTGTACCCTTGAGGGTCTGCTGGAGAAACTCCTGACCATATCTGGTTTGAAATGGCTCAGAATTCTCTATGCCCACCCCTATCACGTGACTGAAAGGCTTCTTGATCTTGTCGAGTCAGAGGAAGGGCTGTGTCCCTACCTTGATATTCCCATTCAGCATGTTAATCCAGATATCCTGAGGGCTATGGGACGTCCGTCAGGCACAGAGCCAATACCTCAATTAATAGAAAGAATACGACGCAGATCAAGACATATAGCCCTCAGAACAACAGTAATGGTGGGTTTTCCCGGAGAAACCGAGGAACAATTCAAAGAGCTTCGTGAGTTTGTGAGAGAGACAGAATTCGATAGGCTGGGCGTCTTTTCCTTTAGCCCAGAGGAGGGAGCCCCCGCTGCGAAACTTAAAGATAGAGTAAGCGAGAGGATCGTAAGGAACAGGGTTAACGAGATTATGGAACTCCAGGCGGGGATCAGCAAAAAGCTTAATCGAAGGGTCGTTGGCAAAACGATACCGGTTCTTGTTGAGGGCTTAAGCCCTGAGACAGATCTCCTGCTGACCGGCAGAACAGCCACTATGGCTCCCGATGTGGACGGGCAGGTACTGATCAACAAGGGATCTGCTGTTGTGGGAGAGATTGTCCCCGTACGCATAACCGAGGCTCATGCATATGACTTAGTAGGCGGCATCGAGAGAGGGTATTGATCACAAAGGGCCACCACATGGTGGCCCTCATCCCTTTATCTATGGTAGGCACGACGGGATTTGAACCCGTGACTTCTACCGTGTCAAGGTAGCGCTCTCCCCCTGAGCTACGCGCCTATTAGGAAATTATCTATCAACCCCTGTATTGGTATGTCAAGCAAAATCACCATTCACGCCCTGACTCAACATAATCAATCCCTCCCTCATGTATTGAAGTCCTGACGCTACAGTGAGCGAGGCGGTCACCCAGACAGAGTAAACTTTTAGAAATTGTATATCCAAATACCCATTTGATAACGCAATCAAGATGGCGACTACCTGCATGCATGTCGTGGCTTTACTCAGAATTGACGGTTTCATTCTGACGGGATAGCGATTCAGATACGGCACCAAAACCCCCAGCAAAATAAGGACGTCTCTGCTTATCGTCAACACAGCCAGCCACGAAGGAATTAAGTTAAATATGGCCAGTGGTAGGCACTGATGAGGAGAATCTTATCAGCTAAGGGATCAAGGTGGGCCCCCAAATTAGTCTTCTTGTGAAAAACCTTCGCTATGAATCCATCAAGGGCATCACTAACGCCGGCAACATCCTGTTATTGAGCATATAAATTATAAAAACGGGAACAAGAAGAATTCCTAAAATGCTCAGCAAATTGGGAACGGTCATCTTACAACCACAGTAAACCCCTGGTCACTCAGATCGTAGATCTCAATTGCAAAAGGTGTTCCCGGATGGTCCAGCAGCTTTTGGGCCATCCCTGTTGAGCCTCCCTCTATTTCCACCCCGAAGGTTACCGAGTCTTTCGCTAACCTTCTCTCTAATACTGATGTTATCTTTGGAAAGTTCTTCTTTAAGAAATCCTTAAAGAGCAGAAAATCTCCATAGCTGTTAAGGCCATTAACTATTATAATAACTCGAGTAATGATTTTCTGGGCGCGTTCAAGTCCCCCCATCAAATGGGGGATCATGTCATTGGCCCAGCTCGTAATGGCCAACCCTATTGCGCTCTCTTCGCCTCCGGTGGTGCTGTCGGATATTCCCTCCCTGAAACCCTGAGCAATTATTGTTCCATCTGTTACCTTAATCGCCTTGAGGGACACCAATGCCCTCGATAATCCATAGAGATTCGCCTCTCCGGCTATTACTATTTGGGCAGATAGGAGTCTACCCCATTTGGCCACTTGCTCATCGCTCAAGGTTAGACTCAGCATACCCTCATCGTAGGTTTCTTCCGGAGGGAAAAAAGATCTGTTAACAACTCTGAAGCCTCTTTCTTCAAATATCCGGCTCAGAGAAAGCTCTGCCTGGGTAATGGATGCTGGACGGGAAGGATCGCCCCACCAATAAGTAGTTGAAAAGCCTTCCTTTTTCTCTGAAACCATGAACAGAACAGCAATCTGCACAGTATCAGCCTCAAGCAGTCCCATCTTTTTGAGTTTCTGATCTAACACCGCCTCATTTACCCGCACCTTCGCCAACACCCTAACGTAACGTTCGGTCCTGAACTCGGAGATTATTTGATAATCCTGTATCGCCTCCTGGGTTCTGGAAAGGATTTCTTCATCCAATCTTTGAAAATTATTTGCCACACCCTGCGACCCTATCCTTTGAATAAGGTATTCCTCAATAGCCTTTACAAATGCCTCTGATAGAGCCTCATTTCGGGCAAGGGCAATATTCTCATCAACAATTGCCCCTGTTCCTGTCAAGATTCTCTCATCATTGGTGGCCTCTTTCGTCTCCTGAGCTAAGCAAGCCTCCGTAAAGAGATTTATGGCGAGAGACACAAAAACCAGAAAAATACAGATGTGCAGGAAACGCATGCTACTATGAGAAAAAGTGGGGAACTTCTTCTCAGTCCGTGTTTTCTTTTTTCGATCCTTAACCTGGTTCATGAATAAGCCTTCAGCAGAATGCTTAGAATGTTCTAATATCGTTCAAAAGTGTTTACTCAATGGTATATTGGTTAGAGAACCTGTACATACTTACCCCTATCCGGCCATGGCCATTTTCTCAAGGCGCTATCTATAGGCCTCAAGGGATGTGGTCAAATATGTGGGGTTTAGATGAACCAGGCTACAACTCCCAAGGCTTCCGAGGTGTAAACCCCACATATTTGACCACTGCAAAACCCGGTGGAATTCTTTTTGAGATATCGCCTTTCAAAAACAGCCATGACCGCTTATAGAACTTGAACGACTACTCACTATGGTTCATGGCAACACTTTTGAACGATACTAATATCTTTAGCTCTTCCTTGCCTTTATATCCCTGAGCGGAGCAGCCCTGTGATGGCCCCTGTGTGGGGGCATAAGCAAAAAAACAAGTCCTCCTGTTCACCGGTAGGAGGCAAAAGCCCGCTCAGACAAAAATTCACACTACTATTCTTTCTAATTAAAACAGTGGCAAACGTCAAGTCATTGTATAAAAGCCACAGGGCAACGTCAAAGTCCAGGGTATGGATATCTTTTTTTTGGATTATGCCCCACATAGTTTAGCTGAGTGGGAGTTTCAAAATGGTTTATATAGATGGACCCTATGATTCTAAGGCTTAGGAGGCAATAAACCATTTTGAAACGACCCAGTAAGGGGCCATGTAACAGGGCATAACCAAAAAAAAGATACCCATACCCTGCAAGAAGCTTAAAAATCAATAGGTTAGGTTTCACTATGATGTGGCCCTGATAAAAGCCATAACCATATTGACTATGCCTGGCTTATCATCCGGGTCTGCCCAGGTTATTTCAGGATCGGATCCGAACCACGTAAGCTGTCTCTTTGCATATCGCCGCGTATCTCGTTGCATAAGCCTTTTCGCCTCATCAAGATCCCAGGTACCCTTAAGATGTCCTATGATATGCCGGTAGCCAATTGCCTTCATGGGCTTGAGCTTTGGGCTGTATCCCATCTGGAGGAGCCCCTCAACCTCGGCAATAAGCCCTGCGCTAATCATTGAGATCGTCCGTTTGTTAATCCTGTTGTAAAGAACCTGCCGGTCAACGTTCAGGCAAAGGTTGAGTGCGCGAAATCTCCGATCAGAAAAACTGTGCTTTTTGGTGAGATCAGAAAGAGGGCATCCGGTAAGATGAATCACCTCCAGCGCCCTTGTTATTCTGATCTTATCCATCGGGTGAATACTATCTGCGGCATCCTTATCGAGTCTTGATAGTCTTTGATACAGAAAAGTCGGACCTCTCTTCTCCCACTCCTCTAATAGGGCCTGGCGCAGTGCTGGCTCAGATGGCGGCGCCTCAAAAAGCCCCCCCAAGAGGGCCTTTACATAGAGCCCTGTCCCACCTATCACGATAATTGGAACGTTTTTTTCGTAGAGCTCTTTGATTATGGTAAGGGCGTGCTGTCGAAATAATGCGGCGTTAAATTCCTCATCGGGATTTACGATATCGACGAGATGATGGGGGATTCCTTTCCTCTCAGAAACCGGAATCTTTGCCGTACCTATATCCATCCCCCTGTAGACCTGCATGGAATCTGCATTAATGATCTCTCCACTCACCAGTTGGGCTAGTTCAACGCCCAACCCACTCTTTCCTGAACAAGTTGGCCCGCTTATAACAATTAATTTAGGGAGATCCTCTACCATTGGTCAGTTGTATCTCTCAGCACTGAGCACGTCGTCCCTTTCCCCAAATTGAAACACGCAACATAAGATCCAACAAACTCAATAAAGGCAACAAACACCACTTAATAGGCTGTTGCTCAAAGGGATTTCGGCAACAGCCCGTTAATATTTGACATCCTTCAAATAGAGTCCCTCAGGCGGGGCTTTAGCACCAGGGTGCCGCCGGTCTCTTGATTCCAATATTTCAGCAAAACCATCGACACTGAGTCTCCCGAGGCCCACCCTAACAATGGTTCCTATGAGGTTTCTGACCATATACCGCAGGAACCCATTTGCCTCCAAAATAAAGGTCAAGAGATCACCTTTCTCGATTTCAAGTTCTGCCTGAATCACGGTTCTCACCGGATTGATCTTCCCGTCTCCCGGAGAACAAAACGAAGAAAAATCATGGGCTCCCTGAATAATCTGTAAGCATTCCTTCATAACAGATACATCAAGTGACCGGGATATTTGCCACGCATAATGTCTGAGAAACGGGGAATGGAGATCCTCGTTGAGAATCCTGTATTCGTAGACCTTACTTTTAGCATCGTACCTGGCATGAAAATCAATAGGGACGTACCCTGCCTCTTTGATAATAATACTAGCAGGAAGCAGGGCATTCAGAGCCTTGAAAAAGATAGGCGGCGTCAGAGGAGAAGAAACCCTGAAATTGGCTACTTGATGGAGTGCATGAACACCAGCATCTGTTCTTCCGGCGCCAATGAGTGAAACCGGTTCCCCTACCATGGCAGCTATTTTTTCCTCAACAGTCCCCTGTATGGTCGGTTTATCTTTTTGGCGTTGCCACCCAAAAAAAGTGGTTCCATCATACGCAATAATTAACTTTATGTTTTTTTGCTCAAGATTGTTTTCCACCACGTGTTGCCCGAGATTGTTGCAGCCTTCTTGCTTCGGAAACAAAAAAGGGAAGGTAGAAAAAACCCTCCCCTTAAAAAAGAACTATTAGGATATCCTTATTACCTCTTTGAATACTGAAATCGTGCTCGAGCAGAGCGCAGACCATATTTTTTGCGCTCCTTTATTCGTGAATCTCTAGTAAGAAAACCTTCCTTTTTCAAGGGTTCCCTGGATTCCGGACTTATCTTCAGAAGAGCTCTACTGATCCCATGCTTAATGGCCCCAACCTGACCGGAATATCCTCCTCCTTTGACATTTACCATGATATCATATCTGCCCGTGGTATTCGTCAGCTCAAGTGGTTGGGCAACAATCATCTTCGCTATGTCAGTGGTGAGATATTCGTCAATTGGCTTCTTGTTGATAACGATCTTTCCCTCGCCCAATTTCATCCAGACTCTCGCTATAGCTGTCTTTCTCTTACCTGTGGCGTAATACCTCTCTTCTGCCATTTAAATCTCCAAGTTTTCCGGTTTTTGGGCTTGATGAGGATGGTCTGGGCCAGCAAATATCTTCAGTTTTGTTAATTGCCTTCTGCCAAGACTGGTCTTCGGGAGCATCCCCTTCACAGCAAACCTGATAAGGTTTTCAGGTCTTTTCTGGAGTATCTCTTTAGCCGTGGCCTTTTTGAGCCCTCCTACATAACCACTGTGGCGGTAATACATCTTCTTCTCTAACTTGCCCCCGGTTAACACAACCTTATCTGCATTAACAACCACCACATAATCACCAGAATCCATATGAGGGGTAAAGATAGGCTTATTCTTTCCTCTGAGGAGGTTCGCGATTTCGGTAGCGAGTCTTCCGAGAACCTTGTCATTGGCATCTATCAAATGCCACTTCTTTTCTATCTCATGCTCTTTGGCAACAAAGGTTTTCATCGCGGCTTATTCACTGAATACTGTTATTTTCAAATACACCCCAACAACAGGGTCTTCTGACAAGTACATACTGATTTTAGAACTTTTTTTTATAAGCAAATTCCACATCAATGTCAAGGATATTTCAACCGGATATTTCAACAATAAAATATTGACAGAAAAACACATACCTGTTAATGAACGACCTAGGTAAACATACCGCATTCGAGCAATAGAAATTAAAAGCGCCCGTAGCTCAGTTGGATAGAGCGCCGGGCTTCGAACCCGTAGGCCGCAGGTTCGAGTCCTGCCGGGCGCATTAATAATTATGCCACGTGGGCCGTTAGCTCAACTGGCAGAGCAACTGACTCTTAATCAGTAGGTTCGGGGTTCGATTCCCTGACGGCTCACCAAACAAGTCAAAGGTTTCCGAGTATTATCGGAAACCTTTTCTTTCTTATGATACCTTACAATATAGTCTATTGGTACTCTCTGGTGCCCCCGATTTCGGAAATCCTTTCTCACACAGATTCTCGTACAGAATAAAACCTACTCCTTCTCATTAATCCTATCCCTCAAAACCCCAGAACACCGAAAAGTCACCACTCTCCGTAAGCGGAGCATCATGTCTTCCCCAGTCTGAGGGTTCCTCCCTCTCCGTTCCTTTTTCTCATTTACACAAAATTTACCAAAACCACTGATCAGGACATCTTCGCCATTTCCCAGACTCTCTTTGATGATTTCCAAAAGGGTCTCAACCAGGTGTGCAGATTTGTGCTTAGGGAAGTCGAGTCGGTTATAAATGAAATCTGTCAAATCTGCTTTTGTAAGGGTCATGAGCCGATCCTCCTTCTTTTCCTATCAATTAATCAAAACTATTCCCTTTCCATACTGGGATCGGGCACTTCTGTATCAAAAGTTGAATCAAGACTCGGCATGTACAGTTTTATGTCAATTGCGGGAGCCGCCTTGAATGCACTAGTCTAATCTACACCAATGTACTCCCATCAATCGACAGTATTTAGAGGCATACGGGGTCACGGACCGGGTAGCAAAGACCCGTTTCAGCCAAAGCAATTTTCGGTTAAAGGCCTTTGAAAAACTGGCATCTGCTACTACGTGACCTGAGCCTATGTTCTCTCTGGTGCCCCCGGCGTGACTCGAACACACGGCACAGGGATTAGGAATCCCTTGCTCTATCCACCTGAGCTACGGGGGCACACCTACTCTTTATACACTATTCAGTTTTTCTTCAAGTGAAAAAGGTACTTAGTCCAGGGTAACGTCAAAGTCCAGGGCATGGGTATCTTTTTTTTGGTTATGCCCCTGGCCCAGACCTGGTTTACAAGGAATCAGTATATGGAGTTCAGCCGGGAAATAATGTATCTCTCATATCATACTCCAATAACGTCGCGCCAGGGCAGGCCTGGCCCAGACCTGGCATGCAAAGCATCAGTACAAAGA
>JAUVXZ010000096.1 GCA_030603345.1 Pseudomonadota bacterium
TACCAAGGTACTCAAACAACCCGCACGTGTCAAGGCATCGCCTCACTTTTCCAGGGCAACGTCAAAGCGCTGGGTATGGGTGTCTTTTTTTTGGATTATGCCCCGCATAGTTTACATTAGTGGGCGTTTCAAAATGGTTTATATAGATGGAGCCTATGATTCTAAGGCTTAGGAGGCAATAAACCATTTTGAATCGACCCAGTAAGGGGCCATGTCATAGGGCATAACCAAAAAAAAGACACCCATACCCTGCAAGAAGCTTAAAAATCAATAGGTTAGGTTTCACTATGACGTGGCTCTGCTCACTTTTCATGGTTGACGTGGCTTTCTTGAGCTGCTAAACGATTAACGGTTATGAGGTCTGAGGGCACCATGCAATCAAACTATTTGGTCTACATACTTTTCCGGTTCTTCCTATTGGTAATTTCTCTTTTACCATTCCGACTTAACAGTATTCTTGGCAAGCTTATGGGAACCTTCTATTACCGTATCGATAGGTCCCGGCGCAGGGTTATCAGAGCCAATATTTCTGTAGTTTTTGGGAGGGAGTTGGACCATCGGCAAAGAGAAACCCTGGGCAAAGAGAGCTGTGAATGTCTTGCAACGAATATTTTGGACCTATTAAGACTAGATAGGATAGTCAACTCTGAAAACTATCATCGATTTATCGAGATTAAGGGATTTTCAAATCTCATGAAGTCTGTAGAAAGGGGTAAGGGTACCGTTGTAGTCACAGGGCATTTTGGGAATATGGTTCTTCTCAGGTACGCTTGTTACCTCAATATTCCTTCAAGGTCTGTTATTATCAGAAAATTAGATGATCCCTATCTGGAGCATTATGTCAGCTCGATTTTGAAGACACATGATGTGATTATGGTTAGGCCTGACGGGGCGCTAAAAAGGATGCACCAATTGCTGCTGCAAAATACCCTTGCCGTTACCCTTGCCGACCAGAAGGCAGGTGGCAGCCGGAGGGGTGTTAGGGATGGAATCGTAGTTGACTTTTTTGGTATCCCCTCTCAAACACATATAACAGGCCCCTTTCTTGCCAGGCACTCAGGCGCCAGCATCGTACCTGTATTTGTCATAAGAAAGGGGCCAGGCAAATACACGATTGAGCTAAATGAACCTCTCAAACTGGTGCATACCGATGATGAACCAGGTGATCTCAAGCAGAATACACGGAAACTGAATCAGATTTTCGAACATTATATCAGGAGGTATCCTGAACAGTGGTTTTGGTTACACCGAAGATGGAAAGACATACCGGGTCTTGAAGACCTCTATGAAACCAGCGATCCCCTTACATTGATAGAGAAATTCAAGCATGAGTTAGGCAAAGGTTAGAGAGGGGGTATGAAAAGGCCCTGAAGCAGAGTGTCATCAGTGAAATGAACATAAAGACCTTACAGAAAAAGATACGGGACCTTCTCAAAGAAAAAAATGCTATTCTTCTAGCCCACAATTATCAAAGGCCGGAGATACAGGATGTAGCTGATATAACGGGAGATTCTCTCGGGCTTTCACTGGAGGCGGCCAAGACCGAGGCCAAGATAGTAGTTTTTTGTGGCGTTCATTTTATGGCAGAGACAGCCTCTATCGTGTGTCCGGATAAGGTTATCCTCTTGCCAGTGATATCAGCCGGTTGTCCTATGGCCGATATGATAACTGCTCACTCGTTGATCCAGAAAAAAAGGGAGCACCCTGGAGTTCCGGTAGTTAGCTACGTTAACTCCTCTGCTTCGGTAAAGGCAGAAAGCGACATCTGCTGCACATCAGCCAATGCAATCCAGGTAGTCAGCTCCCTTGTCGGCCATGATACCGTCCTTATGACCCCGGACAAGAACCTCGCCCGGTATACGCAAAGATTTACCGATAAAAAGATACTCTATTGGGAGGGTTTTTGCCCGTACCATGATAGGTTAACCGCAGCGCAGGTTAAGAGTGTCAAGAATGATCATCCTCAGGCATTATTCCTCGCCCACCCTGAGTGTCGACCTGAGGTGATCGACCTTGCAGATGAGGTGAAAAGCACTTCTGGAATGCTTGAGTATGTAAAAAAGACTGAGAGTAGAGAGTTTATTATTGGAACGGAAACCGGAATCATTCATACCTTAGAGACCCAAAATCCGGATAAGGTTTTTGTCCCGGCTGATAAGAAAATGATCTGTACGGATATGAAAAAGATATACTTAGATGACATAGTAAAGGCCCTCGTGACGTCATCTCCGGTCGTAAAGGTTGAGGAAGGCATCAGGGTAAGGGCATACCGGGCAGTGGAGAGAATGCTCAAGATCCCAAGGGATTGATCTGATGAGAAAGATTTTCTGGATACTCGTCTTTAGTATAGCCATGGCATTGGTGGAAGCAGCCGTGGTAGCGTATCTAAGGGCTCTTTATTATCCAGAAGGCTTTGCATTCCCTTTGGAGTTGATAACGGTAAGGCATTTTATTGTCGAGCTTGGAAGGGAGGCAGCCACCATTTTTATGCTTTTATCTGTGGCCGCCCTCATAGGCAAACGGTTCTGGGAAAAATTTGCCTATTTTGTCATCTGCTTTGGTTTCTGGGATATATTCTATTACCTCTGGCTTAAGCTTGCCCTGGGATGGCCATCATCACTCCTTGATTGGGATATCCTGTTTTTGATCCCCCTTCCGTGGATCGGGCCGGTCATTGCCCCGGTAAGTATTGCCATAATGATGATTTTGGCTGGGCTGCTCATTATCGCTCTCTACAAGAGAGGATATGACTTCCGACCTTCGTTCTTAACGTGGGTCCTCACCATTATCGGCACGCTTACCATCCTCTATTCTTTTATGAGAGATACCGGCGCCGGTCTCCATCAGCAAATGCCCCTGCCATACCGGTATGACCTGCTAATAGCAGGAGAGATTCTGTATGTTCTGGCTCTTTTCCTTGCCTGGAGAAATACGGTTCATAAATCTGGATCCTAGGAGGAACGACACGTGATAAAGGCTGAATCGAGTTTAGAGTACCTCCAGAAACTGTTTATCTTGCCTGACACTACCGATAAATTCATGGAATTTGGTCTTGCTGTGCTCGAGATGATTTATGATTTTTTCAAAGAGAAAAAAGGTCTTCACAAAAAAATAACACTGCCTGAATTGGCTCAGATATTCAATCAGACCTCAATACCAGAAGGCCCCTATCTCATCAGGGATGTCTTAGAAGAGATCAGAGAAAAGGTCACGGTTCATTCCGTTATGGTCGCAAGCCCTTATTATATTGGGCATATGACCAGTGCCATACCCTATTATATGATACTCCTGGAGATAATCATCGCTGCATTGAACCAGAATCAGGTCAAGATCGAAACAGCAAAGGCCTCCAGTTTTGTGGAGAGAGAGCTTGTTGCCTGGATACACAGGATTATTTTCGAACGGGATGAACAGTTTTACCGGAAAAACATCCAGAACCACAGGGTTGCCTTGGGGAATGTCACCTCCGACGGAACAATGAGCAATTTAACCGCCCTTCTGGTAGCCAGAGAAAAGGCCCTGCCACCTGATAAAAGCTTTCCTGGCGTTCGCAAGGCCGGGGTAGACAAGGCCTTGAGTTATTATGGCTATTCAAGAATGGTGGTGCTCATATCCCAAAGAGGTCATTATTCCATAAGAAAGGCGGCGCACCTCCTCGGCCTTGGAGAAGAGAATGTCATAAGCATACCGGTAGACATGTCCAACCGGATTGATATCAGTGCCCTAAAAAGAAAGATCAAGAATATAAAAAGAGATGATCTGAGAAAAGGAAAGAAGACAAAGGTTATGGCGCTCATCGGTATTGCTGGCACTACTGAGACAGGTAATATAGACAGTCTTACGGAGCTGGGTGATATCGCCAGGCAAGAGGGAGCGTACTTTCATGTAGATGCTGCCTGGGGAGGAGCTGCCTTGATTGTTGATGAATACCGGTCACTGTTTCGTGGAATAGAGAGGGCTGATTCTGTTTCGGTGGATGTTCACAAACTACTCTACTGCCCAATGGCCATGGGTATCGTCGTTTTTCGTAATGAAAAAGACCTGGGGCACCTAAAACAGTTTTCTCAGTATATCAATCGCCGAGATAGTGTAGACACAGGCCGTTTTACCATAGAGGGATCGAGGCCTTTTGCATGCCTGAAACCGTGGGCCTCACTTAAGATATTAGGGAGGGACGGTTACAGGCTCCTTTTTAAACAGGCTAACGAGGCAACCTTAACCTTCAAGAGGGTATTGGAGGAATCTGAAAATTTTGAGGTATTAAATCATCCCGAGCTTTTTATCCTCAACTATCGCCTTGTTCCACCATTTGTGCTGGAGAAGTTTCATGCGTGGGAGGAGAAGATAAAAGCACGATCCAACAGGAATGAAATCACGGAGCTCACAAGAAAGACGAGAAAAACTAATAGAATTCTGAACGCCCTAAACGTACAGTTGCAAAAGTCCATACGCCAGGAAGATACTACCTTTGTGTCAAGAACTACCCTTGAGTCAACTCGGTACAGGCCCCAGAGGATAGCGGTTTTGAGGGCTGTGCTCATTAATCCATTGATCAATGAGGATATCCTTAAGAGGATTGTGTCCACGCAAAACAGAATTGGGCTCAGATTAATGGATCACTTTGAACCCCACCTCAGAGAAGCAATCGCGTAGGCTCTCCTAAATTACCCCTGCACTAGGTGAGTTGCCTTTTTTCACAAAATTTACCTTTTCAATATCACCCCAATCTGTTATCATTAAACAGTAGTTTCGTTTTTGCCCCCTACAGTTTGCCATTCACAGGCTGTCGCCCAAACGGAAATCCCTTTGAGCGGTCATTAAAACATTTTAGACCCAGTGAAAAGGGATTTCGGCAACAGCCTGTTCATATATACCTGCAATAGTAGACATTCGGGATCAACAGGTCAAAGATTCAAATAACACAGAACCCTGCGCCAAAGTAATAGAGGAGCAACTGGTGGCTCACGATTTAGATCAGGCATACGAGATCTTAAAAAAGAAGGAGAAGGATTATACCGGCTATGGGTTTAAGACCAAGGAGACAATGGCTATCTTTGCCTTCTTTGATCTGGCCCAGGAATTTGCCACCATTACTAATCTGTACAGAACAGCAGTGGCCGTAATCAAGTTCTTTTTTGGCTATGAAAGCTGTATCTACACGATCAGGCCTGAGGATGAGGCTCTGATGCTGCAGTGCTGCAGTGCTGAGGGACTTCTCGATTCTCCTATACAAGCAAGAGCAGATGTTGTTATTCAGCAAAGCCCTTATAGGGTCGGCTCCTCGTTTATCTTTCCCATTATTGGGAAAAAGGTCTTAGCAGATAAAGTCCCCCTCTTCTTGGATGACCAAATTTTGGGCATGCTTGAGATATATCCTGTAAAAAGAATGAGTAATCACGAGTCTCTCTTCTTCCAGAAATATGCCAACAGGGTCGGGTATAATATGCATAATAAGCTCGTTGTTGAACAGAATATAGAACATATCCAGTTTATCAATCAGCTCGTATCGGATATTGAACACAATGTCATTACACCAAATCTCTATTACAAGGCGTTTCTAATCAATATGAAAAGGTATCTCAAAGAACATCTCGCGGGATTAGAAAGCCTCAACTCTCTCATCTCTCACACTGAAATCGGAAATCATTCATCAGAAAAAAACATAACCCAAGTAGTTGATAATCTGAACAGTATTCATGAGGATATGGGCAAAAAGATGGAGGATTTTGAGATCCACTTTAAGCATTTGAGTCTCTTTATTGAGACGCTCTTTCGGGGAGAACATTTCAAGACCGGAAGCTATGTGCTCAAGAGACGTTCTTACAATCTTTTACAAGATATTTTCTTACCGGAACTGGAACACTACAGAAAACGACTAACAGATAGAAACATAGATATTGTTGAACCATCAGATGTGCCGTCAGACAGTGACCTGACCATATTTGTTGACCTTGGTCTCACAGCTCAGGTCTTTGCCAATCTCTTGTCAAATGCTCTCAAGTATTGTCAGCCTGTATTTGATGAAAACGGTAACCCCCGAAAGTATATCTCTTACCGTATAGATATGGTAGGCATGGAATCTGATGATAGCCAGAAGGCCCTGGGAGTCGATCTCTTTACCTCCGGGATACCCATTTCTCCAAAAGAGGCGCCCCTGATTTTTGAAGACGGCTATAAGATCGCTGGAGATAACACCGAGGGTGGTTCGGGGCATGGACTTCACTTCGTTAATAATATTGTTCACCTCCACGGAGGCCATGCCGGTTGCAAGCCGAAAGAGAACGGAAACATCTTCTATATAGTTCTGCCAAAGGGTTCCCGTCCAAATAAGACAGAACAACGAGATAGATCTTGATCACCCTGAACGCTTCATCATTTTTGTATACATCCACAGCATGCTTCCTATTGTCGCCATAGTTGGCCGCCCCAATGTGGGCAAATCTACCCTTTTCAACCGCCTCACCAAAAAAAGGAATGCCCTCGTTGATGATATCCCCGGTGTAACCAGGGATCGTCTGTACGCAACGGTAAGGTGGGATGACAAAGATATCATTCTTGTTGACACCGGTGGGTTTGAGTCCTCTCTTAAGGGAGCGCTATTAGATGGTGTAAAGAAACAGGTGGAGATTGCCATTGGGGAGGCAGACATGATTATCCTCCTTTTTGATGGGAGAACCGGACCTGTTCTGGGAGATGAGGAATTGCTCACGCTCTTAAGGCGATCTGAGAAAAAGGTATTATATGCGGTGAACAAGATTGATAGCCCGAAACATGAATCACTGAGTTTAGAATTCTATTCTCTCGGCATGGATACGGTTTTCCCCATTTCTTCAGCTCACGGTTACGGAATTGGCCCCCTCATGGACCAGCTTATGAGGGATCTCCCTGCTGGTGAAGATCTCATTGAGCAAGAGGGTCGCATTAAGGTAGCGATTATTGGTCGCCCCAATGTCGGCAAATCTTCCCTGGTTAATAGGATTGTTGGGTCTGATAGGTTAGTTGTAAGTGAACTACCCGGCACGACAAGAGATTCCGTGGATATACTATTTGAGAGGCAAGGAAAAGCCTATCAATTGATAGATACCGCTGGGATTAGAAGAAAGGCGCGGGTCAAAGAAAAAATCGAAAAATTCTCGATAATTAAGGCATTGAAGGCGATAAATCGCTGTCATATTTCCGTTATTTTATTCGATGCTTCGGCAGGCTTATATGAGCAGGACGTGCGAATCTGCGGATATGCATTTGAGAGGGGTTGCGGCATGGTGAGAGCCTTTAATAAGTGGGATCTTGTCAAAAACAATCCCACTTTGCAGAAGTCCCTAGAGGATTCTACCGACCGGCAGTTGGGATTTGTTTCTTTTGTCCCCACCATACATATTTCGGCTCTCACCGGAGAGAGGGTAAAAAGATTGTTTACGGTGGTAGATACGATTTGGGCACAATTCAATACCCATGTGCCAACACCTCTCATTAATAAGGTATTAGAGCATATCGTCAGAAAAAACCCGCCGCCACTTGTTGGCAGAAGACGGCTCAAACTGTTTTATGCTACCCAGACCTCGATTCAACCACCTACGTTTGCTATATTTGTTAACCGACCGGATAATGTTCGCATTTCATACGAGAGATACATTATAAACCAGTTTAGAGAACACTTCGGGTTACATCTTATTCCAATAAAGGTTTTTTTCAGAGAGAGATAAAACGATAATGTCATTGGTCAGTTGTCAGGGTCACGTCATAGTGAAACCTAACCTATTGGTTCTTAAGCTTCTTGCAGGGTATGGGTATCTTTTTTTTGGATTATGCCCCACATAGTTTAGACTAGTGGGCGTTTCAAAATGGTTTATATAGATGGAGCCTATGATTCTAAGGCTTGGGGCGCAATAAACCATTTTGAATCGACCCAGTAAGGGGCCATGGCACAGGGCATAACAAAAAAAAAGACGCCCATACCCTGTACTTTGATGTTAGCCTAGGTCAGTTGTTAGCTGTATTGCCAAGCACTGAGCGCCTTGTTAAGATTTGTGGGATGTGAGTTATTAAACCAGAGCACATATCGAAACACTCAAATAAAGCACGATAAACAACCAGCAACCGTCATCTGATAGTACCAGTGAAACTGATAAATATTATATTCATATCCTGCATCCTCCTCTCATGCACATCAGACAAAGAGTCCTCAGGCAAGGCAAGTAAAGGACCGGTCTATATCGCTCTTACTGCCCCCCTTTCAGGACCATTATCCGACTTTGGCTGGTCAATGCTGAGAGGTGCTCGGATGAGGCTAGGGGATGACAAGGATGAAACCCTCTGCACTGGCAGGTCAGTAAAACTGATGGTCTTAGACGATAAAGGAGATGCCACAGAGGCTCTCAAATTGGCTAAAAACATAAGCGGCCGTCAATCAATAGTAGCCGTCATTGGACATCTGACCACCGTTTGCACCCTTGCTGCAATCCCTATGTATAATTCGGCTGAACTGATCCATATCTCTCCGGTAGCTACCGGTGACAACCTGGAAAGAATCGTGTCACCGTATACCTTCAGAACGATTCTCTCTGAGAGCGAGCAGGCAATGTCTTTGGCAGACTACATGTATCGAACAACAGATGTGAAAAAGGTTGTCCTCGTTTGTGAGGGTTCTCCTTTGGGTGATCTGCTGAAGAATTCCTTTCTTTTGAGAAGCAGAGAGATAGGGCTTTCTGTAGAGATTATCCCGGTACAAGGTAATTCCTTTCCAGATCTTACTGAAACAATAGACAAAATCCTTACCATGAGACCGGCGGCCATTTTCTTGGCTGGGGGACCTGAATTAGCAGCCTTAATAGTCAGAGAATTGCCGAGAAAGGCCCGGAGCCCTTTGGTTTTTGGAACATACAGGATTATATCAGAAGAATTCGTGGAGCTGGCAGGAAGACACAGCACAAAGATTCTGGCTGCTCACCCTTGTGTCTGGAGATCTGATTTCAAAAAAGGTAGAGATGTGAAAACGAGGTATGAAAGAGAATTTAAGCATACCATGGATTGGGTAGCCGTCCAGACGTACGATGCCGTCGACCTTTTGTTGTGGGTAATAAAGAGAGCAGGAACAAATGCTCATTCTATCCGGCGTGTTTTGCAAGATCTCAACTCGAGCAGCAACGCTCTTCTGGGTCTTGCCGGCCCTATCTGGTTTAATTCGAATGGATCTCTTGCTCGAGGTGTTACTGTGGCAGCATACACCGACTCAGGGTGGAAATTGAGGGAAGAATTGGTAGCTAAATAAACGTCTCAGAAATTGTATAACTTACTAAAATTAAAGGGAGTTTTTGAGGTCTGATGTTTATGCCTGGAACAAGAATAATGGAAAATTGGGATTGAAGAAAAATAATTGGTATGATATGAGCTTACCGGCTTTTACTGTCCGACATTCCATTCCCGCCACATGCGGGATCTTCGACATTCTGTAGGACTGGCATAACTTCGGGGCCTTTAGAAATAAGCCTATTTCCATAAGTTGAAAAAATTGTGAAACGTTTGTTAGAGGAGGGATAATATGGAAAAGATCGAGATCGTCTATGGCAGGGAAATTCTGGATTCCAGAGGAAATCCTACTATTGAGGTTGAAGTAGGGCTGTCAGAAGGTGGGTGGGGCCAGGCTGCTGTGCCATCTGGTGCCTCTACCGGTAAATTTGAGGCTTTGGAGCTGCGGGATGGGGATCCAAAAAGATATTCCGGCAAAGGGGTTACAAAAGCAGTAGAACATGTCAACAAAATCATTGCCCCAGCCATAAGTGGGATGGATCCCTTTGATCAGCCTCTTATTGACCAGACAATAATTGAGCTTGACAGTACACCAAACAAAGGCAAACTGGGTGCTAACGCGCTGTTAGGTGTCTCCCTCGCAGTAGCGAGGGCCGCTGCCGATTCCTTGGGTATGCCCTTATATAGGTACATCGGCGGAACAAATGCGTGCCGGCTTCCCATGCCCCTGATGAATATCTTGAACGGGGGAAAGCATGCTCTCAACAATCTGGACCTTCAGGAATTTATGATCGTGCCTAAAGGGGGTGAGACCTTCGGAGAGGCCCTCAGAATAGGTTCAGAGGTATTTCATGCCCTTGCAAAGGTTCTCTCAGATAAGGGGTTATCAACCGGTGTTGGTGATGAGGGTGGCTTTGCACCAGACCTGAAATCGAACGATCAAGGAATCGAGATGATAATACAGGGAATAGAAAGGGCCGGCTATAGGCCAGGTGAGGACGTTGTTCTGGCAATTGATGCAGCGGCTTCCTCTTTCTATCAAGACGGCAATTACATCTTTAGCATGTCTGATCAGTCCGTAAGGAATTCAGAGAAGATGATCGAGTTTTATGCTGATTGGGTAAATCGCTATCCTATCTTCTCTATCGAAGACGGTCTTGATGAGAGCGACTGGGCTGGGTGGAAGGCTTTAACCCGCCAGCTGGGAGATCAGATTCAGATTATAGGTGATGATCTCTTTGTTACCAATCCTGAGAGAATCGACAGGGGCATTAAGGAGAGATCTGCCAACGCAGTTTTGATAAAACTTAATCAGATTGGGACGCTCACGGAGACACTCCAGGCAATTGAGATGACCCACAGAGCAGGGTGGAAAACCATTATTTCACATCGCTCAGGAGAAACAGAGGATAGTTTTATTGCTGATCTGAGCGTGGCTGCAGGCAGTGGACAGATTAAGACAGGATCCCTGAGCCGCTCTGAGAGGATATGCAAGTACAATAGGCTGTTGAGAATTGAGGAGGAGTTAGGGGAGATGGCTACCTTTGAGTTTCCTTCCTAATATCTTGGAAATTCTGTCTTACGCGGAAAACCATAAGCCCTTTGGTAGCGGTCGGTTAATGTCGTTCAAATGGAATGTTGAAGATCCCGGATCTGGCGGGGATGGAGCATTGGAGTAGTGGGGCAACCTGGCAATGGTTGCCTGTTGAGAGGGAAGGCGCTGGAAGCGCCCAAGCCCTCCTGAGTAAGGTTTAGTCAACCGCTCGGTAGAGTAACGCCTAGAGGCGAAAGCCGCAAAGGGTGATGCTCGAGTGCGACGAGGTGAAGGGTGTAGCCCTGAATCTGACATATAGCCCCGAGAACCAACGATTTTGGGATTGTGCCGATCCTCTCCATTAGGGCGCAGGCCACGCGGTGAGCACGTGAGAGACGAGTGCGAAGCCGACACCCCGGGGTCTAAGACAGCATCGAGCCGCACAACGACAGGCAAGTAACCAGGCAAGCGACGAGCAAGGAGCTCCTGGGGAATCAACCGCAATGGAAGTACCCGAGTACCATGGCCAATGTAAAAAGAGGCTGTGGGATGGCCGCGTCGCGAGTGATGGGGACCGGTGAGCCGCAATGGCCTAGCGATGAGGCGGCTAATCCCCGCTGAGCGAAGGTCCCCACGGTTTGTCGACCGTGAAAGGGGAAACACTGACACTATGCAAGGAGTGATAATGCAGTGGCAACGGATCTGACACGGATAGGGGAGAAGGCGCGCAAGGAACCGGGGCTGGTATTCACCAGTCTCTATCATCACATCTATGATGTGGACAATTTGCGGGCCTGCTACGACACACTGGACGCCAAGAAGGCGACCGGAGTGGATGGCGTAACCAAGGAAGAATACGGTATAAACCTTGAAGAGAACCTTCGGGATCTGTCGGGGAGGCTCAGGCGGATGGGA
>JAUVXZ010000148.1 GCA_030603345.1 Pseudomonadota bacterium
ATTGATAGTCAGGCTATTTCGGCTTATGCCTTCAGTTTGAGAAAGGGATATCACTATTCAACGCTTATGCTCACTAAGAAAAACTATAGGGCCCTTCCAGTAAGAAGTGTGAAGTGAGCAAAAGTCATAAAAGTGAGCTAAAGTGATCTAAAGTGCCTAAAGTTGATAGGTGGATAAGAAATATCGGTGATCTTTAAACAAAGCGCCCTTTGAACTCCAAATATTTGGCCACCTCTATTTAAGCCTCGAGATATCGGTTTGCCCTCCACCCCATACACAAGAAGTCCAAGCCAAATTTTGTCAGAGCAGGGCTTACGTAAAGGTCTCAGTTTAGGAGGATGATTTATGGAAAGATCTCTGGAAAATGTATTCAACCCACGATCAGTGGCTGTAATCGGAGCCTCTGAGGTTCCAGGAAAGGCCTCAGAGAGGAGAACGAGAAGTCTCCTTGAAGGAGGCTACACTGGGGAAGTCTATCTGATTAACCCGAAAAGATCGGAGCTTTTTGGGCGAAAGGCCTATCCGAGCATTACCGAGGTTGATAAAGAGGTTGACCTGGTTATGATCGTTGTTGCACCGCGGTTTCTGACCGCTGCAGTGGCAGATAGCGTAAAGATGGGTGCCAAGGGCATCATTATCATTACCGCCGGGCTCGGAGAAAGCGGAGAAGAGGGGAAGAAGATTGAGGCAGAAATTCTGGACGAGGCAGCAAAGACCGGTGCGTATGTTATCGGTCCGAACTGCAGCGGCATGTTCAGCGCCTCAGCAGAGATGAATCTCTTGGGAGTTCCCCAGATAGAACGAGGTCCGATCTCGGTTCTTGCCCAGAGCGGCAACGTGATTGATTCCCTGACCCATTACGCCCGGATGAGAGGAGTGGGCTTCAGCAAGATCATTAGTGTTGGAAATGCCGTAGGGGTTAACTTTCATGAATATATAGATTATCTGAAAGATGATCCTAACACCAAGGTCATCATGACGTACTTGGAAGGTATTAAAGATGGAAACAATCTTGTCAGGGTTGCCCGGGACACCGCAAAGAAAAAACCGGTTGTTGCCCTTAAGGTGGGTAGATCGAGTGCTGGGGCACGGGCGGCTGCATCTCATACCGGTTCGCTGGCAGGCGACGAGGTCATTGTGGATGCGGCTTTCAGGCAGGCCGGCATTGTAAGGGTATCTAACGCAGATGAGCTGTTTGATATGGCAGCCGCATTTGCCAATTGCCCTCTCCCCAAAGGCAAGAGGGTAGCTATTCTGTCAGAGGGAGGTGGGGATAATTCCATCGCAGCAGATAACGCTGAAAAATATGGTATGGACGTCCCTGTTTTGAGTACAGAAACCCAAGAACGGATGAAGCCTTTTCTGCTGGAAGGCATGCCGGCCAGTAACCCCATTGATTACGGAGGAACAGCCGAAGAAAATCCTCATATGATTACCGAATGTGTCAAGGTTTGTATGGAAGACGATCAGATTGACGGCATACTCATAACCGGCTTTTTTGGAGGTTTTAAGGATATCATTGCATCCCACGTGGCTGAATTAGAGGAGAAGGCCTCAGAGGATATGGTTGAAATGGTGAAGCAGTACAGGAAGTCCCTTTTTGTGCACACCAGTTTTGCCAGAGAACCGATAAAATCTCTGGATATATTGAAGACTGCCGGGGTACCGGTGATTGAATCCTCTGAGCGGGCTGCCCAGTGCCTGAGTGCCCTCATGCACTTTTCCATCAACCAGAAGAAGATCAGCCAAATGCGCATTCCCGCGGCAGAGGCCAAGGAACGGGCTCAGGTTAAAGAGCTCTTTAAAAAGGTGGGTGAGGAAAATCGCTCTAATCTGCTTGAGACAGAGTCGAGAGAGGTGCTGAAGGAATATGGCATCTCTCTTTCAGAAGCAATATTAGCGGGTACGCCTGAGGGGGCAGTTGAGGCGGCCAACAAAATGCGGTATCCCCTGGCAATGAAGGTGGTCAGCCCTGACATTATCCATAAGTCCGATGCAGGGGGAACCAAGCTGGGTCTAAAGGATGGGAAGGACGTAGAAAAGGCATTCAAAGAGATAGTAAAAAATGCTGCGAAGGTGACAACCAGAAAGGGGGTTTTAGGAACCCTTATTTCACCAATGGCTGGCCCCGGGCAGGAGTGCATTATTGGTATGATCCGGGATCCACAATTTGGCCCGGTTATTATGTTCGGTCTGGGTGGAATATTCGTTGAGGTCCTGAAGGATGTATCCTTCAGGGTAGCCCCGCTGGCTCAGGAGGATATCGACGAGATGGTTGAAGAGATAAAGGGGTATAAGATCCTCACCGGGATAAGAGGTGAGAAGCCGAAGGACATTGATGCCCTCAAAGATATTCTGGCCAAGCTCTCTGAGATCGCTATTGACAATCCTGAAATCAAGGAGATCGATCTAAATCCGGTGATTGTGCATGAAAAGGGTGCCTCCATTGTGGATTCAAGAATGATTCTTGGGTGATTATTTTTCGATTTTCGCAACTGTTCAGATAGCCACTAAGACACAAAGACACAAAGGATAAATATGAGTTTTACCCCTTTGTCTAAAAAGCCTGCCCGCCATCGCGAGCCCTGGCCACCTCGCTCTGCTTGGCAGGCGGGCTGGCTCAGGCGAGGCGGGCGGGGAAGAGCGCATTGCAAGAAAAATAGTAGATGCGGCCTATGCTGTACATAAAATATTAGGGCCAGGCTTGCTTGAAAAAGTTTATGAAGTTTGTTTTTGTCATGAGCTTTCCAAACGAGGATTAGAGTATCAAAGACAAGTAGATATCCCAATTGTCTATGATGGAATAACCTTTAACGAAGGCTTACGATCGAATGTTTTGGTGGAAGAGATTATTATTTGTGAACTGAAAGCTGTGGACGAGGTGAATCCTGTATGGGAAGCACAGCTTCTCAGTCATCTAAAATTGACTGGTAAGCGACTTGGTTTTCTTATTAATTTTAATGAGCCTAAGGCTCATTAATGTGCCTCTCATTAAAGAGGGTATTAAGAGAATAATTCTCTAATCTTGGTGCCTTGGTGTCTTAGTGGCTGAGTAGTTTTCATTTCCTTAAATAAGGGAGGAGGAAAGCAATGGATTTTGAATGCATTATTTATGAAAAAGAGGCTGGAATTGCCACGATTAAACTGAATAGGCCCCAGGTACTGAATGCCATGAACAAACAGCTATGGCTGGATTTCCAGGCGGCCTTGGAGGATGTCAAGAATGATCCTGATATAAAGGTTTTGATTGTTACCGGAGAAGGCAGAGCATTTTCAACCGGAGCGGACCTAAAGGATTCAAAGGATAGGACCATAGAGGAGTATCGGGATTACCTGGTGGAGCTTCAGGAAACCTCCAGAAAGATTATCCGGTTTGAAAAGCCGACCATAGCAGCGATCAATGGGTTTGCCCTCGGATCAGGATACGAACTGGGGCTTGCCTGTGATATTCGAATTGCTGCAGAGGAGGCAAAGATTGGCTCCCCAGAGGCCAGGGTTACATCCTCAGTTACCGGGGGAGCAATGAGATTGGTGCAAGATCTGATAGGTCCGGGAAAGGCAAAAGAACTTCTCTTCACTGCGGAATATATTGACGGGAAAGAGGCCGAAAGAATAGGGATGGTCAACAAGGCTGTTCCCCTTGACCAGCTTATGGAAACAGCCAAGGAAATGGCAGCAAAGATTGCGGAAAACTCCTCTTTTTCCATTAAGATGATCAAAAGGGGTCTCTATATGGCACGGGGTGAGGTGAGTCTCGATGCGCTCATGGACTATGAGATTGAGGCGTGTTTGGCCTGTGTTTTTACCAAGGAGCGGGAGGAGTCTCTCAAGGAGTTTGAGGAAAGAGAGCGAAAATAGATACCAAACTCCTGGGCCTTATCAGACCTGGTCGTTTTCCGTGTCTGGTACCCGACAGGCTGTTGCCAAAATCCCTTTTCTCTTAGTCTAAAACGTTTTTTGATAAATCTAAGGCTCCCTCCAGGCGATGTCAAAACTCGCCTTTAGGGCTCAAACAGTTGACATCGCTTATCTTCCACTTCGCCAAGATTTGTTGACAAAAAACGTTTTAATGACCGCTCAAAGGGATTCCGTTTGGGCAACAGCCCGCCGATACGTAGGCCAGTGAGAAAAGATGATATTGGGCAGAGAGACACGGATACCTGGGCAATAAAAAAGAGGTCAAAACAATGAAAGCAGACGGCATATTTGATTTCATAGAAAAGAAAGACCTTACGAGCCTGGAGATTTTATTTAACCATAGAGAGAACAGGTTTTTTTTGAGGGGAATGAAGGAGTGGGATGACGACCTCGAGTTCAGTAAATATACCACCGATTTTACCTACCTCGATATTCTGACCCAGAATTACAGAGCGGAAGGCACTGAACAATTGGTTGCCGATTTTAGAGAACTCGGTTTAGGAGAGTATCTTGACCACATTGAACAGCTTATGACAGAGGGCAGACATGAAGGCATTGAGTTCTTTTATCATCGTAGGAAAAATATCAGCGTGGCGTTCTGTAAACATAGTGTCACTCTGGGTCTGGAGAATAGACAGCATGTCCTTCGAGCAGGAGCCATGCGCCGACATGACCTAAATGAGCCTGAGATAGATGTTATTATAGATGGCCTCAATCTCTCCCGCGCAATGACCTACAAGAATGCAGTTGCGGCCCTACCCTATGGCGGGTGCAAAACGGTCGTGCAATGTGCACCCGTCAAATTAGACGACTTCGAGACCATGGGTTTTCTGAGTTATATCCCTGATAGATGCCGGGTTTTCGTAGGAGCCGATATGGGGCTTGATGAGGAAATGGTGGATGTTATCCACGAGAGATTTACCAGAAACTTCATTGGTGGAACAAAGAGCCCTCTGGCTTCAACTGGAACCCCTACTGCCTATGGTGAGTTTGTGGCTATAAAAGAGGCGTGCGACTTCGTGTACGGGAGCAAAGACCTGTCCGGGAAAACAATCGCCATACAGGGGTTGGGTCATGTGGGCTTTCCGCTGGCTGAGTATCTGCTGGATGATGGCGCTCGGCTCGTGGTTGCCGATACAGACCCAGGCAAGGTGCAGCAACTTAAACAGAAATACGGCTTGGAGAGAGTCAGCGATGTGTCGCCAGATGAGATATATACGGTAGATGCCGATATCTTTTCTCCCTGTGCTATGGGAGGCATCATAACTGAGGAGAGGATACCGCAGTTCAAGTTCAAGATAATACTTGGGGCAGCCAATAACCAGCTCAAGGCAACCAGCAAAGAGGGGGAAATCGAGCTGGCCAACAAGGTTGCCGATGCCGGAATCCTCTTTGCGGTGGATTGGGCACACAATACTGGTGGGGTTATAGCAGCCGCTGTGCTGTGGCAGCTACAGGATGAGGCTACCGAAGAACAGCTAAAACCAAAAATCGAGCTGCCCTGTCGCACTCATTTCAGAGAGTTCCTTGAGCAGGCCGGGAAAACAGGAAAAACCCCGACCGAGCTGGTGTATGACAAGGTTGAGAAGATGGTTTACGGGGGTAAAAGCTAATCGCCCGTGAGGTTGATTTGCTTAAAGGCTCTTAACCAATAAAACCAATAAAACCAGTAAAACAAATCGAACCAGTCAAACCAACTGAACCAGTTCCTATTCAGACCACATGATAAGGCCAGAGCCATTGGTTAAGATCGTCATTTTACCCTTTTGCGCTCCAAGAAAGAGGGCGTGGGCGCACTTTTTTAAAAGCATTATTAGTCTTCTTTAGTGTTCAACCTTGATGACCACTAGCGTGACATCGTCTTCTTGTGCGAGGGAAGAGCGGAAATTCTCTATCGCATCGATCACTGCACCTATAATTTCCTTTGCTGGTTCATTTGCATGGGTCCGGATGATCTTTAGCAAAGCATCTTTTCCAAAGCTCTCGCCCTTTGGGTTGTGGGCCTCCCAAATGCCGTCCGTGCCGATCACTATGATCTGCCCCGGTCTAATTTCTCGCTGCAGTTCTTTGTACTCTGAGTCTTTAAAAACCCCCAGAGGTAAGCCCCCGCCTGCAAGTTCATCAAAGGATTCGGTACTGGAATCGTAGAGAATGCCCGGGTCATGCCCGGCCCGCACCCAGCGAATGATTTTTTCCTTTGTGTCGATTTCGCCATAAAACAGGGTCATGAATCGCCCTGATTCCTCGACGTCCCGGCTCAACTCCTGATTCACATCTGAAACAATGCCTGCAATGCTGCCTGACATGGAAGAGCGCTGCCGGAGAAAGGCCCGGACAGTGGTCATAAGTAGAGCCGACTCAATGCCATGGCCTGAAACATCACCTACCACGATACCTATTTTTCCCTGTTCATGTTCGCCTCGGTACAGATAATCGTAATAATCACCCCCGGTTTCATCACAGTAGATGCTCTTTCCCGCAATATCTAATCCCTCGACTTTAGGGTCGGTTCTTGGCAAAAGACTCTGCTCGACTTCCCTGGCCAGTGCAAGGGATTGGCTCATCCTGTAGTGTTCTTTGAGCTGAGGCCCTAAACTGTTAAACATCTTGCCCAGGGCACCTAACTCGTCGCGGGACCTGATTTCCGTTCGGGCGTCAAAGTCACCTTTTGCAAGGCGCCTGGCACCTGCTGCCAAAGCTTCTATGGGTTTGGTAACTGTTCGTGAAAACGCAAAGGCCAGAACAACGACCAGGATAACGGCTCCGAACATTGCATAGCGAGCTAAAGCAACCAGATTGTCGATAAGGTCATGCAGACTTTCTTCCGCCTGGAGCGCCGGTTTGAGGATTTCCTCGTAGGGTGTTATGAGAACAAAAAAACCCAAATTATGTAGTATTGCCCCATATGCCCAGAGGCTGTCTCTGTCCTGATAGGGCATTCTGCGGGTGTTGTTTATTCCCATCTCAAAGTCATTAATCATGGCTTGAAACTGCACCTCATCGCTTGAAGTCAGCCACTCGCTACTGATCAGGGCCTTCCAATGTCTGTGCACTAAATCCGTATGTTCTTCATGGGCGAAGATCTGAGCTCCTCTTTTACCATCAGCCGGTTTCGTATCCAGGTAGATCATAAAAGATTCGGTTTCCGGTAAAATATTTTGAACGAGCAATCTACGCTCAAGAAGGTGGCTAATTGGAAGTACAAGCGCCGTCACGCCGGCGATTTTGCCGTTCGGGCGCTTTACATGCATGGTCGCAGCAATCACAATCTGACGCGTTTCCGGATCGACATAAGGATCGGACCATGGAACCATTTTTTCAAAGGCAGCCGTGTACCAAGGCCGCGTTCTGGCATCCAATCTCCTGGGAATACCGTTATGGCCGGGATAGGCGCTGTGGAGCCCGTTTTCCAGGCTTGTATAATGCCAGGAGCTGAAGCCTTGAAAGCGCTTGTACAGGCTTTTGTAAACTGGTGTCATGGCTGACAGGCGTGCGATATCCGCATCGACAGCTTCCCGTTCCACGCCCGGCGCCAGCTTGAAAACCTGTGTGTAATAGGAAATTTTCAGGAGGTCGAATGTGCCGTCTGATCGGGTTCGGAAGTGGTTCGGGGAGAGGGTGGTATCGTGAGGCAGATCCCTACCCTCGTTAAAATCCTCGGCGAAATAGACCTCTGGTGGTAGAGGCACGTCAGCGGCCAGGCAGCGTTCTACCTCCCTCGCTTGGAACATCAGCGCTGTTTCAAAGTGCTCGCGTCCTGCCAGAATCCATGCAGAATAACTCTCCACCAGGAACCGTAGCCTATTTTCTGCATCGGCGATGAGGTGGGCACGCGCCTCGGAGACAAGGTTCTCTGCAAGTAGATGAACATTGCGTACACCAAAGATCCTCAATACTAAAATCGGAATTAGCGAAATTGTCAGAAGCAGAATGAGCAATTTCCAGCGATATCGCATTTTTGCCTCCTATTAAACACTACTCGAAGCAAACGAGCTGGCTTCTCCAAAACAAAAATATTCTATCATAGTATCAGTGCAAAATACAAAGCGAGATTCGTGGCTGAAACTATAAGGTTCTAGATCCATCTTTCAAAGATAAGCCAAAACTGGTAAAAAGATCTTTACGATCAAATGGATCGCTGTTACAGTTTGAAGTTAAGTGCATAGGCCCATTTTGTTTGCCACGGGGCTTTGCACTTAATTTTCCGTGTGTCAAAGGAAAGGTTTTGTGCAATAATAGTGATGTTGGATAGTTTACAAAAACGTTACTATTTAGCCACTAAGACACAAAGCCACTAAGATTTGAAAATTATTCTTTTAATACCCTTTTTATGCGGGGCACATTGTCTTCTTCCCCGCCCGCCTCGCCTGAGCGCCTCGCGATGGCGGGCAGGCTTTTCAGATAAGGTGATAAACTCAAATTTAGCCTTTGTGTCTTGGTGCCTTTGTGGCTACCTGAACAGTTACACAAAAACAAACATTCTCAATTTTTATTTGTTACTAATTTGCATTTGGCGCGGAGGATTAATTCGTTATGGGAAATATAAAAACTCCTGTGGTCAAAAGATCGCTCTTTTCCTGGATATTGCCTGGAAATATCAAACTCCAGGTGCTTATCGTATTCA
>JAUVXZ010000218.1 GCA_030603345.1 Pseudomonadota bacterium
ACTAGTTGAGATAACCGGTGCCGAGAGTATCTCCTGGCAGGCACGGCTAGACTGCTGTGGTGCACCGCTGTTTGGCAGCAATGATGCACTCTCGGTGGAGTTAACCCAAAAAAAGCTCACCAGTGCCACACAATCCGGGGCCCAGTTTATCTGTGATTCCTGCCCTTACTGTCACCTCCAGCTTGATACCGTGCAACAGATGATGATGGCAAAAAACCCCAAGGGCAATCACCTGATCGCCCCCATCCTCTATACCCAGCTTCTGGGGGTGAGCCTGGGGATTGACACCAAGACCCTGGGGTTGGCAATGAATCAGATTGATATAACAGGGGTGGAGGGGTTTTTGTCGGGATAAGAGTATGGGTTCAGCGGTCAGCAATCAGCAAGATAAGAACGAATTTAGGGATTTAGGAATTGTGAATTAAGGAGTTAGGGAATTTGAATACAAAAAACGCAATAAGCGCAAAAACCGGCGCAGTTATGGTTGTCGGTGGCGGTATCGGCGGGATGCAGGCCGCCCTTGATCTGGCGGATTCTGGCTTGTATGTCTATCTAGTTGAAAAATCATCGAGCATTGGCGGCAGGATGGCCCAACTCGATAAGACGTTTCCGACAAATGACTGCTCCATGTGTATCATGTCACCAAAGCTGGTGGAATGTGGCCGGCACCTGAATATCGAGATATTAACCCTTTCAGAGATAGAAAGTATTGCCGGAGAACAAGGCGACTTTCAGGTCAAGGTACATCAAACGGCACGGTATATAGATCCTGATAAATGTACCGGATGCGGAGATTGCGCTCAGGCATGCCCGGTAATGCTCCCCGATGAATTCAATCAAGGGTTGGGGACGAGGACAGCAACCTACCTTACGTATCCCCAAAGCGTTCCCCGAGTCTATGCGATAGACAAGAAAGACCGCCCTCCTTGTAATGCTGCCTGCCCCGCTCACATCAATGTCCAGGGCTATGTGGCCATGATAAAGGCCGGTAAGTACAGGGAGGCAATTGAGATCATCATGAAGGATATGCCCCTTCCAGGCATCCTGGGGAGGGTCTGTGTACGATTCTGTGAAGAAGAATGCCGCCGCCGCGAGGTGGACGAGGCTCTATCCATCAAGGAGCTGAAGCGGTTTGCTGCCGACCAGGTGGATATCCTTTCCCTGCCCCTGCCAGAGATAACTCCCCGAGAAGACAAGGTTGCTATCATAGGATCAGGCCCCAGTGGCCTTGCAGCAGCCTATTTTCTGGCACTCGATGGTTACAAGCCAACTATCTTTGAGGCCCTCCCGGTTGCTGGAGGATGGCTGGCAGTCGGTATCCCGGAATTTCGCCTCCCCCGGAACATATTGAATACCGAGATTGAGAATATCAAGCGCTTTGGTGTAGAGATCAAGACCGGTACCCCTATCGGGAAAGACAGGAGCATCGATGACCTTTTCAGCGAGGGCTTTAAGGCAGTCTATGTTGCTGCTGGCGCCCATAATGGGATGAAGCTGAATATTCCCGGGGAAGACCGCTACGACAGTTTCCACCAGTGTGCGACCTGGCTCACCGAGGTAAACCTCGGCACTATCACCGAGATCAAGGGCAAGGTTATCGTCTTGGGCGGGGGCAATGCAGCCATTGATGCTGCCAGGGTTTCTCTCCGGCTGGGAGCCGAAGAGGTTCATATCGTTTACCGGAGAAGTAGGGATGAGATGCCGGCAGACCCAATTGAGATTGACGAGGCCTTAGAAGAAGGGGTGAAACTGCATATTCTGGTAACTCCAAAAACGGTTATGGGAGACAATAATACCCTCACAGGCCTGGAGTGCCTCAAAAACAGGCTTGGGGAACCTGATAGCTCTGGGAGGAGGAGACCTGTCCCTATAGAGGGCTCGGGGTTTTTTATCCCAGCCGATCATATTATAGCTGCTATCGGGCAGAGCGTTGATACATCCTTTGCCGCTGGAGCAAAGGATATGGAATTCTCAGCCAATGGACTCGCAGTGGTTAACCCCGATACCCTTGAGACAGCAAAGAGGGGCGTGTTTGCCGGTGGTGATGTAGTTACCGGCCCAAAAACAGTTATTGAGGCAATGGCTCAGGGCAAAAGGGCTGCTGCGTCCATTGCTGCATATCGCCAAGGT
The DNA here is from genome assembly GCA_030603345.1 of Pseudomonadota bacterium. Lineage (GTDB taxonomy): Bacteria > Desulfobacterota > DSM-4660 > Desulfatiglandales > B25-G16 > JADFWK01. The sequence goes on from JAUVXZ010000218.1 coordinate 2,131, forward strand.
CAGGAGATGCCGTCATGGGATGGTATGGATTCCCAGGAAAAGGACTACAAGCCGATCGATGCCAGTGAACCTAAAATGCCCCGTGCTCAGATTCCAACCCGTGATGTGAGCGAAAGGATAAAGTCTTTTCAAGAGAGCAACCTCCAAATGGATGAAGACACAGCTAAAGCAGAGGCCTCCCGATGTCTTGACTGCGGCGTATGCTGTGAGTGTTTCCAATGTGTGGAGGCCTGTAAGGCCCAGGCCGTAGACCACGATATGACCGATAAGCTGTTGGATATCGATGTGGGATCAATCATTCTTGCTACTGGTTTTCAACCATATGACCCTGGTATTCATGATACCTATCAATATGGCCGTTTTCCCAATGTTGTCACCAGCCTTGAATTTGAGCGCCTCCTAAGTGCCTCAGGTCCCTATGAGGGACACCTTATCAGACCATCTGATAAAAAAGAACCGAAAAAGATTGCCTGGATACAGTGTGTTGGGTCAAGAAACATCCATGCTGGGGATAGAGGTTACTGTTCCGGTGTCTGCTGTACCTATGCCATAAAACAGGCCATGGTAGCAAAAGAGCATAGTGATGCCCCGCTGGATACTGCTATCTTTTATATCGATATCAGGACGTATGGAAAAGAGTTCGAAAAATTCTATAATAGGGCCAAGGGTGAGGTAGGGGTCAGGTTCATCAAGTCGAGAATAAACAATGTCTTACCAGGCGAAGAGCCAGGGAATCTCAAGATTAGATATACGGATGTGGCCGGAAGGGTCATTCAGGAAGAATTTGACATCGTGGTTTTATCTGTGGGTCTTGATATACCGCAAGAATCCATCGATCTAGCTCAAAAGATAGGTGTTGACCTGAATCAATACAACTTCATCAGCACAAGCTCCTTTAATCCTGTCCACACGACAAAGCCGGGAATTTTTGTTTGTGGAGCTTTTCAAGGCCCAAAAGACATACCTGAAACGGTTATGCAGGCAAGTGCCTCAGCTGCTGCGACATCGAGACTGTTGTCAGGTCAACGGCATACCCTGACAAAAGAGCAAGAGTACCCAGAGGAGATAGATATTGCCGACCAAGAGCCCCGTATCGGCGTTTTTGTCTGTCATTGTGGAATAAATATCGGAGGAGTGGCAGATGTCCCTCAGATCACCGAGTATGCATCCACCTTGCCCCATGTGGTGGTAACTGATGAGAATCTGTTTACCTGTTCTCAGGATACCCAGGACACAATAAAGGAAAGGATACACGAATACAAATTAAACAGGGTGGTTGTGGCCTCATGCTCTGCAAGGACGCATGAACCCTTATTTCAGGATACTATCAGGGAGGCAGGCCTCAATCCCTACCTTTTCAGTATGGCAAATATCAGAGACCAAGATACCTGGGTGCATCAATCTGATAAGGAAGGCGCAACCGAAAAGGCCAAGGACTTGGTGAGAATGGCCGTAGCCAACGCTGCAAGACTTTCTCCTCTCTATAGATCAGAACTGCCGGTAGTTAAAAGGGCACTCGTCATTGGCGGTGGTATCGCCGGTATGACGGCCGCATTAAACATCGCGGAACAGGGCTTCGAAGTGGTTCTGGTTGAAATAGAAAAGGAGCTGGGAGGCTTTGCAAAAAATATCCATAAAACCTTACAGGGAGATGACGTTCAGAATTATTTAGCTGATTTGATTGACAAGGTCACTCATAATGAAAAGATTCAGATCTTGACAGAGACTCTTGTGGCAGACTTCTCAGGCACCAAGGGCAACTTTAAAACGGCACTGACGGTGGGGCCTGCCATGTATCATAGGGAAGTGAATCACGGGGTACTCATTATGGCTACGGGGGCTACTGAACATACTCCCACAGAATATCTGTATGGAGAACATGATTCGGTTAAAACCCAGGTAGAATTAGAAGACATGGTATTAAGAGAAGAGCACAGGATCAAGGAATGGAAAAACGTGGTTATGATACAGTGCGTAGGTTCCAGAAATGAAGAAAATCCTAATTGCAGCCGTGTCTGTTGCCAGGAGGCCATAAAAAATGCCCTCGCTCTAAAAGAGATTAACCCAGATACTAATATATTTATTCTCCACAAAGATATCAGAACCTATGGATTCCAGGAAGATTATTACCGAAAGTCAAGAGAAATGGGTATCCACTTCTTGCGGTACCAGGAGGATGAAAAACCGATTGTTGAACAGGTAGAGGGAAAACTACAGGTTACTTTCAAAGACCTTACCTTGGCCAGAGCGATCAAAATGAACCCTGACCAGGTAATCCTAAGCACTGGAGTTGTTGCTGGAGACACAGAGGAGCTCGCAAACATAGTCAAGGTTCCCCTAACTGGCGAGCGTTTCTTTTTAGAGGCCCATGTTAAGCTACGGCCGGTTGACACACAGTCTGATGGTATCTTTATTTGCGGTATGGCCCATTCACCACGGTTAATCGATGAGAGTATCTCTCAGGCTCTGGCTGCCTCTTCAAGGGCCTGCTGTCTGCTCTCCCAGGATTCCATAGAGGTAGGAGGTGTTGTAGCCAAAGTCGATCCTGATCTCTGCGCCGCCTGTCTCATTTGCGTCAGGACCTGTCCCTATGAGGTACCGTTTATCAATGAGGATGGGGTTTCAGAGATTGATATTTCTAAATGTCATGGTTGTGGTGTGTGTGCTGCTGAATGTCCAGCCAAGGCTATTACCCTCTCCCATTTCGAGGATACCCAAATACTAGCCCAGATTGACGCACTACTGGAGGCAATATGAAATGTACAATCTTAATGCCCATTCAAGACACAAATAAGCATGAAAATAATAAAAATGAGATATGCAAATACTAAACACTAAATCCGAAATTCTAAACAATACCAAATATCAAAATCCAAATGACCAAAACATGTATGGAGATTAGGTATTGGAGAACATTATCCTAATCAGTTTCGGATTTTGGACATTTGAATTTTAGATTTGTTTAGGATTTAGTGCTTAGGATTTAGAAATTAAGCTGAAATTTCATAATCATATTTGACGATAGGAATAACACGGGAGGCTGTTTTCAGGTGAAAGAGTTTAAACCGATTATCGTCGCATTTTGCTGCCACTTCTGAGGTTACGAGGCAGCGGACCTGGCAGGTTCCATGCGTCTACCTTATCCTGATAGCATCAGGATAATAAGGTTACCCTGTACTGGCAAGGTAGATGTTATCCATATGATGGAAGCCTTTCAAAAGGGTGCCGACGGTGTATATGTAGCAGGATGTCTGGAGGGTGAGTGCCACTTTATCAGAGGCAATTTAAGGGCCAGCAAGAGAGTGGAATACACAAAAAAACTTTTGGATGAGATTGGTGTCGAGGGAGAACGGTTAGAGATGTATAATATAGCGGCCTCTGATGGACCTCGATTTGCAGAGGTTGCTCGAGAGATGCACGAAAAGATCAAAGCTCTGGGCCCCAGTCCTATCAGGCAGGCAATCACGAATAAGAAAGCTGCCTAGGAAACGGTAGTGTCCGTTGATAGTTGTCCGTGGTCTGTTGTTCTTTTGCTCCGGTGAGATCATGCACATCTGATTCTACCGGAAGAGACGCAATAGTACCTTATTGTCAGAAGGATTCTTTGCTACTGACCACTGACAATGGACAACGGACTTTGCGTAGCAAACTAATTTGAAAGGTCTTTAACTATGATCGTAGCAGAAAGAAAACCCATTGATGAAATTATAGGATTTGTGAAGA
>JAUVXZ010000138.1 GCA_030603345.1 Pseudomonadota bacterium
TGCGGGTCCTCAGAGCGGGCGGTATGGCTTTTGTCGGTGGCGGGTACGGCAAGGGCACCCCTAAGGAGCTTATTGACGAGATCGCAGACCAATCTCGGGAATTAAACAAGAGGCTGGGCAGGAAACGAATCAGCAGAGAAGAACTCGAGGAGACTGTAAGGAAGTCGGAACTGGCCGATCTCTGCGATATTGAAGAAGAGGGAGGGTTGTGGATAACCATCAAGAAATAGGACGTGTTAAAAGGTAAAGACGCGATGCCCATCAAGACAGTTAAAAGCCTCAGAGACGCCCTTGAAATCCACCCAAAGGAGATAATCAGCCTGGTTGGCGCCGGTGGAAAGACGACCTTGATGTTTGCTCTTGCCCGTGAATTGACCCAGAAGGGAAAAGCCGTCATTACCTCTACCACGACCAAAATCTTTCCTCCCTCTTCGTCTGAGACCGCATGTGTTTTCGTCTCGAAGGATGAAGACGAACTCGTCGACTTCATACTGAAGAATGCAGGCGCAAAGGGGTGCATTACCATCGCCTCCGAGCTCTTGGCCGACTCCCGAAAACTCAAGGGGATTAGCGCTTTGCTGGTCTCAAAGTTAATTGAACTGGGTCCAGTGGACTGTGTAGTCGTTGAGGCAGATGGAGCCTCCAAGAGGCCCCTGAAAGCACCGAATCCTGAATACGAACCGGTAATTCCCCCATGCACTACTCTGGTAATACCCATGGTTGGAATTGATGCGTTAGGTTGTAAGCTCTCGGAGGAAAGTGTTTTTAGATCTGAGATCGCATCCAGATTGACAGGGACTCCTTTAGGAGGAACGGTTTCAGCAGACGCCATTGTTAGTCTCATGCTTCACCCTTCCGGTATGACCAGAGGCAGCCCGGCTGAGGCAAGAATAATCCCATTTATCAACAAGGTGGATTTGCCCCTTGACCTCTCAGCCGCGAGGCAGATTGCCTCTCAGATTCTTGCCGCCAAACATCCCCGGATCGATCGAGTTGTCTTAGGTCAGGCGCAGGCACATCCGCCAGTTGCAGAGGTGATTTATCAGGAATAGCTCCCGCTTGGAGGTATTGATATGGAAGACATATTTCAGGAGATCGTGAGAATTCGATCTGAAGGAAAGATTGCCGCAGTTGCTACCGTGATAAATGCCAAAGGCTCTACCCCGAGGGAAATAGGATCAAAGATGTTAATCAGAAGCGACGGCACTGTTCTGGGCTCCGTAGGTGGAGGAAGCCTGGAGGCACAGGTGTGCAAGGAGGCCATGAAAGTCATGAGGGAAAACAGATCCACAGTCTTGCGGTTTGATCTTACCGGCAAAGAGGTGGCAGAGGAGGGCATGATCTGTGGAGGAAATATGGAGGTCTTTGTGGAACCTATCGTTCCCGAACCGTGCCTCTATATCTTTGGGGGAGGACATATCTCCCTTTTCCTAGCCAAATTGGGCAAGATGGTGGGATTCAAGGTTGTGGTCGTCGACGATCGGCCGGAGTTTGCCAATCCAGAGCGATTTCCTGAAGCAGATGAGGTTATCGCTCAAGATTTTCTACTGGCCTTCCCAAGGCTCACCATAAATAAATCCTCGTACATCGCAATTGTCACAAGGGGTCATCTCCAGGACGAAACGGCGCTCGAATGGGCAGTGAAAACGGATGCTGCCTATATTGGTATGATCGGCAGCAGGAAAAAGAATCAGACGGTGTTTTCACATCTACAAACCAAAGGTGTCCCCAAAAAACGACTAGAAAAAATTCATGCACCTATCGGCTTGAATATCAACGCGGAAACACCTGAAGAGATAGCTGTGAGCATCATGGCCGAGATTATTAAGGTCAGAAGATCCCGGGAACATACAGTCAAGACCTGGAAGGTATGAGGGCAGAGAGGAAGTTAGAGAGTATGGAAATGCTGAAGAGAGTTTCAGTGCTTTTGGTCTTGGGATTTCTCTTTAGTCTTTTTGCGCTGTTCTTAAGTTCTGAGGGCAGAGAAAAGGCCCGGCACACAACAGGGAAAGAGATCGGCATGGCAGTGGAGTTTATGGACCACGCTGCCTGCGCTTATGTTGCTCGAGACAAAGGCTGGTTTGCAGAAGAGGGGCTCACCTTGTCAGCTTATGAAAGCTACGTAACCGGTATGGCTCTCGCCGCGGCATTGGCCCGGGGAGACATCCAGGTAGCCTATATCTGCCTGGTGCCAGCCATAAACGCCTATGCCAACGCCAAGGTACCGTTAAAGATCATTGCAGGAACACACAGGTATGGCTATGGCCTCGTCGTCAACCCAAAGAAGATTAAGCTTATCCAAGACCTCGAGAAGCCGGGCATTCGGATTGGGTGCGTCAGAGAAGGGGGTGCTGTGGATGTACTGCTTCACAGGGTTATCGATATGTATGACCTTGATCAGGGTATGATATTGCGGCGAGTAAAACGAATGAACCCGCCCAAGCAGGTCCTGGCCATCAAGATGGGACAGCTTGATGCTGCCTTCCTCCCGGAGCAATGGGCCACCATGGTGGAAGATTTTGGCTTCAGGATGCTTCTCACCGGAAGGGATGTGTGGCCTGGGATGCAAGGAAGCGTTTTGGCTGTCAAGGAAGAGCTTATAAGAGATGATCCAGAGATAGCCAGAAGATTGGTAAAGGTAACCCAAAAGGCAACCGATTGGGTTAATGAGCGCCCCATAAAGGCAGCAACTATCATGGCTCGGCAAATGTCAGTCACAGGGGAGCAGATTTTTCCACTCAAAGCAACCGAAGTGGCGGCAAAGCTCGAGATCACTCCCCAGGTCTTGCTGCGGTCAATGGCAAGGCTGGATTACACTACCCGTATCAGTCCAAGCACAGTTCAACAAGCGATAGACTACATACATCACTTGGGTTACATCAAGAAGGCCTTCAGGGCGGAAGATATCTTGGATTTGAGGTTTCTGAGATGAACCAGGTCACAAAACCCACGCGACGATGGGAGATACTGCCGGTAGCCATATTCCTGGCTCTGTGGGAAATCATAGCCCGATTAAACTTCGTGCCCGGGCAGTTTTTCTTCCCTCCTTTCTCTGTGGTCATGGAGGAATTCGGCCATCTGATTGCCAATGGCGTACTGGTTGATAATTTCCTGAGTAGCCTGATTCGAGTCTTGATCGGCTTTTTCACGGGATCTCTTGCCGGTGTAACCTTAGGGATCGTGATGGGATGGAATGAAACCACAAACAAGGCACTTCACCCCATATTCAGCCTCTTGTACCCCATCCCCGCCCTGGGCTGGCTGCCCATTTTGATGCTCTGGTTTGGCATAGGGGAACTGCTGCCCATCGCCATAATATTTATATGTTCCTTCTTCCCCGTGCTCTATAACACGATAACCGGCATCAGAGCCGTGCCCAAGGGCTTTATCAGGGCGGCAGAGATCCTCGGGGCATCCAGGATGGAAATATTAAAAACAGTACTTCTCCCTCTCGCTCTCCCTAATATATTTACCGGATTGAGGTTGGAGGCAGGTATGGCCTGGAGGGTGATTATAGCCGCTGAGATGGTGGCCATCCCCACCGGCATTGGGGCGCTGCTTATGAGGGCAGAGAGTCTGATCAGGGTAGATATCATCATCGTGTGCTTGATCGTTCTATCGGTAATGTGTCTGTCTTTTGAGAAATTTTTTATCTTTATGGAGCACCGGCTAACTGGCAAATGGCGATAATATGCCAACGATAGAGCTCAAAAACATTAGCAATTTTGTTTGCCGAGATATAAGCGTAACAATATCGAATGGGGAACTTCTGGTGCTCCTGGGCCCCACAGGTGCTGGCAAGACAACCCTGCTCAATATTATTTGCGGTTTGGCTCCCTATGAAGGGTCGGTACTATTCGATGGTGAGCCCATAGATACCATTCCCATCAGCAGGAGAAGAATCGGTTATCTCTTTCAAGACCTGGCTCTCTTTCCCCATCTGGATGTAAGGCGGAATATCATATATGGGTTGTCAACAATGAAAAGGGGCCACAATCAGATTGAGGCTCGATTAGATGAAATGTGCACCTTGCTCAATATCGGCCATCTTCTGGGAAGATACCCGAAGGATTTGAGTGGCGGAGAGAGACAAAGGGTTGCCCTAGCACGGTCTCTTGCCCCGGCCCCCCGTCTGCTCCTATTGGATGAACCCTTTAACAGCCTGGACATCAAGACCAGGAAATATCTGAGGATCGAGTTCAAGCGGATCGTAAAAGAACTCGGCGTAACCACCATTTTTGTTACCCATGACTTCAAAGAGGCTGAAGAGGTCGGTGATCGCCTCGCCGTTATCGAGTCAGGCAGATTGGAACAGGTTGCAACGCCTCAAGAGATTTTCTTTAGTCCCAATGGGTATAAGGTGGCCGATTTCTTGGGATCACCCAATATCTTTGATTGTAGGGGTTATGAGGTCCTGGGAAACGGATTAGTCAAGGCGAACTGTGGAGGATTTACCATAGTAGCGGTTTGGGACAAGGAGAACCTTAGTAAAATCGCAATCTCCCCCGAGGACATCTATGTGAGCAGAGACGAACCTCCGGGTCCTCCAATCAATAGATTCAGAGGAACCATAGTGGAGGAGGTTTCTCATAATTCTGTTATTACCATTACGATAAAAACGAAAACGAAAGACATCCTCGCCAGGATAAGGAAAGAAGATTTCCTTGCTGAGAACCTGAGCGTGGGAAGGGATGTCTTTTTCATATTACCCTTAAGAAACCTGAAGGGAGCATAAATGGAACCTATTCCCGGTGTCCTTCTCGGTGCAGGTGGTTCCGAGCGTTTTGGATCTGAAAAGCTCCTCGCCCTCCTTCCAACAGGTGAAAGACTGTTAGAGAAGGCTTTGAGGGTGCACCTGCAAAGTCACATCTCCCCGCTTGTACTGGTAGTTTCCCCGAATCTTAGGAAAACTATCATGGGGAATACGGACACATTTTCATCTTCAGGTCTGGTAGTCGGAAAAAGGATTGATCAGTGGTGTTCCTTTTCTTGCCGATGGGGAGGGGGGCGACTGGTTACCAATGAAAACTTCAAGAAAGGAATGTCCTCTTCCATTCACAAGGGTCTGACCTGTCTTGCCGACGAGGAGAAAGCTTGCGGGGTATTGATCTCTCTCGCGGATCTTCCTTTTCTCACCCCGGAGACGATTAATTTCCTCATCAATGAATTTCTAAAGGAAAAGATGGGAATGCTTGTCCCTGTGTTTAATGGCACTACGGGGCATCCGGTCATTGTTAATATCGATCGATTTAAACACGAGATCAACCAGATTACCGGAGATGTAGGTCTCAGGGACCTTATGCATAAATTCCCGGAAGCGGTAAAAACAATCCCATGGCACAATGATTCGGTTACACGGGATGTTGATACTTCAGGGGATTTGGAGAGGCTCGAAGGAGATCGCTAGGTGATTGCCCATGCTGAAATTATCAATTGAAAAGGCGGTTGGAAAACCTCTGGCCCACGATATCACCCGGATAGTTCCGGGAAAATCTAAAGGGCCTGCATTGAAGAAGGGTCATATCCTAACGGTTGATGATCTGCCGATCTTGAGGGATATGGGCAAAAACTCGGTCTACGTTTTTGATCCTGATAGGGGTTATATTCACGAAGACGATGCAGCTAGGGTCTTGGCAGAGGCCTTCCAAAAAGAGTGGTTTACTCTTGAGGGGCCAAGTGAGGGAAGGGTGAATCTTAAGGCCCAGATCCCCGGCCTGATAAAAATCAACCTCGGTCTTCTCACCTTTGTGAATCGGTCTGGAAAAATGGTCTGCTCTACTGTTCATCAAAATACCGTCTGCTCTAAAGGTATGACCGTGGCCGGCACCAAGATTATACCGGTCGCCATAGAGGAATCTCAATTCTGGCCTCTGGTTGAGGAAATCAGGAATAAGGGGCCTCTCTTGAGGCTTCTTCCCTTTTCAAGAAAAAATGTTGGGGTGGTTACTACCGGGGCCGAGGTTTTCTCCGGTAGAATTAAGGACAGTTCATTAGATATCTTATCACCAAAGGTTGAATCCCTGGGTGGAAAGATCATTTCCCATCGAATCTGTCCTGACAAAAAAGAGGTAATATCTGAGGCACTGTGCCAAATGGCAAATGATGGGTGTGATGTGATCATCACAACTGGTGGTCTTTCCGTAGATGCAGATGATGTTACCCTTGATGGAATTATTCACTCCGGTGCCACACTGGTGTCGTACGGATCCCCGGTCCTTCCCGGGGCCATGTTTGCACTGGCCTATCTCGGGGATGTCCCCATTCTTGGGACGCCCGCCGCTGTTTTCTATTTTAAGGCAACAGTTCTGGATATCTTTCTCCCAAGGGCAATGGCTGGAGATATGATCACCAGAGAGGATATCGTTGGTTTGGGGCACGGGGGGCTCTGTCTGCTCTGCTCGGAGTGTCTGTATCCGGTCTGCCCCTTTGGAAAGGGGGTATAGCTTCTAAGATAATGTTTTTGAGTGCGTAGCCCCCATCACATGTAAAGTTTACAAAATGTTCACCATAATGGAAATGTCAAATGACAAAACCCAAATACCAAATCAAATCCCAATGCTTCAATTTCAAAGCCTCCCTATTTGGCCTTCTTGCCCTGTTGAATATGTGTTTATAGAGCTTATTCAAAATGATTATTGTCTATTTTTCGAGATGTGTCAGCAATAGTTTACCAATTCTATTCGACAGGGTGAAAATTTTGACATTTACCCCATTAGCCAAAAATTCGCATGTTTATGTAGTGCTGACGTGCTTACTCCTCAGGAAAAATATGATTCTTGCGATCATTACCAGCTATCTAACGGGGTGAATTTGAACTTTGGTACTTTGGCATTGGACATTCTCAAGATAGACTACCAATCCAAAACTTTTTAATAAGGTCTATATGATGGGTATTGTTTTAGAGCGGTTCATACAAGAGGTAAAGAAACTCATTTCCGAGCATTCCCTCGAAGATGAAATGATTTCTGTTTCTGCGCGGCCCCTTACGCCTGAAGAGGCAATTGGCAATCCTGCCCACGACGATTATCCCTTGTTAAAGGGGAAAGAGCGGATGATGCAGGCGGTCTTTCAAGATACAAAGGGCCAGGCCTTTTCTGATCATACCGGGAACCTTTCAGGGAGCCTCTCCCAGGTGATTGATCTCCCTATGGACTCCAACTTCCATAGGGCCATCCTGGTTGCTACTGCCAATGCAGTCTTGCGAAAGATGGGGGCAATCACCAAGAGCTGTCACTGTAAGGACCATGATCCGGTGATGTGCGCCTCGTATCTCAAGGATAGCCTTGCACCCTTCTCGCCCAAAAGGGTAGGCATGATTGGAGATCAACCCCGGCTGCTTGAGGCACTGGCTCGCGATTTTGAAGTGAGAGTTTGTGATAGAGACCCTGAAAAGATCGGTACCGTTCAATCAGGTATCGTGGTTGAGGATTCAGAGGTATACAGGGATATTAACAACTGGGCAGACCTGCTGCTTGTCACCGGCACAACCCTTGTTAATGATACGATAGACAATTTTACAGGCGATGTGCCTATTGTTTTTTACGGTATTACCATCGGTGGGGCAGCTCAGCTTTTGAATCTCAATCACTTCTGCCCCCTGGGAAGGTGAATAGGGTTAGATCACTTCATGCCTGTGTAGGATCTTCAGAATAGATTCGAATCGTCTCTTTGGCATAGGCGTTCACAGGTTCAAAGTTCGGGGTTAGTGAAGGTTAATAAAACAAGTAACGCTGAATCCCAATTTCATCGGGAAACTCTGAACCTCTGAACCCTGAACCTGTGAACGGTTACTCGTTGACCTATAGTTCATGGAGGGTTGTATCTTTATGGGGGGCCCGAGATCTTTCTCTTATCCCTTTCTTTTCTGAAACGACAAAGGGTTCCTCCTCTATGAGATCTCCGATCTCTTCCTCGATTTTTTCAGGGTCCTCTCCGGCCTCCATCCTCTCTATTGCCTCCTGCATCCCTTTTCCCATTTTGAGACCAGTCATTTCAGTGAGCTTGCGCATTACCTGTGCTGCCTGCCTGGGATCATCTTCATTAATATTGCCTGCCTCCTGGGCAAGCATGCCGGCGGCTTTTTCCATTTTTTCCTCATCAAACGGGAGCGGATCTTCGGTTTCCTCCCCAGAACCTTTCCTTAAAACAGAAAATCCGGATAGAAGTCTCTTCAGTTTTATCTGCTTGCACTGAGGACAGGTCGGTTGTTTGCTGGTATCGATTGTTTTTGAGTAGAAATTAAAAATGGTATTACATATCTCACAGTAAAATTCATAAATCGGCATGTCTTCTCCTCACTTTGTTCTTCCAGGCGCATATTATCAGCAGCGTTTTGCCGTGACAAGAGAAAATCGGAATGTCCGTTGTCAGCATTTGACCCCGACGCTGCGCTACGGAAAATGGGGGAAGTTCGATTTCATGAGAAGAATCTTGCGATACACCGGTGAATTAGTGTAATAAGAAGATACTCTAAGTCAAAGCCGACTATGGAATAAGTTAATTCGTGCTCGTTTTTGTTCCGGAAGATTAACACCTCAAATATCTAGATAAGGGTTGCCATCATGCAAAAAAAGCCGTTAGTTGGGATAGTCATGGGGAGCGTTTCTGACAAACCCATAATGGATGAATGCGCCAAGATCTTACAAGAAATGGAAATAAGCTTTGAGATAACCGTGTCTTCTGCTCACCGGACGCCAGAGAAAACCAGAGACTACGCCATGGGTGCCTCTGGCAGGGGAATAGAGGTCATTATTGCAGGCGCCGGCTGGGCAGCCCACCTCGCCGGGGTGCTGGCCTCTTACACCACATTACCCGTTATCGGAGTGCCTATCGATTCCTCTCCCCTTAAGGGAATAGACGCACTTCTTTCCACGGTCCAGATGCCTCCCGGTATTCCCGTGGCCACCATGGCAATTGGGAGCGGCGGTGCCCGGAATGCCGCTGTTTTTGCTGCCCAGATACTGGCCCTCAAACATGCCGACATC
>JAUVXZ010000254.1 GCA_030603345.1 Pseudomonadota bacterium
ATAGCGGACTCTATCACCAGGTTCCCTTGCGGGTGCCGATTCATTACCACAGGGAAGACAGACAAACGATACTGCTTCGGCTTAGGAGTAGACAAACAGGGCATTCTAGGCAAGTTCCCTGATGCCGCTTCGTCCCTGGAGGTGCTTCGGATGCGGTGTGTGTCGAGCAGCATGTCCAAACGATGCCATTGCGCTTGTTCCAAGAGGCGAAGTCCCAGAGGCAGCGAATATTTGGTTAAAGAAGGCACCAAAGTGAAGTTTTTCAGGTAAAAGCTTACTTGCCGCGCAGATTAAGGTGTCGATTTCATCCGTAGTCGGCTGTGCTCTTTCCGTTTATCTATACCACCGTCATTCGTAGCTTGATTTCGGAGCATCGGTACCATCCATAAAAAACCTTAATCAAAATTGCCAAAATCCTCAAAAAACCAGGTGGGTATTTTCTGGATGAGTAAAGAGGAAAGGAGAATACCATGGGCAAAATAAATATTACGAAACTCAGTATTATCTTAGTACATGCATTTGTAGGATGGGGGCTTTGCGGAGCGATTATGGGGATTAGCATGGGGGTTACGTCTTTAGAAAATACTCTAATAATTCATGCAATTGGCGCTCCTATCATCTTTGTAATAATATCTTTAATTTACTTCAAGAAGTTCAATTACACTACTCCATTACAAACTGCAATTGCATTTGTTTCTTTTGCAGTCTTCATGGATGTTTTTGTTGTCTCTCTCCTAATTAATAAAAACTTTGAAATGTTTGCGAGTATTCTAGGAACATGGATTCCTCTTGCCTTAATTTTCAAATCAACCTATATAACGGGTTTATATACAAAGAAATAGACCTAAACGCAACTATCGCCTAACAAGGTGCAGAAGACCACTCTTCTCTCCGTCCGAATTCTGCTTCGCAGAACTTCTTTTGTACCGAACCGTTAGGTGAAACAGTGGCCCAAGCTTTTATGGCGGTTTTCCTATTAATGTTTAAGCTTCTGGCTATTTGCTGATAGGTCATTCCTAATAGGCGCAGCTCAGTTGCTTTTTTAGATAATTTTTGATATAAATAGGGTGGCGAATGGGGAGTATTTTGATATGGGCGGTTATTTCGGCAGCGGTCCGAATTGGTTGCAGGCGCGTCCGCCAGTTTTTGATATCCTGAGAGACTATCGATGTTTATCAAGCTAAGGATCCCCATCTTAATTTAGGCCGGTCTTAATTTTTAAATAGTACACGTCTAGAGTCTATCTAACAGTGATGGCGGCATGCTTGACAAATTCACTTAGGGTGTTAGATTAAAAAGCACCCTTAAGCAAGATGTGTTGAGGCTCGTCAACTTTCAGGTCCAAATAAGACATAAGGAGGTGAGGAAGAGGTCTAAAACCTGGGAATAAGAGATCAGGAGGAGAAAAAATGATGAAAAGTAAAGTATGGTTGGCTCTTGTGGTGGTAGCGGGTCTAGTGTGCGCTACCACCCTTGTTGGCTCAGCCGCGCAGGCCGCGGGAACATTGGTGTTTGGCAGCAGTGGAGATGCAGTCAGGCTGGATCCTGCAGACGCAACCGACGGAGAATCCATCCAGAGAATGGACAATATTTTTGAGGGCCTAGTCGAATATAAATCAGAATCCACCGAAATACAACCCGCCTTGGCTACATCATGGGAGACATCTGAAGATGGCAAGGAAATTACCTTCAAATTGAGACGCGGAGTCAAGTTCCACGATGGGACAGATTTCAACGCGGATGCAGTTGTTTTTTCCTTTGCCAGACAATATGACGCAAATCATTGGGCCCGGCAATATGGCCAATGGGTGTATTGGGGGTACATGTTCAGCGACGTGGACAAAATGGTAAAGATTGACGACTACACAGTAAAACTGGTCCTGAAAACGGTAAACGCGTCAATAATAACCAGTCTGGCCATGTTTACCGTCAATATTGTCAGTCCCACCAATGCAGAAAAATGGGGTGCGGATGCTTTTAGACACCCTGTGGGAACAGGTCCCTTTAAGTTTGTTGAATGGGTGAAAGATGACCACATTACCCTGGAAGCTAATGACAATTATTGGCGTGAAAGGCCCAGCCTGGACCGACTAATCTTCAAAGTCATCCCCGATCCTTCGGCAAGACTTATGGCTTTGGAGGTGGGCGAGGTGCAGGGAATAGAATATCCGGATCCCGCTCATTTTGACAGAATAAGAGCCAATCAAGATTTGAAACTTTTAACAGAACCGGGAATGAATATTGGATATATGGCTATGAACACCGGGTATGGATACAAAGATGCGAATGAAAACGGCGTGCGTGATGCGGATGAACCCTGGGTTAAAACCCCCGGATATTTCGAGCCCCTTACCAAGAAGGAGGTAAGACAGGCCATCAACCATGCCATTGATAAGAAGGCGATAGTGGATAATATTTATATGGGAAGGGCGTCAGTGGCAAAGAACGGGATGCCCCCGCTCATGATGGGATACAATGATGATGTAGAAGACTATGCGTATGACCCTGAAAAATCAAAGAGGCTTCTGGCGGAGGGAGGATATCCAGACGGCTTCGAGGTCACTCTATATGTAATGCCGGTATCGAGGCCTTACATGTTCGACCCTCCAAAGATTGGTGAAGCCATTCAAAGCTATCTAGCTGCTGTGGGCATAACCGTAAAGTTCTATATGGTGGATTGGGGAACCTATCTTCAGGAAACCCAAGCCGGAAACCATCAGATGTGTCTTCTGGGATGGACAGGTGACAATGGAGACCCGGACAACTTTATGAATGTGCTATACGGACCAAATGCTACTTCACTGGGCACAGCCGGAAACTTCGGCTTCTACAATGATGAGGGGGCACAATTCCTACTCTCCGAGGCATTACAGACCTATGATGTGGAGAAAAGGGCACAGTACTACAAAATAGTGCAGCAAATGCTACACGAAGCCGCTCCGTTTGTATATCCGGCTCATTCGAACCAGAATCTAGTTTTCAGGAAAAATGTCGAGGGTTATGCCCTCCATCCCACGTCGAGGAAGTTCTTCTATCCTGTGTGGATAGAATAGAAGAGACTCTTTCTGTTTGAGTTTTGCACAGCAAGGGGGTGATTCCGATCACCCCCTTGCTGCTAGAAATGTTGTATAAGAACATTTGAAGAGTCAAGCCTACCCAAGTTCGAAGGATGGGAGAGGCTAAGACGTCTTTTTATCAGGGCCTTTCCACTGGCAGGAATCTGCCTAAAAGGCGATAAGGAACTAATAAATTGAAGTGGTACATTATAAAGAGACTACTAATGCTAGTGCCAGTTTTGCTGGGGACTTCAATCATTGCATTTTCTCTCATGCATCTTGCCCCGGGTGATCCCGCAAGAACCATGGCGGGACAACATGCATCTAGCCAGACAATCAATGCGATAAGGGAGAAATATGGACTGGATAAGCCTATCTACATTCAATATGGGATATGGCTTAGTAATGTCCTTCGCGGCAATATGGGCCGCTCTATCACCTCTAACGAATACGTAACCAAAGAGATACTCGATAGATTTCCCAGTACATTTGAGCTTGCTCTCTCGGCAATGGTCCTGGCCATACTTGTGGGAAGCGTGGCGGGTATTATCTCCGCCTCCAAGCAGTATTCTGCACTCGACTATACATTTATGGGAATAGCACTCTTCGGTGTGTCAATGCCCGTTTTTTGGCTGGGCATCATGCTTATGATGATTTTCGGAGTGTTTCTGAGATGGCTGCCCATAGGAGGGCGAATGGATATTGCCATCTCTTTTCATCGTATCACAGGTTTTTATATTCTTGACAGCATAATTACCGGAAATCTCGCAGGCCTACTAAGCGCCTTTCGTTACTTGATTCTGCCTTCCATTGCTCTCGCAACAATACCCATGGCCACCATCGCCAGAGTAACCAGATCAAGTATGCTGGAGGTGTTGAGACAGGATTTCATAAGGACAGAAAGAGCCAAGGGATTATCAGAGAGGGTAGTAATCTACAAGCACGCGGTAAAGAATGCGATGATTCCCGTAGTTACGGTAATTGGACTAAACTTTGGCTTGCTGCTTGCAGGGGCTATCCTGACAGAAACGGTTTTCTCCTGGCCTGGAATAGGGAGATATGTTGTGAATGCCGTACGTATGAGGGACTACCCTGCTGTGCAGGGATGTGTGCTGTTTTTTGCTTCCGTGTTTGTGATTGTGAACTTGATAACGGACATCATCTATGTCTATATCGACCCGAGAATTCAGTACAAATAGGATGAAATGGAAAGGAAACGAGAGACAAGAGCCAGAGAGCTAATAAGAAGGTTCAAATACAATAAATCGGCAGTCTTTGGTCTGGTAATCCTTCTTGTGCTCGTTTTGTGCGCAATACTGGCCAATTACATTGCCCCCAACAACCCCAGTCCTTCTCCTCCGGAACTATTCAAGAGGCTAAAACCCGGATTCTGGAGTGAGGAGGCAATAGAAGGTATGCCCCTGGGAAGCGATGCTTTGGGAAGATGTGTTCTCTCGAGAGTTATCTATGGAGCCAGGGTCAGTCTGAGTGCAGGTTTTGTTGCGGTTGGAATCGCCATGCTTCTCGGCATAACCTTCGGAGTGATAGCAGGCTATTATGGGGGAGGAGTAGATGCTGTAATTATGAGAATAGTCGACATCATGTTTGCATTTCCAGCTTTG
>JAUVXZ010000060.1 GCA_030603345.1 Pseudomonadota bacterium
GGATACTTGCCCCCTCCGCATTCCCTTCGACAGGCTCAGGGCTGCGGCTTCCCCCACTGATAAGTCGTGAAAAGGACAGCGGCCTCCCACCAGTCACAACAGAAAAGACCTCATGCCCCTCCCGATATTGCAAACTATTTGATGCTCTTAGTAGTATTTCCCTAAAATGAAAACCGGCATAAGAGGAACAGCGATTTGTTCTCATGGGGCTCAGCCAAAGAAAGGCTTATCTCTGTCTGTTCTTTCAAATACCTTAACAACCGGTTTTTTTCATCCCGGTTGTATTTATGGGCACTGCTGACTGCGCTGTAAATGTTTCCTCCATAAAAGCCCAACTCGAAGAAGGTAATAATCCCCCCAAGGGCATTCAGATCATGGTCAAAGGCCTCATAGGCGGCATAGATCATGACACCATTCAACAGAAAGGATATCAGGGCATCCCGCTTTCTGTTACAATAGAGGTGGCCGGCGCCAGGGATAATGGCAAGCACCCCAGCCACCTTGGGGCTCTTTTTCTTGAGAGGGGTCTTGGTATCAATCTCGTTTGAGAGTTCCTTGATATTATATCGTTTTCGATTCTGAGATGAGATTCTATCAAAGCTCTCACGGGCCTTTTCCCACAATCCCATTTCCATATAGACCCAGCCTTTTTGGTAATAGGCTTCGTCCCTGATTTCCTGATCCGGGGCAATGGTTACCAGATTATTCACACTGGTAAGGGCTGCATCATAGTGTCCGAGCAGTACATATGCCTTGCTTGTTGACAGATATGATTTGAAGGCATACTCGGTGGTCTGGTATTCATCTATGAGCGCTTGAAATGTCTGAATGGCCTGTTCATACTGTTCACCTCTCAAAAAGGAGAGCCCGATCATGTATCTGGCAAATTCGACTTTAGGGGAGGTGGGGAAAAAATATATAAAGCGCTCGTACTCTCCGATAGCCCGGTAGTACTCACCTCTCTCAAAGTACTGTTCGGCAAACCGCAACTGGCTCTTAGAATCCAGCACTATTTCTTGGCTGGCATATACAGGGATAGAAAAGAGGGAAAGAAAGAGAAATACCAGTATCCCGGCCCAGCCTGCGTGGAAGGTGCAGGCCTTACTGGCCATGACTCCACCAGAAATCATTATTCTCTGGGGGATCGTAGCATTTGCTTTCCCCATTCACGATGACCTGCGGTGATAATCTGAGCTCATCCCTGCCGCATCGGAACAGGCGATCACTGGTCATCATCCAACCAAAGAAGAAGCCGTGTTTCTTGAAACACCGGATACTGTACTCCGAGCAGGAGGGATGCATCGGGCAGTTTTTACCATCGATGGGCGAAATATTTGTCCTGTAGAACTCAACCAAAAGCCGCAGGGGGTTGAAGGTAGAATCCATTTGTTTCTGGGAGTTTTGGCGATGGCTATCCTGATCCCACGGACCCTTGAAAGGAGCGGCATAGACAAAGGACGTGAAAAAGAAAAAAAGGGCAACCAAGGTGGTTACCAGAAAAATGTCAAAATCCAAATGCCTAAATGTCAAAATTTTTGCTCTATCAGATGGATGTTGGGCTTGGTTTGACATTTGAGCTTTGTCATTTGTCATTTCTGGGTTACTCTCAGAACCTCTTCAACGGTTGTAACTCCCTTGACCACCTTTGATGCCCCGTCTTGACGAAGGGTTATCATTCCCTGCTCAACAGCCATGTTCTTGATAGAATTGGAATCTGAGGTCTTCAATATGAGATTCTTGATCCGATCATCCAAAACCATCATCTCAAAGATACCGGTTCTCCCCTTGTATCCGGTGTTCAGGCAGCTCTCGCAACCGGTACCCTTGTACATCTTTGCCCCTGCATCCATGTCTGAGGTGATGCCAAGGTTCTTCAGGGACTCCTCATCAGGACTGTAGGCTACCTCACACCCACTGCAGGTTGTTCTTATCAATCTCTGGGCCAATATCGCAATTACCGAGGAGGTTACCAGGTAGGGCTCGATCCCCATGTCGATGAGCCGCGTCACTGCGCTGGCAGAATCATTGGTATGAAGGGTTGAAAATACCAAGTGACCAGTCAAGGCGGCCTGGATAGCAATCTCTGCGGTTTCCAGATCCCGTATCTCACCGACAAGGATCACGTCAGGGTCCTGACGCACGATTGAGCGCAACCCGTTAGCAAAGGTAAGATTAATCTTGGGATTCACCTGAATCTGCCCGATATTCTCAATCCGGTATTCAATGGGATCTTCGATAGTAATAATATTGATATCCGGATTGTTAATGGTACTCAAGGCGCCATACAGGGTTGTGGTTTTCCCGCTCCCTGTTGGTCCTGTGACAAGGATAATACCATGAGCAGATTTAATGAGATCACCAAATCCCTTGAGCCCCTCCACGGGCATGCCCAGGTCAGTGAGCTTGAGCAATACAGTGGTCTTGTCCAGCAATCTGAGAACAACACGCTCACCAAAGGCAGTGGGGATGGTGGAGACACGAACATCAACATTCTTATCTCCGATTCTGATCTCAATCCTGCCATCCTGGGGAAGTCGCTTCTCAGCAATGTTCAGTTTTGCCATTACCTTGACTCTGGATATAAGGGTAGACTGAATATGCTTGGGCGGAGAAAGCATATCATAGAGTATGCCATCCACCCGGTACCGGACCTTGAGTCTGGTCTGGTAGGGTTCAATATGGATATCGCTCGCCCTTGCCTTTATGGCCTGAGAGAACATCAGGTTCACCAGTTTGATGATGGGGGCATCACTGGTATCATCCAGAAGGTCACCGGTTTCTTCAACCGCAGAGAGAATCAATTCTTTGTCATCCTCATGCATATCCTGGATGACCTGTTCAGCAGAATCACTGCTCATATCATAGGCGAAATTGATGGCCGAAAGTATGGCCGAACGTGAGGCAAGCACCGTTTCTACACCATCCCAGCCCAGGATCATTCGTAGATCATCAAGCTCCTGAAACAGCAAGGGATCGTTCATGGCAATACAGGTCCCCTCAGGGGTAGTCACCGGGACCATGCGGTATTTTTTCAGAAACTGGATGGGAATAGACTGGGCAAAATCAATATCCATATCCTCTGCGGAGATAGTAGACCACGATCGCAGTCCAAACTGAATGCCAAGGGCCTTTAGCAGATCTGCTTCTGTTATGATCTCTTTCTGGATCAGGATTTCCCCTATCCTGCCACCCTTTTCCTTTTGCATTTCCAGGGCTTCAGCAAGTGTCTCCTCTGAGAGAGAACAGATCTCTTTTATTATCTCCCCGATAAGTCTGTGCTTCATAGCCTCGCTGCCTGTAACAATTTAGGTATTTGAAAATAATTGATCATTTTTGAAAGGAATGATGCCTTCTCTTTCGTTCCAAGCCTCGCGGACTGGTCTTTTCAGCGACTTACTAGCGGGGGATTCTTGCCCCCTCCGCATTCTCCCCCGCTCCTTTGGAGCAGGGGAGCTGCGGTTTCCCCCACAGATAAGTCACGAAAAGACAGCGTCCTCCCGCCAGTCACTCCAGAAAAGGCATCATTCCTTTCTTTTTCAGTGCGATTTTTCAAAAATGTAAAATGTTACCAACATCTCTATTTTGCATCAGAATCCTGGCCCTTGGGTTCTGGTCCTCCATACATCTTAATAACACCCTCCTTGATTTTGTCGATCTGCTCCTTCTTTTCTTCATAAACCTTTTTTGCCTCTTCCGGATTTTCAACGATATGGGGTGTCAGAAATATGAAAAGATTGGTTTTACCTCCGGAGCTCGAAACTGATCTGAAGAGCCAGCCTAGCACAGGAATATCTCCAAGGCACGGCACATTGTACCGACCTTGACTCAATGTTTCATCTATTAACCCGCCAATCACCAGGGTATTTCCATCCTTAACCACTACCGTGGTCTTTGCCACTCGCTTCAGGGTGGTGGGAAGCCCCAAGGCCGATTCCTCCTTAATTACCTGGGACACCTCCTGGGTAATCTTCAGACGAACAAACCTCTGTTGGTTTATTTGTGGGGTAATATTGAGGGTAACGCCTACATCCTTGTATTCGTAATTGCTGTAGTCAAACCCTGCTTGTGATGTCTCCTGCCGAGTCAGAAAAGGAATATTCTTTGCAACCAGGATCTCTGCTTCTTCATTGTCGGTTGTCATAATCTGGGGAGTTGATAGGATGTGCACATCGGAATCAGTTTTATAGGCACGTATTACTGCCCCTATGTTGGGAAAACTAACCCCGCCAATATTGATTACATCGCCCAAAACTCCTAAGGAAAACCCGGTAGCGAATCTGACTATGCCTGTCCCGCTATCGACTCCGGGAAAAGCACTCGTTCCCGAAGTGGAGGCTCCAAAGGCCGCAATATCCCTGCCGTCATGACTGCCAATCGTTTCTGCGGCCTGCCACTCCACGCCCAGCTCGAATGATTTCGACACATCGACTTCCATAAAAAGGGCCTCAATGTAAACCATACGCCGAGCGACATCCAGCTTTTTAATCACCTCTTCCAGGACGAGAAAGTCGTCTTTTTTTGCCATTATTACCAATGAATTGGTCGCCTTATCTGCCACGATCTGTACTTCTCTGGAAATAACCGGGGCCTTTCCCTTTTTTGGCGCTTCAGTCGTTTTAGGAGGAATGGCCATTAAAACCTTTACCAGTTCTTCGGCATTTGCATTGTTAAGGTAATAGACATGGATATCTCCCTCTCCTCGGGGGATTTCCTTGTCCAGCAGTTCTATGAGCTTTTTGATCCGCACGGTATCATCTTCAGTGGCTAATATTATGAGACAATTCGTCCTCTGATCAGCCACGATCCTGCTAACAGGTGCTACAGGTGCACCTTTTTTGGTGGGCCTTCTGACTGCCTGTTGAAAGATACTGCCCAACGATGTAGCCATATCAGATGCTCTTGCATGTTCAAGGGGAATAACTGATATCTCTTCACCAATACCTACAACATCAATCTCACTCACAATCCTGAGCAGGCGCCCAATATTGGAAAGCACATCGGTAATAATCAACATGCGGGTAGGAGGGTAGGAAACAATCACGCTGCTTTTGGATATCAAGGGGGCAAAAAGCCTCTTGAGCTCATCAGGATTGGCATACTCAAGGGGAATGAGTTGCGTCACCACCTTGTCCTCTGGAGTGATAGCCTGTTGGCGGAGTCTGGTTTCAATATCCTTGGACCGGGCTTGGAGAGCGGGCACGATCTTGATGATATTTCCGGCCGGGACAGTGGTAAAGCCATGAACCTCAAGAACTGATTCAAAGACCTTGTAGGCCTCTTTTACTGAAATCTTGGTCGGGGATATGATGGTCACCTTTCCCCTCACCGCCTTATCAATGACAAAATTCTTGCCGGTCAATTCGCTTATGAATTTGATAAAGAGCACGATATCTACATTGTCGAAATCAATTGTGACATACCGTTCATCAGATACCTCCCCTTTCGCGGCCTTTCTTTCCTGGGTGATCTGTTTTCTTGGCACCACCTTTTTCTGCGGTTGAGGACGTCTTTTTATTACGCTGGGCTTCGCCTGAGCAGGTCTTTCAACCGGTGGCTTGGGCTCAGGTGCAACAGGGGTCACACCCTCCTCCCCTGAAAGCCGCGCCCCCGGCACCGGGGAGTAATTCCCAAGTACTATGAGTCCTATCAACAGGAAGTACAAGATAGATTTTGCTCTTGGCCTAAATCTCATAGGTATACACATCTCGTATTTGACACTCATTTTGGCGTTACGGTATTGGAGTATTGGAGAACTGGAGTATTGGGTTTTTTCCAGCTCCATTCTTCTGTTATTTCTTTCCTGTTATCTCTTGAAATCCAGGCTCTCCTTTCAAACTCTGCAGGTCTCTGTCCTTTCGAGCCCACCCCCTTACCGATGTATCAAGTGAAATCGCCTTTTTCAATTGGGCCAAACTTCTTATCGTCTCCCCCTTTAAGGCATGGAGGCAGGCCAGATTATAATACGGATCAACATAATCTGGCTTTTTCTGAATGGCATGTTCGAAGCTGTTTTGGGCCTCTGCATAATTTTTGTCCTGCATATAGAGAACACCCAGGTTATTCAATGCGTAAACAGAACCGGGGTCAAGCATGAGGGTCTTTTTATACAGCCTCCTGGCATCTTCTAAACGACCAATTTTATGAAGATGTCGTGCGCTTTCATAGCATTCTTCTGCTTTTACCAAGTCTTCTGATCTGGACTGGGCCTCAGGCCTTAAAACCTCTGATGCCGGCACTGTTTTATTGCCATTAAAATCCAACCACGAATAGAGTGCAAAAGCAAGTAAAATGACGCCAAGACTGATCATCCATACCGCTCTACCAGAAAAAATACCGGGTTTTCCCGCGGTGCCTGAAAGAGTTCTCTGGTACCGTGGATGCCGAGCATCCTTTTCTTTTTGTGCCTTGAGCAAGGCCTCATGGATGTAGCTCATGGATCATATTCGTTTCTTGGCTTCATTGGGTTTGTTGTGTTTGTTGGGTTCATTCGGTTTAAATGAGCTCCGATTTTGAAGGAGATAGGTTATCAGGCCTGAATCTAATTTCGAAACCCTTTCCGCTTGCTCATAGATATGATTGAAGGTCTCCTCCCCAATATATTTCTGATCTAGAGCAACGTAAGCTTCGCTTTGAACCTCGGTTGCCGAACACAAAACTCCCCTCAATCCGACACCTGATATAGTAACGCCTTGGTTCGCCGGCCCACAATTCCGTCGGGCTTTAGACCAAAATACGCTTGGAATTTCTTTATGTTTTGAAACGTTGGGTCATCAAAGATTCCTGTGGGTTCAACCGGATATCCAATCTGTTTGAGTGCCTGCTGCACCTTTTCGATACTGGGGCCAATCATCCCCTTCACCAAGGTGAGACTTTTGTTTTCATAGGGATAGACCCAGGAAACCCTCTGGCCCTGGTGGCTTTCAAGGAAAGCTCTGTTCACTCGGTTATCCCTCCCTTCCGCATCTATAACCACGGCTCCATCAGCAGTTATTTCCTGGATCAGGAGATAGCGAGGAGATGAGACCGTGTCGGAAGGTGAACCGGGTGAAACGGTGCCCGGAGATTCAGAAGGCTCGGGGTCGTCTAAAAGAATCCGAAAAGGTTTCTTGAACACGGTATAGTTTTTGAGCTCGGTACTGAATGGAAACAGACCCACATGAACCCTATCGTCCGCATACCGGTCTTTGCCATCCCTATCCCTGAAAAGCTTGAAAAGGCCAGCGATGCTTACCTGGTCATCGAGGAATAGACTTGGTTCTTTTCTTTCGGGTACCGGAACAGCAACCGTTTCCTTGCTCTGAGGCATGGGCAAATGAATTGTTTCCTCACCGGGGAATATCTTTAGAATATCCCCTCTATGAATCCATATGGAAAAACCTGCCAAAATGATCAACAAGGCCACAAGGACGGGGAGCAATCTACCCAATCTTTTTGGCCAAAAACGAGCCCCCATTTCTGGTGCCAGATTGCCCCTTATATCTTTAACCGCCTTGCGAACGGTTCCCTTAGATATGGTGAATTCATCTTTTGCATACCCAATGAGAAGCGACCTGTCACAAACCGCATTGATCCTCCGTGGATTTCCCCGAGAATATCGATAGATCTCCTTTAAGGCACCGGTGGTAAACCTCAGATCTCCTCTGCCGCCTCCTACCACCAATCGATGTTCCACATAGCCCTGGGCATCCTTTCGATCCAGAGATCTGAGCTCGTAACGAACCATAACCCGCTCATCAAGCTGTTTCAAGGAAGGGTGAGCGAGAAGCTCCTTCAATTCGGATTGCCCCACAAGAACGATCTGTATTAGTTTCTCCTTTTCTGTTTCCAGATTTGACAGCATCCTTATCTGTTCAAGCACAGGCAGTGAAAGATTTTGGGCCTCATCAATCAGCAAAACTGCATTGCCTCCCGTGCTAAAGGTCTTGAGCAAGAACTGATTGAGTTTATCGATGTATTCCTTTTTTGTTTTAACTGAGGAATCCAGACCAATGCCAAACTCCTGATTTACTGTCTCCAGCAGCTCCGTGTCTGAGATAAATGAATTGAATATCAAGGCACTCTTGACTGACTCGTCTAATCGCTCAAGGAGAGCCCTGGAAAGGGTAGTTTTACCAGTACCGATACCACCAGTAATAACGACAAAACCCTTCCGGTCATTGATTCCATAGAGGAGGTGGTCAAGGGCCTCCCTGTGGTAGGTGCTCAAGAAGAGGTACCGTGGATCAGGGCTCAGATTGAAAGGGTTTTCTTTGAAACCGAAATAGGACGCATACATGAAACTCTCACCTGAACTGGTAATTGATTATTTTTTCCTCTCCATTTCTCATCACCTGCAATGCAACGCGAGATCCTGACTTCAATCTCTGGTAGACCTCCATTACGTCGTCAGGGCTCTTGATATTCCTGCCATTTATTCCCTGCACAATGTCACCGTTTCTCAATCCGAGTTTTGCGAAAAAGGAACCCGGCCTAATATTACTGACGGCTAAACCGTCTGGCTTGCCATCCCTGAAGTGAGGCCTTATCCTTACCTGAGTAAGTAATTGATGAACGTTCTTAAGGGATTTATCCACCTCTGAACGGCTTACTTGTATGGTAGCTTCTTTTTCACCGGCCGGTGAGCGCACATATCCAGGCTCAGCTCTCGAGGCAGCCTCTTCCTCCATGGTCAGGATTTCATCCTTGTCATTGACGCGCAAGACCACCTTGCCTCTCAATATCCTCTTGACCGTGGCACCCTGAACGCTGTCACCCACCTTATAAAGACCTTGCTTTCTTTTTTTGACCTCTTCAATAACGGCAAAGCCATACTGTTTACCGCCTACAACTGTTCCCAACAGAGCTACATTCAAGGAAGTGGGCTCCAGGTCATCAAAATCTTCCCCTCCGGTTTCTTGTAATACCTCTTCTCCGGAACCGAAGATATCTCTATCAATAATTGCCCGGTAGTAGCCCAAGGGGAACTTCCCGTGTTCTTTCACATCCGGTACCTGCGACAAGGCACTTTTCTGGATATCAACCCCCCGGAGATGAGCCGTGGTAATGAGGTAAAAGAGATTGACCGCAATAAAGACAATAACAGCCAAGGCCAACAGATTAAAAAGGGTCAGGAAACGCTTGGGCATAGTAACCATTCCGTTAAATGAAACTAATCTTCGGCTGAGCAAGGGTTCCGCGTATACGAAAGGGAAGCGCTCCCTTTCTCAGCCTTTCTCTGAAATACTTGAGAGTACTCTGGATACCTTCGGCCTTTTTGAAGAATGCAGCGAATGGCTCGATCGTACCTTTGAGATCGAGGCTACTCTTTGCCAATTGTTCTCTTAAGCGAATGCTCCCTGATAGGGTACCCTTCAACAGGGGGCCCTCCAATTGGAGGCGAGTGAGGTTTACCGTTCCTCTCTTGAGGGCCATATTAATGACAATCTCATTATACTCAATGGACTCCAATGTTAAGACGGGCGACAAGAGCTCAATCCTGCCGTTTACGAATTTGAGATTCGCTTCTCCAGCGCCGTTCAACAACCTCTCTCGCTGTCCGCTGTAAGAGATGGTGCCGGTAAGGGTTCCATCAACATATCTGCCAATCAAATCCTTCAGGTGCTCATAGGTGCCAATTCGAATCGTGTCAAATTCGATTTCCGCTTTAAAGGGACCTGCCCTGTCATTATTGGTGAAATTTGTGCAACCCTTTATTTTACCTCCATAAGCCACGCACCGAAAGCACCACCTATGGTCTCCCCTAAAAAATAACCCTGCCCCGGGTCTCAAGAGAAGGCTGTCAGCCCTGAAAAGCTTTCTGTTAGGCTTATCCAGGAATGAAATTTCGGTGTGCCCAAACTTTAGACTACAAACCGGCCATGGTTTTATCCTGTCAATCGAAACCATGAGGGGAGGATCGAGGTTTCGTGCCTTTATCTGTAGATAATCTCTGACAGCATCCGAAGGAAAAAGAAAATATAGGAAACCGGCTGTCAAAAAAATGCAGTAGATTGTGTACCCGACCCATTTTCTATGTTTAGATGAGGACTGTATCATACCCAATTTCTCTTAGGCATTCATAGAGCTCACTGATTTGTAGTATTGGGGTGCTGGAGTATTGGAGTATTGGTCTCTTATTCTTTCATTGCCCCATGACTCCCTTTCTCCATTCCTCCAGTCTTTATCTACTGAAAGGTTAGTACCTGCAAGATGGCATCGAGGCGCCCAGCCTTCTTTTTGTTTTCTTTTACTGAAATTCTCTTGATGCTCACAGCATTTTCGGTTGATTCAATACGCCAAAGGTAGCCGGATAACTGTTGCAAGGTAATTGCCTCCAATTTCATCTCAACCAAGGATTCTTTGTGGGGACCAGACCCCGCCGAAACAGAGGGTTTCATGTATTTGATACTGTTCTTGACACCGGCGTCACGTGCCTCCTTTTCAAGAAATGAAAAAAGCGTAAATCCCTTCCTCCGTTCAGCAAGTATCTGCTTTATTCCTTGAGAACCCTTCCGGTATCTATTGTATTCAGAACTCAGCTTTACTATCTCTTCCAATCCATCTTGTTTTGCACTGACACCTCTTCTGACCCTCCTTCTGGCTTCAAAGAAGGGGGAGATCAGGAATTGAAAGATGAAAAAAACTGCGAGAAATAATGCCGCACCAGATACGAAATATCTTTCACGTCGTGCAAGTTTCATGATGTGGGCTTCTCGGGTTTCTTGGGTTCATTGAGTTTGTTGGGTTTCTTGGGTTCATTGGGTTTGTTGGGTTTTTTGGGTTTAGATGAGCGCTGGTTTTGAAGGAGATAGGTTATCAGGCCCGAATCTAGTTTAGAAACCCTTTCAGCTTGCTCATAGATATGATTAAAGGTTTCCTCCTCAACATATTTCTGATCCAGGGCAACGTAAGCTTCGCTTTGAACCTCGGTTGCCGAACTTTTTGATATGAAAAGGTACTGAATGAATTCATTGTTCGATCTGCGACTAAAACCTTCTGCTATGTTACTCATGGATGATACTGCAGCACCAGTAATCTGCCCGCATAGTCTGGCATCTTTTTGAAAATCTTTGCTCTCCTTTATTGCTCGATAAACAAAATTCACCAATTTGCGTGCTTCCTCCCAACAGTGTAGATCTTCAAACCTCTTAATTTTCATTTTTTGACACAAAAACCCAACAAACTCAATGAACACAACAAACTATGTTACTTTTTCCGCTGCAACTTTATTTCAAACTGCACCCGTTTGCCAGATCGATCAAGATTGGCAGAACTAATGGTGACTTCACTAAAGTACTCCGATGGTTCCAGCCTTCGCTTAACAATATCCACGGTGTTAAACGTATCAGTCTCCCCCTTGATCTTTACTGTCTCTGGATCAACCACCATGGTGCTCACGGTTACATCCAAGGATCTGGGAATCTTGAGGGAAATATCCCGCAGCAGGTCAATAACCCTTTGGTCTCCCCTCATCCCGGGAAGGGAAAAGGCTGAACTTTTCAATTCTGTTATTTTTACCTTCATCTGTTGGACTGGATCCACAATCCGCTTTTCATCAGGAAATGTCTGCCTGTATATCCCGGTGATCTGTTTATCCAGCATCCTGTACTGCTTTTTTAGGAGATAATAGTCCACACCGAAATATGCGATTGCCAGAGCCAGAATCACAATCAAGAAAACACCGACTCTTTGAATCTCCTTCCTGAGCCTGAAAGTTCTCTTCGTGATCTCGAATTCCTCTGTTCTGAAATTGAAACCCATACCCTTCTTGGTGTCCCGGAGGGCAAGAGCAAGGGCGCCATCCATGACGGCAGACTCCCACAACTGGGCCACATCCTCATCCATGTGCACCCTTGTATCCCGTGCCACATTGATCCTCTCAACCGGAACATCAAGAAATTGCTCTAAGAAGCGCTCTGTATCCGGGTAACGACTCCCGCTCCCCGTGATAAAGATCTTCTCCGGCCTGATTGTTCTGTTGTTGTGGCATTCAAATCCATGGAGTGTATGGTGAACATTTGCACAAAACGTTCTGAAATGTGGTTCTATATGCTCAGCTACCTGGGTTTCAGGATGATTGTCCGTTGGCGCATTTGGCAAAGCCCCAGAGGTGAGATCATCGCCAAAGGGAAGTACCCTGATCAAGCTTATTCGTTTATTAAGATAAAGGACCATTACGGTTTGCTTGCGACCCATTTCGAGGAGAAGTCCATCATCAGGTATGCCCGGCTGGCTCAACAACCATAAGCCCGTGGGTACACCCCTGATATCCAAAACGTCTGGATCAATCCCATGGCCCTGGAGGAGGGTGAGGTATTCGGAGATATATGTTCGCCTTACTGAGGCAGCGAGGATTTCACTCTGATCCGACTGATCAACAATGGTGAAATCTACTAGTAAGCTCTGGATTGGAAAAGGGACCATGGTCTCAATATTAAAGGCTATGGTCTGTCTGATCTTTTTCGTCTCCCTAAAAGGCATCTGAAGATTGCGGTACGATGCCTGTTCCCCGGCAATCGCGCCCATGCAGGTATCAGCCCTAAGGTCCATTTGTTCGCTCAGGACTCGAAGTGCCTCCTCCATACCCCCTGCCTCTTCGATCATAACACAAGACCAATCAGTTATATTATAGCCTCTCAGTCCCCCCTCTACCTGGACTGCTGCTACTGAATCAGTATTGACGTCAATCCCGAGAATCTTACCTGGCATAATCGGTGTTTATTGGGTTTGTTGGGTTACTTGAGTTACTTGGGTTCCTTGGGTTGGTTGGGTTTGTTGAG
The DNA here is from genome assembly GCA_030603345.1 of Pseudomonadota bacterium. Classification (GTDB taxonomy): domain Bacteria; phylum Desulfobacterota; class DSM-4660; order Desulfatiglandales; family B25-G16; genus JADFWK01. The sequence goes on from JAUVXZ010000060.1 coordinate 12,759, forward strand.
CTAATTGGGTAAATTACTTAAAGACTGTTTATGGATGCTGTTGAAAAACAAATAGAAACAGACTTTTTTAGTGTTCAGGATCTGACCATCTCCTTCGGTGGCCTCACGGCGGTTGATAACGTTAGCTTTGCGATTACCAGTGGATCTATTTTTTCCATAATTGGTCCCAACGGTGCCGGTAAAACGACCATCTTTAACTGCATTAACGGACTCTATACGCCAAATAGTGGTAAAATGATCTTCATGGGTGAGGAGATAACAGGACTAAAGCCTCACAAGATCGCCCGGAAGGGTATTGCTCGCACGTTTCAGAATATCGAGCTTTTCTCAAGAATGACAACAATGGAAAACCTAATGCTTGGCAGGCATCTCCACATAAATACGGGGGTGTTCAGCGGGGCCACCTTCTTCAGGCGCAAATCAAAAGCAGCCCGCGAAGAGATAAAACACCGGGAACAGGTAGAGCGGATCATTGACTTACTAGACTTACAAGCTGCCCGAAACCAGTTTGTTGGTGGCCTTCCCTACGGTACCCAGAAGCTTATCGAGTTAGGGAGGGCCCTGGCTCTGGAGCCTGAGCTTTTACTCTTGGATGAACCCTCGGCCGGCATGAACACAGAAGAGAAGCAGGATCTCATCTTTTGGGTTAAGGATATACAGGACGAACTTGGGGTAACCATCCTCTTAATTGAACACGATATGAGGATGGTTATGGATATATCAGACAGGATTCTGGCCATAAACTTTGGCAAACCACTATGTGAAGGGATTCCTGAAGAGGTTCAGAACAATCCTGAGGTTCTAAGGGCATATTTGGGGGAGGAAGAAATCTAGGAATGGCATTTCTTGAAATCAAAAATATCGAGACCTTCTATGGGCTCATCTATGCCTTGCGAGGTGTTTCTCTGTCTCTTGAAGAGGGCACCATAACCGCCATACTGGGAAATAATGGCGCAGGAAAATCAACGATATTAAAGACAGTGATGGGTTTGATCGAAGATCAACCTGACAAAGGCACTATTGAGTTTATGGGAAAGAGGATTGACCGTAAGGATCCTGAACAGTTGGTAAGGATGGGTATCTCATACGTACCAGAGGGGCGGGAGGTCTTTGATGAGCTAACGGTCAGGGAAAATCTCCTTATGGGCGCCTACTGCAGACACGATAGGGCTGGTATCAAACAGGACTTCAAGAGGATCTACGGTTATTTCTCAGTCCTAGAGGAACGAGAGGGCCAGCTTGCCGGAACATTGTCCGGAGGTGAACAGCAGATGCTGGCAATTGGGAGGGCCTTGATGAACGGGCCCAAACTGCTCTTTTTGGATGAGCCATCCCTGGGGCTTTCACCTATCCTGGTTAAGGAAATATTTGCTATAATCAAGAAAATAAACGAAGAGGGTATAACGATACTCCTGGTAGAGCAGAATGCGAGGATGGCCTTAAAAATTGCCCATGTTGGTTTGATATTGGAAAACGGTCGCTTCGTCATGAAAGGCAAGGCAGCCGATCTCATGGAGGACGAAGATGTAAAGGAATTCTATCTTGGGGTAAAGCAAACAGAATCGGCCAAGGGCTATCAACGGTGGAAAAGGCAAAAGCGGTGGAGATAAATTAAGCATGGCACCTAAAACTGTTCCACAGATTTTCAGACACGCGGTACAAAAACATGGAGACCGGGTGGCCATGCGCAAAAAGGAATATGGCCTCTGGCATGACATCTCCTGGAATAAATACTATAGGCTGGCTCAATATGTGGGATCGGCCCTCATATCCATAGGCCTTGAAAAGGGAGATCGTGTATCCATTATCGGTGATAATTGTCCTGAGTGGGTGATCATAGACCTGGGTATCCAGTGCACTGGCGGTGTGTCTGTTGGTATCTATTCTACCAACGCCTGGCCACAGGTAGAGTATGTGATAGAGAATTCGGATTCCAAATTCTTCTTTGTAGAAAACGAAGAGCAGCTTGATAAGTGGCTGAACTTCAGGGATAAGATACCCTTTTTGAAGAAGGTAATCGTATGGGATCTGGAGGGTCTCAGGCACTTTAAAGACCCCATGGTCATGACCTATAAT
>JAUVXZ010000107.1 GCA_030603345.1 Pseudomonadota bacterium
TTAAGATTCTTTTTTGTCTCAAGAAAATGGCAACAGTGGGGAGATGTCTCACTTGGGTTTGGTATCCTTTTCTTCGGATTAGCCACCATGAAAGCCGGCCTTGCTCCGCTCAGAGAGGCACCGGGCTTTATTCATTTCTTAACCAACTTCCAGGGTCAAAACTTCAATGAGATTCTTCTCTGTGTCCTTGCCGGTGCTGCTCTCACCATGGCTGTACAGAGTTCAAGCGCCACGGTTGGCATAACCATGGCACTAGCCAGCCAGGGGTTACTCAGCCTTGAGGGCAGTGTGGCCATGATTTTAGGTGAAAATATCGGTACAACTATCACAGCACAATTGGCGAGCATTGGCTCCAATCTCAATGCCAGGCAGACAGCAATGGCTCATACCCTTTTTAATGTTTTGGGTGTATTCTTGATACTGCTAATCTTTCCTTATTTTGTACGTACGGTGGCCTTTCTAACGACACACTTTTTGGCTATTGGGGCCCCTGATTTCCTTTTAGGAGGAGAGAAGCCATTTATTTCCCGCCATATTGCCAATGCCCATACCCTTTTTAACGTCATCAACGCGATTGTTTTCCTTATTGTTCTCCCGTACCTGGTTAAGATCGCTATCTGGTTGACCCCTCGGGGGAAAAAAGAAGCCGTTGATGAGATCTATCATATAAAGTATCTGGACCGGCGCTATCTTGACTCACCAGAAGTGGCACTGGTGCAGGCGTGGCAGGAGGTCATCAGAATGGGGGAAGAGGCTCAAACCATGTTTGATGAGGTAATTGGCGCCCTTAAGATAAGAAACACAAAGAAACTGGAGAAATGGAAGGGTCGGGAAGATGTGCTGGATAATCTCCAAAAAGAGATCATGGATTTCCTGGTAAAGGTTATGCAACAGAATATCATTGTTGAGGAATCCAAGGAAATAACTTCTCTGTTGAGGATGACCAACAATATTGAGAGGATTGGTGATGAGCTGGAAGATATCGCCGAGGCACTCGAGAGGATGATTGAAGAGAAGCTTTACTTCTCTGAATTCGCAATTCAAGATTATGTGAACATAGCTTCTGAGGCCAGGGAATTCCTGGTACTTGTTCTCACCGGGATCAAAGAAGAAAACAAACAGATCATGCCGGAGGCAGTAAGATTGGTGGATAACATAAGTCGGATGACTGAGGACATGAAATTGAGTCACCATATTCGATTATTCGAGGGAACATGCGAGATAGACAGAGGTATGATCTTTATTGATATGTTGGATGCTTTTGAGAAAATGGGCGGCTTTTGCTATAACCTGGCACAGGCAGTAGCAGGTGTCAAATAGGAGCGATAATATCTGGCAGGTAAAGGATGATCCCCCCTCAGCATCATGGCTGGCAAGAAAACTTGGGATATCCAAACTGCTTGCCTCCTTACTCATTCACCGAAAGGTTCCCACTCCGGATGCAGCTAAATCCTTTCTTTCCCCAAAACTCGGCGCCTTACGAGACCCATTCCTTTTCAAGGATATGGACCGGGCAGTTGAGCTGATATCCACTTCCATAAAGAACAAGAAGAGAATAACCATCTACGGTGATTACGACGCAGATGGAATAACTGCAACGGCTCTGTTGGTCAATTTCTTCTCGCAATTTGAAATCCCAATTTCCTTTTATATCCCTCACAGACTGGAAGAGGGCTACAGCCTCAATGACGCGGCAATCAGAGAGATAGCTACAGGCGATACGGAGCTCATTATTACTGTTGATTGCGGTATCAGTTCCCCATCTGAAATAGACTTGGCTAAAAGCCTTGGGCTGGAAGTCGTTGTTACAGACCACCATCAACTTCCAGCCCATTTTGAACCACGCTGCCCCACGATTAATCCATTTCGACCTGATTGCCCTTTCCCTTTTCAGGGACTCTCCGGGGTTGGTCTCGCCTTTTACCTGGCCATAGCTATACGGGCAGACTTGAGAGAGAGCGGCTACTTTAGGAGCAAGGGTGAACCTGATTTACGGCCCTATCTTGACCTTGTTGCACTTGGTACCGTGGCTGACATAGTTCCTTTGCTCGAGGAAAACAGGATACTGGTGAAAAACGGCCTGTCCATATTGAGAGAGAGCCAGAGGCCTGGAATCAAGGAATTATTACGGGTTTCAGGCATAAACAAGGATCGGGAAATAACAACGTATGATATTGCCTTTAAACTGGCCCCAAGGGTTAATGCCATGGGGCGTTTGGGATCAGTAACAAGGGCAGTTCAGCTGCTGACAACGGATAATGAAAAAGAAGCCGCTGAAATTGCCGCCCACATGGACTCCCTGAACACGCAACGCCAGGCCATTGAAAAGAGAATGCTCTCTGAGGTTCGGGAAAGGATTACGAGGAGCGATGATTTGGAAAGACAACGAACAATTATCCTGTCTGACCCATCGTGGCATCGGGGAATAGTCGGCATCGTGGCCTCCAAAATTGTGGAGGAGCACTATCGTCCCACCTTGATCCTCGAAGCTGAAGGTGAACTCCTGAGAGGATCGGGGAGAAGCATAGATGGTTTTGATCTGTATCAGGCCCTTTTTGATCTGAGTGGCCTCTTGAAGCAATTCGGGGGTCATGGCCACGCAGCTGGAGTTAGCATTGAAACTAAAAACCTCAGAGAATTCTGTAAAAGGTTCGAGGAGCTTGCCAGAAAAAGAATAGATCCAAAGGATATGGTCCCCAAAATAGACGTCGATGCCAGGTTAGGCCTGGAATCCATTAGTCCGCGGCTTCTCAGGGAGCTGGAGATGTTACCGCCTTTTGGTGATAAGAATCCTCAACCTGTTTTCTGGGCTGGTCCGCTAGAGGTTGTGTTCTCCAAAGTGGTGGGAAACGATCACCTGAAACTGAGAATAAAGGAAAAGGGGATTACGTTTGATTGCATAGCGTTTGGAAAGGGTGCCTTCCATCCTCTCGGGGGGAAATCAGTGGACATACTCTTTCAGGTAGGAACTAACACCTGGCAGGGAATAGAGTCGATTCAGCTGATGATAGTGGATCTAAAGATTAACCCGAGTGGTGATGCGTGATATGGGATGTGCGATGTGAGCATGGGCTGTTCATCGCACGACTCTAAAAACACAATAAACCCAACAAACTCAATAAACGCAACAAACACGATTGCTTTTTAGGATTCAGGAAATAGCTTGGCAGCCTCTTCAATATCTTCCGGAGAGAATATAAAGAGGGATTTTTCCCCGCCTGGCAGAGCAGAGCCGTAAACATAGTTGATATTTATCTCTTTCTTACCAAATGTTTCTGCCATTTTGGCAAGGGTGCCTGGTTTGTTATCAATAGTGAGGGCAATCACCGGCATTACGTCAAAGATGTAGTCACCCTTAGCCAAGAGATCAACTGCCTTATCAGTCTGATCCACCAATAGCCTGATCAGGGCAAATTCTGCTGAGTCCTTCTTCATCGATCCATAACTCGCAGCAGGGGCAATCCTTTTCAGCGATTTTCCTCTGGCCCTGAAAAGTTCCTGCACATATTGTGATGCATCCTGAATAGTAAGGGCGTCGATATTGATTCCTGCCTGAGACAATGTTTTGGAAAGCTTACCCAACTCCCCTGGAATATTCTTTAAAAAAAGTGATATCTCTGTTCTGACCATTTTGTAGCCCTAATCTAGTGAAGCTCCGCCTCAAACCGATGAGTGGATAAAAATCATATTCCATTATTTGAGGCGAAGCGATGTTGGTTTCGTCTAAAGTTATACGGTTGCGCTGCTGGTTTCGTACAACGTTAACCGTTAACCGTTTCGAGCTGCACAACCGCAACCGTTCTACAATCCCAATTATCCTTTGCATCTTAGCGGTATTACAAAAACTTGATACAAATATTAAGATCTTGAGCTATGAAGACATCTAGTATCTCAAGATCTCTACAATTAAACCCATCACTCCAGTACTCCATTGATCCCTGGCCCAGACCTGAGTTTCATGACTGGAGTTCAGCAGGCGACGCTTCCAAAGTATTACATCAATAGCAGTTTATTCCAGGCAAGTCGTGCCAGGGCGGGCCAATACCGCAATTGGGGCGAAGCCCCTATTTTATCTCTCCCCCATGTACCCTTTCAGATACTTAAAAAATTCCGAGTCGGTTGAAAGCACCAGTGTGCTGTCCTTGTCCAGAGTCTCTTTATAGATGTCGAGGGTGTTGACAAAGGAGTAAAAATCAGGGTCCACTCCGTAGGCCTGCGCATAAATCTTGGTGGCCTCGGCGTCCGCCTTTCCCTTAACCTCCTGAGCCTTTCTGTATGCCCCGGAAGTGATCCGTTTCATCTCCTTTTCTTTATCACCTTCTATCTTCCTCGCCTCTCCTTTGCCTTCAGATCGAAACTTCTCAGCTATCTGCTTTCTCTCTGCGATCATCCTTTGGTACACCGATTTTCTTACCTCTTCAACATAATTTAATCGCTTTATCTTAACATCTACCAGTTCTATACCGAATTTGGCTACCTTTGGCTGCGCCTGTTCCATGATACCCTTGGTAATTTTGGCCCTCCCTGTTTTGACTTCACCCAGCGGACTTATCTCCTGCACCTCATCTATACCTGCTTCAAAGGTATCCAGTTCTCTGTTGGTCATGCGCACGGTTTCAATCAGGGGGTAGGATGTAATAAAGTTCCGTACCGCAGGATCAATAATGTCATCCAGCCTGCCGAGGGCGGCAATTTCGTTGTTGACCGTCTCAAAAAACTTGAGGGGATCAACGATCTTCCACCTGGCAAAGGTGTCTACCCATATAAAGGTCTTGTCCAGGGTTGGAATCTGACCGGGGTCTCCGTCCCATTCCAGGAGGTTTTTTCGAAACCGGTTTGCCTGCTGGATAAAGGGAATCTTAAAGTACAAGCCGGGCTCCTTTATTGGTTCTCCAATCGCCCTACCGAACTGGGTAACCACTACCTGTTCAGTCTCGTCCACAACATACAGTGGCCCAGAGAGGAGAATGATTATTATGATAATGATCCCAGCGTAGATAATTCCTTTAGATTTCATTTCTCAGCCCCCTTTTCCCTCCCTAAATTGAGAAAAGGGAGGACATTTTTTTGGTCTGCATCGATGATATACTTGCTTCCCAGTCTTGGAAAAAGATCCTTCAGGGTCTCAAGATAAATACGTCTCCTGGTTACATCCTTTGCCTTTGCATACTCAGCATAGACGGCGAGAAATCTGGACGCATCGCCTTTGGCCCTGTTAACTCTGTCAAGGGCATAGCCTTCAGCAGCCTTGATGGTCTTCTCGGCATTTCCCTTGGCCGCTGGAATGGCCTTGTTGTATTCCTCCCTGGCCTGGTAGACCATCCTCTCCTTTTCTTGAGTTGCCTGATTAACCTCATTAAAGGATGATTGAACCGGCTCAGGGACATTTGTCTTCTTCATCTCAATGGTGACCACATTTATACCGGTTTGCGCTTCATCCATTTCCTGTTGTAAGAGAACTTTCGCCTGGTCAGCAATCTCCTCCCTCTTGCTGATTACCTCATTGATGCTTCTATCTCCCACTACCAGTCTCATGGTGGACTCAGCTAAATCCCTCAAGGTGGAATCTACATTCCTGACCTTGAAGAGATAGTCATAGGGATCCTTGATCCGGTACTGCACTATCCAGGGGACCACAGCAACATTGAGATCACCGGTAAGCATGAGAGATTCATTGAGATACTCCGTAGATCTGGCATACTGGGTCCTAACACCGGGCCTGATAGTCCTTAGGCCGAATTCTTCTTTCTTGACAAGTCTCACCGGTACCTTTGTCAGTTTTTCTATTCCCCAGGGAAGCTTGAAACTTAGTCCGGGAGGGGCTGTTCTGATGTATTTACCAAACCTCTGTATAATACCCACCTGATTGACACCAATGGTATAGAAAGAAGACGATATAATAATCAAGATTATCACAATACCGATTATTATCCAGAATCCCGGCAGTTTCCCCTTGAGTCCCTTAAACTTGTCAAAAATCTCATCCATCTGTTGTGGATTGCCACCCTTGCCCATCTTTTGTTTTTGAAGCTTATCCCAATCCCAAGGCATAGTTTTTCACCTCTCTCATAGATTATGAGAAGATACTAATAGAAAAAAAGGGTTGCGTCAAGAAATAAAACAAAGGATATTGATTATCCTCAACCGGGGATAAGGACATATGAAAAGGCATACAAAATCATTTACTCATATTAAGGAGGTAATAGACGATCTCTTCACAACATCTGCTCTACCGATAAATCTTGATGATGCAAGGATCTGGAAAATCTGGGATCGTGTTGTGGGGAAAGAAATTGCCGAACATGCCCGGCCTTCTACGATAAACAGAGGTATCCTTTTAGTTAAGGTTACCGATAGTGTATGGGTACAGGAGCTCGAGTTCATGGCCGAAACGATAAAAGATAAGCTTAATAGCAGGCTTCGAACGGACACCGTGAGAAAAATACGGCTTAAGGTAGGTACCCCTCTCAAGAGAGTAGACAGATAACGAAAGGCAAATCAAAGCAAGAGATTGGTCAGCGCCCTACCACCGAAGAAGAGAAGGAGATGGGTGAAATCTTGGCACGGGTCAAAGATAAGGATCTCCGTTCATCCCTTGGTCGATTCATGAAGGTGGCGGCAAAAAGAGATAATGTCCGTTGATAGGTGTCTGGTAAAGAGGCTTATTATGCCACATACTATTGACAGGCTGTTGACGAAGCGAAAAGGGATTTCGGCAACAGCCTGTTGACAACGGACAACCTACAGTACCGAATACCGACCTTGCCCAAATATGGGAGGTAGAATCTTTAGCCCGGATCTACCCTGCAATCTTCCTTCAATCAATGCAAGCTTGGCGTAGGAGGCCGAATCCGGAAAGATGATCTGAAGCCTTTTCGGTTCAAGCCCTTCCGTTGTCATCTTTGTGAAAACCTCGGTCAATCTGTTTGCCGGATAAATCAGGGTCAATCTGCCCCCTGGTTTGAGCAGGGCCTTGGCTGCGGCCAAGATAGCATCTAAGCTAGCCGCTATCTCATGCCTGGCAATGGCCTTACTTTCATCGGGATTAATCCGGCCGCTCGTCTGTTGCCTGTAGGGTGGGTTACACACAACTACATCAGCAAATCCTCTGGCGAGGGGAAGATGTCTGAGATCTCCCTGGATTATGGCAATTTTTCTTTCGAGCTCATTCAGCGCCACATTCCTCTGAGCCTGTGAGGCCAGTTCTTTCTGGAGCTCAATGCCAACAATAAACCCAACCTTTCTCTTTGTTGCCAGAAACAGAGAAATAATTCCACTGCCTGCACCGAGATCAATGACAAGATTTTCGTCTTTTATCGAGACGAACTCTGCCAAGAGTAAGGCGTCGACAGAGAATCTGTACCCTCGTTGAGATTGAATAATTCTTAATTTTCCGTTAAGAAAGGTGTCTACAGTCTCATCTGCTTTTCTTAGCAGTGCCATAATCTCCTACTGTCCTGGGCTCTGGACTATCTCATGGGGATCTATTTTATTAAATACCAGTCCTGTTAAGATCTTGGGATAAAAGTAGGTTGATTTTCGGGGCATCAGAAGGAAGTTCCCAGTTACCTCCATGATCTGTTTTATCTTGGAGGGGTTCAGAAGGAAGACTATCTGATAGTCCCCAGACAGGACCGAAGAGAGAGCTGTACCGGTGTTGCTCTCATATTGGATTATCCTTTCATCATCCAAATCCTCCCTCTTAATGCCCAGTATCCGCTGAAGAATAAGGCGAGATAAGGTTAAGACATCAAGTTCTTTTAGCGAAGGGTGCAAGTCATTACCCAATGCTTCTCGTGCCCCTGATTTGAGACACAGCAAGTAAAAATTTCCGGACCCTGAATGGCAAAAACCGATAGCAGTAGTATCACGCCCATGCCTTTCAAGCTCATCAAGGAAGGCTTTTTTCACCCTTTCCTGATCGCTATTTGAAAAAGGGAGGGGTATAATATCAAACCAGGTGCGAGCTGCTGAAAGGAATTTTGCTACCTTAAAATCCGGGTATGATTTGAATAACCGGTGAGAGGGTAAGATGGATAGCCCCTTATCAGCTATGTTGCTTAGATACATCATCACATACTCATAGGGTCTGCCAAATTCATGGATTCCATGCCGAGACCGCATCAGGTTTCTAAAATTTCGAGCTGATTCGTAGCGATGATGTCCATCAGCAATAATAATTGACTTAGATGACATCTCTGAGGCGACATCCTTGATGACTGACGCGGCGTTGACTTCCCACATGTTGTAGTAATAGCCGCCCCTCTCCTTAAAAGAGATCCTAGGGGGAGTATCCGTTATTTTTCCAAATTTGTTCATAACTACATTGGCTTGGTCTTCGTAGAGGCCAAAAACCGGACTAAATTGAGCAGTGCATGCCCTCATCAATTTCAGCCTGTCTTCTCGGTGAAAGGTAAATGTCTTTTCGTGAGGAAGGATTACCGATGAATCATTTTCTTCTATTCGCACCAGTGCAATAAATCCCCATCGGGTCCTCGTCTCGGTTTTGTCCGGTGATTCATATTCAATAGATACAAGATAAATTGAGGGAACCTGAGATCTGACAAGAATTTGCTCTGAGTCCCATCTCTTAAAGAGATCTGCTGCCCTCGTATACCTATTATCCCAATCAGAATCACCGATCTTCTTTTTTCCCAGAATAAGTCTAACCACATTGTAGGGATCGATTTCATAATATTTCTCCTGTTCCCCCTCAGATATGAGATCATAGGGCGGGGTTACGATCCTCTCAAAATTGGTTATCTTGTCAACATTATATGTTACCCCTCTAAAAGGAGCCACAACCGACATATTTGCACTTCCTTATAAGTAACTATTCAGCCACTAAGACACCAAGGCACTAAGACTACAGAATTAATCTTCTAATACCCTTCTTAATGACGGGCACATTAATGATTCTTAGGCTCATTAAAATTAATAAGAAAATCAAGGCGCTTACCAGTCATTTTCAGGTGGCTAAGTAGTAGTGCTTCCCACACCGGATTCATCTCGTCCACTGCTTTCAGTTCACAAATAATAAGCTCTTCCACCAAAACATCTAAGCGTAAGCCCTCGTCAAAGACTATACCATCATATATCCCGATGCAATCGGGAGGATATCTACCTGTTTTTGGTATTCTAACCCTCGTCCCGCCCGCCTCGCCTGAGCGAGAGCGATGGCGGGCAGGTCTATCCTTTGTGCCTTGGTGACTTCGTGGCTACCTGAACAGTTACCCTTATGATAGCCTTGATTAGACTTTCATTTTTCTTTGTTTTATTCTATAGAAAAAATCCAAGGTACTAAAACTAATTAGCAGAAAAGAATGGCGAGAGGCAAAAGAAATTTCGACATCATTATAGAGGGGGGCACCCTCCTGACGATGGTTGACGGTGAAGACCCCCTGCCCGGTGCCAGGGTGCTCATATCTGGAGACAGAATTGAGGAGGTCTCCACCCGCCAGAATAGCCCGTTACCTGAGACAAATGCCCTTATAAGTGCAGAGGATGCCATTATATTGCCCGGCCTTATAAACGCCCATGGTCATTCTCCCATGACTATCTTCAGGGGTTTAGCCGATGATCTCCCACTCAAGACGTGGCTTTTCGACTACATATTTCCCGCTGAGGCAAAGCATCTGAACCCCGATACGGTCTACTGGGGATCCCTTCTCGGATGTTTGGAGATGATCGCATCAGGCACCACCACCGCTGTTGACAGCTATTTCTTTGCTGACGAGATAGTGAGAGCAGCAGACATGGCAGGAATACGGGCCCTCGTGGCTCAAGGGGTCATTGATTTTCCTGCCCCCGGTGTGCCTGACCCGAAAAAAAACCTGGATGTTGGCGTGGCTTTTCTGGAACGATGGATTGATTTTTCCGATCGTATTACCCCCGGCCTATTCTGTCATAGCCCTATCACCTGCTCGGCAAGCACGTTGCGCCAGGCCCATGAGATCTCCACAAGATTTAACCTCCCCCTCCAGATTCATCTATCCGAAACTCAAGAAGAGCCCGAAGAGATAGTGGAAAAGACACAGTTGAGACCAGCCTTTTTTCTGGATGACCTGGGTTTGTTAAACAGCAATCTCATTGCTGCCCATGCCGTGCACGTGAATGATGAGGAGATAGACCTCCTTGCGAGCCGTGAGGTAAAGATCGCCCATTGCCCTGAAAGCAATATGAAGCTCGGCTCAGGCATAGCAGCAGTACCTCAAATGCTTGGGAAAGGTATGACGGTAGGTCTTGGAACAGACAGTTGTGCCTCTAACAATAATCTTGATCTCTTTGGCGAGATGGATACTGCTGCCAAACTGGCCAAGGTTGCTTTCCTTGATCCGACCCTCCTCGATGCCAAAAGCCTTGTAAGGATGGCTACCATTGGAGGTGCTCAGCTCATCGGTCTAGAGAATAAGATTGGAACCATTGAAAAAGGGAAAAAAGCCGATATTATCATAATTTCTACAAAAACCCCCCATATGACTCCCATCTATAACCCCTATTCCCAGATTGTATACTCTGCCACCGGAGCGGATGTGAGAGATGTCATAATAAATGGCAGGATTGTATACCGAGATAGGCAGTTTACAACCCTTGATAAGGCTGAAATCTTAAATGAAGTTGAGAAAATAGGCCAAAGGATAGGTACTTGATATAATAGAACCTAGGGCTTCGCCCCAATTGGAATATTGGAATAATGGGTTTTAGGGAAATGCAATGTTGTTTTTAGTGGCAAGATAACTCATGGCAGATGAGTTACTAAATCTGAAAGTACCTCACTTAATCAACCCCGCTAAAGACGGGATCTTCGACATTCCAATACTCCAATACTCCCTGGCCCAGACCCCTGGCCCAGACCTGGCATGTCAAGATGCGGTGATGGAAAGTGA
>JAUVXZ010000141.1 GCA_030603345.1 Pseudomonadota bacterium
GGACAAAGACGAGCTTTCTCCAGGCGACACATGCCTTGCCCAATTTCGTCTGGAAAGACCCACGGTAGTTCTCGCAAAAGATCGCTTTGTCATCAGGAGTTATTCTCCTATCAGGGCCATTGGAGGGGGTTACGTCCTAAACCCCCTTCCCCTGAAAAAAAAGAGGTTCTCAAAAGAAAGCCTACAGGAACTCTCTGTTCTGAGCAGCGGATCTGACAGAGAAATTGCCGAGCAGTTTATCAAAGGGAGTCAACTCCAAGGCCTCAGCAAAACCAAGCTCTCTTTTTTCACCAATCTTGGGAAAAAAGAACTGGATGAAATAGTCAACGGGTTAATCTCAGATACGATTATTATTCGGACTGATACAGAGAATGAGGTATTTATACATGCTGGATTTTACAATAAGGCAAGAGAAGAGATCGTAACGATTCTTACGGATTACCACAGGCGCTTTCCCCTCAAAAAGGGACTACTCAAAGAGGAATTGAGGTCCAAGATGGCGGGTAATATAAAGGAGAAACTTTTCAATCAGCTGGTTGACGACCTGATAAAGGATTCTATTATTACCAGAGAGAAGGATGTTATCCGGCATAAGGATCATAAAATCGAGCTCCTTCAAGATCAGGAAGAGTTACGCAAGGAGATCGAACAAATCTACCTAAAAGCAGATCTTGAACCACCATACTTTAAGGACCTGGATCAAAACAAAGTTGGGCGAGGGGGAAGGGATTTGCTGGAAATCATGGTCAAGGATGGGACCCTCATTAAGGTGAAAGAGGATCTTTATTTCCACAAAGATTCCATACAGGAGCTCAAGGGCCGACTAGTTGATTTTATAAAAGAGAAAGGCGAGGTAGCCACACCACAACTAAAGGAGCTCACCAGAGTTTCAAGAAAGTATACGATTCCTCTCATAGAATACTTTGATAAAACCCAGCTAACCGTCAGGATAGGAGACAAACGAATCCTCAGGAAGAGACAGTAACTAGTGCCTGAACGAAAAGCCAGTTCAGGCACGATTTTGGATTTTGGACCTGCCCGCCGTCCGTCGGGCAGGGATTGTGGATTTTGGATTAAAAAAACAGAACAATTTCAAAGCGTTGAAGATTCAAGGCCAAAATTTGGAAACTATATTTCGAGGGTTTCGTTCAGACAATAACTATATTATCAATAGGCAACGTCATTGGTCAGTAATCATTTTTTTGGATAATAATAAATTCTTTGCCTTTTGATGTCATTTACAAGTGGCAGAACTTAGTTCGCTTCGCTCACGATTGGAATGCTGGAACAATGGAGCAATGGAATATTGGGTTCCGGGAAACTGCGGCAGTGGTTCATTGGCAAAACCCTATTGACAAGGAAATTAATTTTAGATCTAAGAATAGGAGAATAGTGAACGATGGATTTTCCATCCTTTACAGAAGGTCCATTATTGTGGATTGTTTTTTTGGTATTTATTATCGGGATTATTGCCAGGCTTCTTTTCTTTTTCTTTGAGATTATAAAAAGCAGTAGGGATAAAGATTACAGATGGAGGTATAGTTTAGCTACATTTGGGCGCTCCCTCCTGCCTTTTCATAATGCAGTGATAAAAAAACCTATGTATGCAACCCTGCGCTATTTATTCCACATATGCCTTATTGCTGTGCCTGTCTGGTTTTCAGGACATATCGCCTTATGGGAAGAATCCAGGTTTGAGTGGGCCTGGGGGTCTCTGCCAGATGCATGGGCAGATTGGATGACACTTCTTTTATTAGGCCTTGCCGTCTATTTTCTGATCAGGCGTATCGCAGTAAAAGACATTCGCATTACCTCTTCCATGCAAGACTACCTTATAATCATTCTCACGGCATTACCTTTTGTAACCGGATACTGTCTAACCCATGGTAGTCTAGATTCTATAGCGTTTTTAGGAAATAACATGTGGACCATTCACATTGTAAGTGGCGAGGCAATGATACTAATGGCGGTTTTTCTCTTTTGTAGAACTCGTCTTAATACTCAAAAATGCACAGGTTGTGCCGCCTGTGAATTAAATTGCCCAACAGGAACACTTGAATCTACAGATGAAGGAAACGTAAGAATTTTTACCTACTCTCATTACCAATGTATCTGTTGCGGGGAATGTGTAAATACCTGCCCCGAAGAAGCTGCAGAATTAAGGCATGAAATAAGCTTGGCAAGGTTTTTCCAAATAGTTCCCAAACAAGAGATACGGTCAGTAGAACTTACGGCGTGTGAAAGATGTGGTGCCCTGTTCGTGCCTGTCCCCCAGTTGGATAAAATCGGCCAGACCTTTACTCATGAATATCTGCGTTTCTGTCCCCGTTGCAGAATGGTCAACATTGGAGACCTGTTGCATCAGCTGTCTCCCTGGCACAGAAAAGAGCTCGAAAGAAATAATTGAGTAACCTAATTCCTATTGAAAACAAGAGATTTTACGGTAACGGGAAATACTTGACCAGCAACTAATGGTTCACCGATATCAATCCAGTCTCCTTCTTCCAGAATTAATTCATCTAATGACAGTAAATTAGTTTTCAAACCCGTTTCTCGGCGGATTACATTTCCCACACTGCAGGCGATATCCTTTTCAAAGATCAAAATAATGGGTATTTTCTTTTCTATTGAATTCGTAAGAGCTGCTTCAATAGCTTTTGCAAATAACTCTAATTTAGGGTAAGAGGCTCTAACCGGATCCTTGAAGTATAATGCTACAATTTCTTCACCTTCGTTTAGATCATATCTTTGAAATGAAATATTTATCTGTGAGATAACGTGTTCAACGCTTAATTTTGACCTCTCTACATCCACCCTAATTACAGGAACATTTTTTATAGGAAAGATGAGTTTGTCATCCATAAATCCTGAAGAACCAGAAATTGAGAGCGAATATGCACCTGCACCAATGACGGTTGCTCTAATTTTGTTTACGGGCTCTATAACCGGAGAAGCCAACTTAAATGTCAGAGATTTTATTTTATCGGCCAAGATTTGACCTATATCGTTGTAATTGCCATTACGCCCATATATCAACTCTGCAACCCCCCCCGAAAATGAATATTCATCAATTCTATCTGGAAAATCCAGATCATTAGTCACCATTAACTGCTTGGCCAAAGAGGAACTTGCAGGGCCTGTAATTACCTCAATTAGTGCCTCGGCAAACTTTGTTGCTATTCTTTCTATATCTTCCTTTGGGATTTGATCACCAATTTTATAACTTAATCCAATATGTTCCATAACTTTCATTGCAGGTTTGTCAATCCTCCAAATTTTTCCTTCGGCATTTACGCCAAGTAAAATAGTCCCTACAGATACACAACTCGTTGATATAATCTCTCCATTTTTCGATATGGCAATGTTGGATGTTCCTCCACCAATATCACAAGACAATATTGTCTTATTGTAGTCTTTAGATCTATTTGTTGCACCTGAACCCATTGCAGCGATTAAGCTTTCGAAATTTGGTCCTGCCGTTGCTGCGACAAATTTTCCCGCATCCTTGGAAAGGGCTTCTGCTATTTGTCTTGCATTATCTTTCTTGGCTGTCTCTCCAGTTACGACAACTGCACCTGTTTGAACATCTGCAGGATCAATTCCTGCTCGTTTATATTCTGCTTTCAAAAAATCAGTTAACTTATGGATATCAATTCTATCATTATCCAATAAAGGTGTAGTTATTATTCTTCCCTCATAAATAACGTTTCTTTCCTGAATTAAAAAACGACGTGAATCAGACAGCTCATCTCTTTTTAGCAAGAGATTGGAAAAAACCAAATGACTTGTTGCACTTCCCACATCTACACCAACTGATAGTATTTCAATTTCATTTATTTCCATTGTTATTTCTCTAACCCTATTTTCAAGTTAATTTGCGGGTTGTTCTTGAATCCTGCGGCTGATGTCTTCTGCCGCTTTTCTGGTCAACGTGATAAGGGTCTTCATCTTTTTCTCGTCCAGGCTTGCCTTAAACCCAACGACCCAGATTGCCGACATCAATTGACCCAATCCCACTATTGGCGATGCTACGGCCCTGACACCCAAGATATATTCCTCATCATCAACGGCATAGCCTATTTTCCTAACGCGCCTTAATTCCTGATAATACAACTCCGTATCAACAATGGTATTTTCCGTAAACCGAGTCAGCCCCTTTGATCGGATTATTTTTTCGGTTTGCTCCTCTTTCATTGATGCCAAAAAGACCTTTCCCACTGCCCCGGCAAATAGAGGGATCGTTGTTCCTATCGGGGCCGTAATCTTAAGATCCTGTCTTGATTCAACAATATCCAATACGGTTACATGGTCCCAGCTTGAGATGCCCAGGAAGACCGATGCCTGTGTCTTTTCCATCAGTTCCTCCATAATGGGTCTTGCCAGGGTCTTTAGGTCAATCTGGGAGTAGGCCAATCTGTCAAGTTCGAAAAGCGTGAGGCCCAGTCTGTACCTTTTCGTCTGCGGGTCTCTCATAACAGCCCCCAACTCCTCCAGGGTAGAGGTCATGCCATGAACCGTACTCTTGGCCATGTTGAGGCCCCTTGCTATTTCGCTCACCCCCAGACCTTCTTTGGATGAAGAAAGAGCCCCAAGAATTTCAAAAGCCTTTTTTACTGAGGGTGCGCCGTATCTTTTCATATTATTGTTCACCATAATGAACTCATTTATACTTTATAATCTTGTGGTATTGTTTGTCAACTCACATTTTAAGTTATCTTTAATAATAAAACACATAAAGAATATAATTATCTTTTAAGAAAGACAATTCCCTTGACAAAACTGATAATTATGGTATGATTTTTTCTGTATTTAATTGTTCACGATAATGAACTGGGCTTATTGATAAAAAAATATGACTGATTGATACTGCTCTTATTATTATATAATATATGGCTAACAATCTGTAACTCCTCTTAATACATGAGTCTAAACCTGAATTGTCTTGGCCATTCAGTTTTAATCTTTTCTATAATAATAAAAAATTCTACTTTATGACAGAAAGGAGAGTATTATGACAACAGAAAAAGAAGGGTTATCAACGGCCGAGAGTCTGCGAAAGACCAGGACTTACGGTAAATTTAGATGCCATAATCCTACTTGTATGGAAAGGATTCAGCCGGAGAAGGGAAAAAAGACGGCTAAATGCCCGACATGCGGAATGGAATATCGGGTCCACTGGGTCAATCCCAACCTGCCCCGTATCAGAGGACCGGTATGGGACACAAACAGAAAACTGGCAGAAACAAAATTAAAAGAAATGGGGGTAAAATAATATGCCGTTAGACAGAAAGATAGCATATATTGATCTCACTACAGGTGATATCCAGACAAAGCCTATCCCGCTTGATGTAAGGAAAAAATTTTTAGGGGGCAGGGGGCTGGATGCATATCTGCTTTATAACCATACAGAAAAAGGTTGTGACCCCTTGGGCCCTAAAAATACCCTTATGGTAAGCGGTGGTATCTTGACAGCGACATGTGCTTCAGCAACCGCCAGGACTCATATCATGGCCAAATCGCCCCTGACCGGTTTGCTCGGCAGTGCGAATATGGGGGGATTTTTCGCACCTGAAATGGCCTGGGCAGGCTTTCATCACCTTGTCATTAAAGGCAAGGCTAAACACCCGGTCTATATCTATATCCACAACGGTGAAATCGAGATTCGGGACGCCCGCGACATTTGGGGTCAATCCGTAACAGACTCACAGTGGGCTATCAGGGAAGACCTGGGTGACCAGGAGGTCAAAAGCCTTGTTTGTGGTCCGGCCGGCGAGAATCTGGTCAGGTTTGCCAATGTAATGACGGGAATCAAAAATTCTGGTGGCAGATCCGGAATGGGATGCGTTTTGGGCTCCAAAAATCTTAAGGCCGTGGCGGTCCGCGGAACCATGGATATAAAGATTGCCCGGCCAAAAGAAGCCCTGGAATACAATAAGCGTTTCATTGACCAAATAGTCAGTGCCAAAGTAAATCAGACCCAGGGAGCCCTGGGAACGCCTTTTATCTGGGGGGCAACAAATTCCTGGGGTGGAATAAGGACCAGAAATTTCCAGTATAACCAGTGTGAGTATGCTGATGATATCGAGCCAGAGAGGATTGATGAAATATGTGAAGAGACCATGGGAAAATATCACATGACTGGTTGCTTTGGCTGCCAGGTTCATTGCAGGGCACAGTATAAGATCCCTTCAGGTCCATACGCCGGCACTTACGATGAAGGGCCGGAATATACATCCCAGGGTGCATTTGGTGGGGAGACTGATACACCCAGAGCTATCACGGTACTTACAGGAAATCATTTGGTTAACAAGTTCGGAATGGATAATCTCGAAACAGGGAGTCTTATTTCCTGGGCCATGGAGCTTTATGAACTGGGTATCATCACCAGCAAAGAAACAGATGGAATAGACCTGAAGTTTGGAAATGATGATGCGGTTATAGAAATGATCGACCGTATCTGCTTCAGAAAGGGATGGTTAGGTGATACCCTTGCAGACGGAGGCATTGCCGCCTCGGAAAAGATCGGCAAGAATTCCTTTAATTATCTTATTCAGGTCAAAGGTATGAGTAACCTGCACTCGGATGAGAGGGCTACACCTGCACTGGCACTTAATAGTGCTACGGGGTCAAGAGGTTCTGACCATTTGAGGAGCAGGCCGGCCATTGATCTGTACCATCTGCCGGAAGAGGTCTTAAGGAAGATTTACAGCAACCCGGTCCCCTACGATGGGCCGTTAAGCTCTGAGCATACGGAATATATCGGTAAACCCTGGCAGGTCTTCTGGCAGGAGAATTGTTACATGGGCGTTGATTGCCTTGGTATATGCAAATATCACACAACTTTTTTGGGGGCGACGCTTCCTAATTTCGAGGATTGGTCAAAAGTTCTTTATTACAATACCGGCCTTGAAATGACCCCAGAGGAAATCTGGGACGTGGCTGTAAGGTGTAATATGATTGAAAGACTCTTCAACCTAAGGGAAGGGCTGGCAAGAGACGATCTCAAGAAAGGCGATATGTTGAACCATCGCTATTTTGATGAGCCCTGCAGACGGGGAGCCATAGATGTCGTCGGTAGAAAGATTGATAAGAAAAAATTTATTCAGATGATCGATGAATTCTATGAGCACAAAGGTCTTGATAACAACGGTGTTCCCAAGCCTGAGACATTAAAAAAACTCGGCCTGAAGAATGAGCCTTCTCACTTAGTGTGATTATTTGAAAGGAGCAAGTAAATGGAATCAATGGGTAAAGTTCTGGTAATAAACTACGAGAAGTGCACCGGGTGCCGGCTGTGTGAACTCGTCTGTGCGGTAATGCATGATGGTATTTCTAACCCGACTCGGAGTAGAATAAAGGTAATCAAGTGGGAAGCGGAAGGCCTGTACATTCCGATGTCGTGCCAGCAGTGCGAGGATGCCCCGTGCATGAATGTATGCCCAGTCAAGGCCATCTCCCGTGATGAGGAGTTTGGCCGGTTAGTGATTGACTATGATGTATGTATCGGGTGCCGCTCGTGTGTTGCTGTCTGTCCCTTCGGCGCTATGAGTTTTAATTCCATAGACAAGAAGGTATTCAAGTGCGACCTCTGTGATGGCGACCCTCAATGCGTCCGGTTCTGTGAGGTAAACGCAATTGAATATGTTGATGCCGATGATGTCAGCCTCTTAAAGAAGAAAGATGCGGCGGAAAGAATATCTATTGCGGGGAAAGAGGCAGCGGCCTTAGCGGCCCAGGTGTAATTACTATAAAAATTGTATCTAACTGAGACACAGAGATTACCGGCCATGGCCGGTAATCTCTGTTTTTTTTGATCATCCACCAATGGAACACATCTTTCGGTGAACCTTCTGGTTATTTTCAAGGCCCAAGGGATGACACTCTGGCTTGAGGCTTACTGCCTCTTGAAAGACCTCTATTAATGCACCATCCAGGCAACCTCGTCTCAACGGATCTTTAATGTCTACCTCTGTGTTTGAAAGGAGACATGGCAAGAGCATTCCATTGGCCGTCAGCCGGAGCCTGTTACACTCCTGGCAAAAGGAATGGCTGATCGCACTGATAAAACCGATTTCTCCCTTACCTTTCTCAAATCTAAATCTCGTGGCAGGGCCATCATGGAGACCCGGGGATATCGGTATCAACGGTCCAAATGTGTCAATAAGGGTCTTTTCTATCTCCGCGTTAGGAATAAAGGCCAGACTGTTTTCCGCCAACCCCACCGGCATACATTCGATGAACCTGAGATGGTAAGGCTGTTCAAGGGCAAGACGACCAAAATCAAAAACTTCATTATCGTTGACGCCTTTCATCAACACTACATTTAGCTTGATGGGATAAAAACCCATATCTCTGGCCGTTTCTATACCCTCCCAGACCTGGTCGAAATAATCAAACCGGGTAATCCTCTTGAATTTCTCTTTGTCCAGGCTGTCAATACTGATGTTGAGCCTCTTGATACCTGCAGCCTTCAACATCTCCAGATTCTCTTTCAGAAAGACTCCATTAGTAGTTATAGAAACATCCTCAAGGCCCTCGAGAGCTGCCAGCACGGGTATAAACTCCTGTACCCCTCTCCTTATGAGAGGTTCTCCTCCGGTCAGCCTGATCTTGGTTATGCCGAGTTTTATGGCAATCCTCGCGATCCGGAGCAATTCCTCATAGCGCAAGATGTCCTTGTGCCTCAGTTTCCTTTCACCGAAAGGGGGCACACAGTACATGCACCGCAGGTTGCACCTGTCAGTGATGGATATCCTCAGGTAATTGATCCTTCTGTTGAATCTATCGACTAACATTCGTTTCTCGCTGGTGGTTGCCGGTTACTTGATGCTTGTCGCATCTCTCACCAATCCACAATTCTCCAACT
>JAUVXZ010000110.1 GCA_030603345.1 Pseudomonadota bacterium
ATATGCCGACAAAAAGTGACCTGGAACTATTCAAGGCCGCCTACAAAACCGTTAAGGAAATTTTGAGGGTAAAGGAAGGGGAAAACCTTCTCATTACCATTGACTCCATCAGTGATTTTAGGGTTGCAGAGGAAATGGCCAAGGCGGGAGAGGCGCTTGGTGCCAGGGTCATGGTGGCTTGGCATTCCACACCAAAAGGGTACGGGAAAGCAACCGACCCATATTTGCCTGCCCCCCTCATAGCAGCATGTCCTGAAGCGGACGCCTGGATAGAACTCAATAACCAGTGGCTGCTCTATGGTACTGCTTGGGAACGTGCGGTAACGAACGGCCGTACGCGAAATCTTATGCTTGGAGGTTTATCAACTGATCAGTTGATCCGCTGTATAGGGGAGCTAGATATTGAAACTCAAATAGCCTTTCAGGAAAAAGTTGTCGAGATAACAAGGCGCGCAACAAAAATGAGGATTGTTAATGCTGCGGGAACAGACATCAGATTTGAAAATGATCCCGATCGTCCCTTTGCGAACGAACATATAGCAGAAACACCTGGAGGACATTTTCTGACAGGACAGATTGGGTGGGCACCTAAAGAAGAAAGCATCAATGGAACACTCGTCTTTGATGGTGCCATTTCAGGTGGTGGTGAAGCAGACATAGGGGTAGTATCAGAGCCAGTTATCTACGAGGTTGAAAAAGGAAGGATTAAGGAAATCCGTGGTGGAAAAGAGGCAGAAATCGTAAAGAAGTGGTTTGAAAAATTAGACGATCCCGATATGTATATTGCTGCACATGTTTGTTATGGTTTCAATCCGAATGCAAGGCTTGGATTTACCACTACGGAAGATGAAAGGGTCTGGGGGAGTACGGAGTGGGGCTTTGGCTATCAGGGTCCGATGTACTCAGGCGGCAAACCTAGGGTGGCAGCATCACACATAGATGGGATATGCCTGGCGTGTTCAGTATCATGTGATGACCAATCAATAACCAAGGAAGGCGAGGTTGTTCATGCGGAATTAATAGAATTGGCAAAGGCCTGCGGACGTTAATGTATTCTGGATGCTCTTTTGAGATGACTCCTCCTGAGAACCTTAGCGATGGAATGGGGCTTTTCGGAATCTGTTTCTAATATCCCTTAAGAAAAGAGCAGTCTTTTCATAAAATCAAAAAAATAGATTTTATCAGGAGACATGAATCAGAGAATTAAGACAGTAAAACTGGTTGCAGATCCATATCCGCCCTATCAATATAAAGAAGGTAATAATGTTAAAGGCGTTGATCATGACATAATTACCGCAGCCTTTAGAGAGCACAAAATAAAGACTAAAACTCAGCTCTTCCCATGGGAAGTTTGTATAGAACATATGGAAATGAAGAAGGTGGATGGAATATTTCAAATCACTCTCACGCCTGAAAGGGAAAAGGCGTTCTTATTCTCTAAACCTCTCAGAACCGCAAAAACTGTTCTTTTTAGAAAAGCTAAGGCTTCGGTAAGATTTAATAAAGATGATGAGATATTGACTCAGCTAAAGAGATATAAACTAGGGGTTTTAACAGGTTATAGTTATGATCCTATAATCGACGGGTTAAGAGAACCTGCTAAAACAGAAGTTAAAAGCCAGGAAATGCTTCTGGAAGGCCTCTTAAGGGGGAAGTATGACTTGGCAATAATGGATCTGGGAATTGCAGCATATCTCATAGAAAAAATGCATATGGGTGGCATTGAACGGGTCGAAGGATATGAAATAACCCGAAAACTACATGTTGCTTTTCAGAAACATCTTTATGAGTTAGTTAACCTCTTCAATGCAGGTCTCGATAAAGTCAAGGAAAAAGGTCTGTACAATAAAATCTTCAGAAACCATGGATTAGATTATTAGAAATACGGAGATGTCCATGAGCGAGAGATTAGTAAATACTTTCTGTGCGATGGTCCAAATTAGTAGTGAATCTGGAAATGAGAGGGATTTCATCTATTACCTCAAGGATCTATTTACAAAGGAGCTTGGAGCAAATTGTGTTCTTGATGATTTTGGAAACTTAATAGCAAAGATACCTGCTAGGAACTCAAGTTCGGTCGAACCTATCTTTTTTGGGCTTCACGCAGATACGGTCAAGCCGGGTGAAAACATTGAACCTGTTATTGAAAACCAAATAGTATATTCCAAAGGGGAAACAATCCTGGGCGCAGATGACAAGGCAGGTATTGCAGAGCTCTTTGAAGCGATAAGATCCGCCGATTGTTACCGTCCCATAGAAATTGTGGTTTCAAGAGAAGAGGAGATAGGTTTCAAAGGCTCCAAGAATATTGATACATCCCTTCTCAAATCAAAAATGGGGTTTGTGATTGATACGGATAATTTGACGGATATCATTGTTGGTGGCCCATCTTACATGAGCATCAAAGTGGGCATTACTGGTAAGGCTGCCCATGCAGGAATGGAGCCAGAAAAGGGCATATCTTCAATCAAAGCCGCATCATATGCCATATCAATGTTAAAAGAAGGCTGGATCGATGATGAGACAACGGTAAACGTGGGGGTCATCAGGGGAGGCGAGGTTCTCAATGCCGTGCCAGAAAAAACAGAAGTCAAAGTTGAATGTCGCAGTCAAATTCACGATAAGTGCCTTCGGCGGAGTGACTTGATAAAACAGATATTTCTTAACGCAGCAGAGTCTGTTGGAGCAAAGGCAGATGTCACAATGGAACTCCTGGTAAGATGTTACCGCATTTCAG
Organism: Pseudomonadota bacterium; assembly: GCA_030603345.1. Lineage (GTDB taxonomy): Bacteria > Desulfobacterota > DSM-4660 > Desulfatiglandales > B25-G16 > JADFWK01. Next base: position 2,738 of record JAUVXZ010000110.1, read on the forward strand.
AAGGTACAGGATCTGTTAGAATTGCGAAAAAAGCTATTAGCAGTGCAGGACTGGATCCAGAGGTAAAGGTTATATGTGGTGGAACTGATGCTGCCAGCTATAACGAGAAGGGTATAGAGACAGCGGTGATAGGGATGGGAGTTCAATCGGAACACACAAAAGATGAAAAAATACCAATACCAGACATGATAAAAGGCGTGGAAATTATTCAGCAAATCTTCAAGGAGTTTTGTGAGCAAGGATAAAGATGGAAATTGGTTTTTCTGACTTATATTTTAAAGTGAGGTGAAAAAATATATGTCTATAGACTTTGACGCACCCCTATTTGAAACCATGTATCGGAGGAGGACAAGGAGGTTTCCTAAAGGGGGAAAACTGCTATCGAGACGTGCTGGTCTCAACTATAAGTCTGATGAGCAACCAGTTCCACTTAACGACTTGGAAACTGCGATATTATGTTTTGCTGCCAGTGGGATTACAGGAGTAACAACGGAGGAAATTCGGCACCTCCTGGGCCATCTGACTGTTATCGGCAGAACCGCCGCAAGTCCCTGCGCCTCCCTTACTATACACCTCTTTTTCACCAATGATGAGGGCGTCTTTTATTACAAAGCCGACTCAACAGAAGAGATCATTCCGAAAAAGCGCGTGAGGATCAGTTCTCCGGAAGACAGGAAGATCATCCTTAAGGATTATAAAAACAATACCATAAAACTAAAAGACGGGAGATTAGACATTCCCCGGGAGGCGATCGGTTCCGCATTCGAGAGCATGGTAAACCTACCTGGAACTACCCTGTTCATACCAATTGCTGATACAACAAGAGAGTATATCAATCTGTTGTTCACAGGACTGGCACAATTTCGATGGCAGCTGTGGGATGAGGTCAAGGACCGGCCTGCAGGGGTCGGCACATGGATTGACAATGGATTCTTGAATGGTAGCCGTATGACCATAGCTCAGTATGATGCCATGTTACCCTGGTTATGCAATCTCGAAGCTGGAATGGCAATGCAGAACTTATCCCTTGCAGCGACTGCTGTGGGGCTTGGTTCGTTCATGATGCATACTATCGATCTTGCAACGGTAATGAGGTCATTAAACATGCGCTTCGAGCAGATCAAGACGGAGACATCCCCTCAAGCAACTCTTAACCCAGTAGGAATAGATAGCATTTTGGAGGGATATTGTCCACCATACAGAACAGTGGAAAAGGCCGTCGAGGAGATAGCAGGTATGAAGTGGGGTGACAGGGGAATATATGGGGAAAAAGGCTATAGCCTTCCAAAACCAAATATGTATGAAACAATTGTAGAAATCACAAAGTCATACTGCAGCTATGTGTATGAAACGTATGGCAGAATACCTAAGTACCACGATGCGATGTTTATTCCTATTCTTGCCCAGATTCACCATCTGGACATTGGCTTCTATGAGAAGTTTTTTCCTGAATATCTTGACGAGATGGACAAAGCACATATGCCCCAATGGCATTCTGAGTAACCAAGATGTAAAGCAGGGCTCGAAGCTTATAAAAAAATGTCTTGATGACCTTATATTACTACCACAAACCTCACTGATTAGTCGGCCTACTTATTAACCTCTAGACTTTAAATTTAGTAAAATTGATTCTATCGTATCAGTTGGGGTCGGACCAAGCTATCTTATTAATATTGCAGGATAAACATTCCAAAAATAGGTGTTATTGAGCCTTAAAAAGGTATTTTTAGGTGCAAAATCACGCCCGTAAGCGGCCGCAGGTTTTCTAACTTCATATGACCCATCTTCCTCGAGCACTCGCCGCCCTTTTGCTTTTATCCCAAGTCGATCCTTAGTCGCTTCCACGAAACGTTTGCTCCCCACGGCTATAGCCTCACTCCATTTACTCTCCCGAAGCTGATATTTAGATCCAAGAGCCTCTTTAATATAGTTTCTACAGGTTTCTTGAACGCCCTGCAGATCTCTCACCTGCAGCAATGTGATTAACTTTTGGTGGCCTATGATACCATATCGTTGCCGAGGATTTTGGATCTCATGGTAACCGCAAAAAGGCCACTCTTCAGGATGGCTTACAACTCCGGCTCGAACCATATTTACCCTGTTAAATAAAAATTAAGCCCTCCTCCAAGAACATTTTACCGTATTTCGTGCTCTGCGAAATATGAAGCTTGATGTTTGTTACCATAATTTAACAGGGTGAATATCCATATAAACCATGCAGTGGGTCAGATGTTCATTCCCCTCAACCGCTGTTGCATGATAACGATCCTCCCAAAATGCTCCTTTCCGTTTCTTCCGTTGATTATATTCTTGTCCCGTCCTCCCCGCTGTCAGTTGAATCGATTTGGGGATTGTATCTCGATCTCCATTGTGTGAAATCAGAAGATGTATATGGTTTGAGGTGACCATGTAGTTTAATACACTGAGGCCAAAACGCTTTTTCGCTTCAAATATCCACGCTACCCAACGTCTCGGATCTCTTGAAAACTTTAGAAGAAATTCCTTTTTGTGGCACCTATGAGTTATATGCCACACATAGCCCGGAATATAGTGCCTATTAGCTCTCGGCATCTCAGCACTCTTTTTTTAAGCGGGTAATTCTGGCCTCAAAATTGCCACTCTAAGTCACAAAATCGAGTCATTTTGGAAGCATTATCTCATTGTTTCAAATACTTAGCTTGGTCCGACCCTATTTGCGGAGATGAGTTGGGGTGTGAATACTTATTATTCAAGATGTGAGCCTGCTGTTTTAAACGCCAAAAAGAGCACACAGATGGCATTTATCAATGCCGACTGGCCTGCCCGCCATCGCTCTCGCCCAAAGGAGGCAGTCAGCCCGCTCAAGGATTTCGCTCAGGCGAGGCGGGCGGGCGCGATTTCCAAAACACCCCTGCCAAACAGGAGACCCGGGTGAATTCGATTTTAATCAATGATTACCTTCGGATTCTAAATCAAAGTGGGTGGCAGGAAACCCATATCTTTCAGGCGCCACTCTCCTCAGAACGTTTTAAGGCAAATGTAGTATCCGCCATGCAAAAGAAAAAGATAATCGGTGTAACCAGCAGGTACGTCATCATTTCAAAGAAGAAATAGGTCCTTAACCACATCAAAATAAAGGAGGTATGTTATGCGATTGATTGAACCCACCTGCCGCTTGCCCGCCGGAAGCATGGCGGGTAAATCGGGCAGGGCCTGAGCGGCTCGCGGGAAAATTAAAAAGGTTTTTCGAGGCTTTATGTTTTAGCCTTGCACCTGCCCGCTCGTGTCTCGCAGTGGCAGGCGGAGACGAAAGTGATCCAGCACAATCCCGCAAAGCGGGAAAGTAAGCATTTTGTGAAACTGGCTATCGAAAACCATTTCATCTCGCTGTCATCAACATTTTGAAGAGTATCTATTCATTTAAATTCGCCGAAGGCGATTGCATTTCTTGGCTTTCATTCCCGCCCGCCTCGCTTGAGCTCGCGATAGCGGGCAGGCGGAAAGCCAAGAAGGAAATATCCAAAAAATCCTGTCAATCCTGTCTTAAAAAAGGCCGAGTCTTAATTCAGGCGAAAACTGTAACCTATTAAATGAACTCAGTAATAACAAAGAAGCAGATGAGCTAAATCCACAGACCACCGACAACTATCAACGGACATTACCTGATTTAGGTGGCTATGAGGTTTAGTTGTTCTGGGGTTAGATACCATTTCAGGTGCCCCGAGTGTGTCGGGAGATCTTGTACATCAATCCTGCAGCAACCGCCCCTTTCAAATGCTATTGTTGCATGAGAACCTTCAGTCAACAGAGAAGAAGCGACCTCGGCAAGTGATGGCAGGTGTCCGACTATCAATACCTTTGTGTCGGCACCATATTCCCGCAAGACCATGACGGTCTCTTCCGGAGGGGTCATGGCTGTGACCTTTTCGGTCTCCATGATTTTTTCAGGCGGAAACCCTACCTCCTCTGCTACAATGGCAGCGGTCTGTCTGGATCGTTTCTTGGGACTCGCAAAGATTACATCAAAGCTAATCCCCATCTTTTTCAGGGCCTTTCCGCTTGCATGGATCCTGGCGTCTCCCTCAGGACTCAGGCCCTCATCTGGGTCCTGTTCTTTGGCAAGGTACGGGCCATGTTGCATAAGATATATTTCCATATAGTCACTCCCAACAGTCAAATTATTGCCGTTATCCTATTGTTTTTTATGTAAGAAGGGACCACAATGTGCTATAGATTCTCCGTGACTTCTTAAAAAAACACATAAATCATCGCCCTCATAAATACCCTAAAAAATAGGGATTAGAAAGTAAAACAAATAATGGCTGCCAGACTGGAAATAAGATTAAGGCCCGAGTTGATTGATGCAGAGGGAATGAGTGTTAGCCGCAAGGCATCCGCCTACTTTGGACTCGCTGTGAGTGACACCAGGGTCATTAAAGTCCTCACCATTGACGCTGATCTTAGCAATGATCAGTTGGAAAGGATCAGGACCGAGATATTCACCAATCCTGTTACCGAAGAATCCTCTTTTCTTCCGCTCGCAGATGATTTCGACTGGATAATATGGGTTGGTCTGAGGCCAGGGGTGAGAGACCCTGCCGGCAGCACCGCAGTCGAGGCCATAGAAGATCTCCTCGGCGCAAAGTTCGGGCACGATGAATCGGTTTACACGTCTAAGATATACCAGATAAAGGGAAATCTGCAAGCAAACGATGTTGAAACGATAGCTCGGGAGATATTAGCCAATGATATCATCCAGCAATGGAGAATATTCAAGAGACCTGCCCGCTCAGGCCTGGCTGTGGCAGGCGGGGACGAATGGGATGGTCAAAAGGGAATTGGCATACATATTCCCAAGGTTGCTCTCGGCAACCTACCCCAGGTAAGGACATTCCGAATAGAAGGCGATACTGAATTGCAGGGGTTGTCAAAAGAAAGGAACCTCGCTCTGCAGGACAGAGATATTCCGGTTATACGAGACTATTTCCTCAACAAGGTTGTGCTTTCAGAGAGAAAGACGGTTGGCCTGGATCTTCCCACAGATGTTGAGCTCGAGTATATATCGCAGGCACGGAGTGATCATTGCAATCACAACACATTCAGAGGCCTTTTTAAATATCGTGATCTGGCTACCGGTCGTCAAGAAATCGTTGATAACCTCTTTAACAGATGTATTGAAAGCCCCACCCTGCAGATAAAGGAGAAGAAAGACTGGGTTATCTCAGTACTCTGGGATAATGCAGGGGTGGGGAGGTTTGATGAGAATCACTATTACGTTATTACCGGAGAGACACACAATAGCCCCTCAAACATGGAGGCATATGGGGGCGCTATCACAGGAATAGTGGGAATTTACCGGGACCCTCTCGGAACGGGAAAAGGTTCAAAACTGATCCTGGGAACCTATGGTTTCTGTGTCGGTCCCCGGGACTATGCCGAAGAATTAAAACCCCACCTTCATCCCCGGCGGCTTCTGGATGGGGTAATTGAAGGGGTAAAGGATGGTGGAAACAAGAGTGGTATTCCCACCGCATTCGGACAGGTCGTCTTTGACCACTCCTATATGGGAAAATGTCTTGTGTTTGTAACTGCCCTCGGCATAATGCCAGCCACGGTGGACGGCAAGTCTTCGCATCTGAAAGAGACACATCCTGATGATCTCATAGTCATGTGCGGTGGAAGGGTAGGGAAGGATGGTATCCATGGTGTTACTGCTGCCTCTGAGACGTATAGCGAAACAACGCCTGCAGGCCACGTTCAGATTGGGGATCCTTACACCCAAAAGAAGATGCACGACTTCTTACTCGAGGCCAGGGATGAAGGATTGATACAGTTTATCACCGACAACGGCGGCGGAGGCCTTTCTTCGTCGATAGGGGAATCGGCCAGATGGAGTAATGGGTGTTATGTAGATCTGGCAAAGGTACCTCTTAAATATGAGGGATTAGATCCATGGGAGATATGGGTCAGTGAATCCCAGGAGAGGATGACGGTGGCGGTAAGACCTGAGAAGATTGATCGGTTTTTTGAACTCTCCAGCAGACACGCGGTGGAGAGTACGGTCATTGGCCAATACACCAATACCGGATATCTCCATCTCACCCATAATGACAAGACCTGTGCCTATGTGCGCATGGATCTACTCAAATCGGGATTCCCCCAGTGGGAATTTGATGCCGAGTGGGCTCCCCCTTCATCCAGGGGATTGGAAGAGCCCGAGTTAGCTGATCCAGAAGACCAGGGTTCACTCCTCACATCACTTTTGAAGAGGCCAAACATATGCGCCAAAAACTGGATCCAAAGGCAGTATGACCATGAGGTTCAGGGTGGAAGCACGGTAAAACCCCTGATAGGGAAAGAGCATGATATGGTAAGCGACGCGGCGGTTGTGCGACCGATTCTTGGATCCCTGAAAGGGATAGCTATCACCCAGGCGATCAATCCATTCTATTCACTGATTGATACCTATCACATGACGGCTGTTACTATTGATGAGGCGGTGAGACGGCTTATTGCTGTTGGTGGTGATCCGCATGAGTTAGGGGGGGTGGATAATTTTTGCTGGCCCACTATTATTTATGATCCCGTGAGCAATCCTGACGGAAAATACAAGGCGGCCCAACTGGTACGGGCCTGTTGGGCGCTCAGGGACTACACCCTTGCCTTTGAGATACCCTTACTGTCGGGCAAAGACAGTATGTATACCGATGGTGAGCTCAAGGGGCCATCTGGAGCAAGCCAAAAGGTATCTGGTCTCCCAACCCTTCAGTTTACCGCCACAGCCGTGGTGAAGGATATCAGCAAATGCGTGACCATGGAATTTAAGGCACCAGGTGATCTCGTGTACATCCTGGGAAGAACCAAGGATGAGCTTGGAGCGAGCGAGTACTACCAAATGATGAATTGTATAGGGCTCAATGTCCCAGAGGTTGATGCAGAAAAGGTGCTCCCTCTTTATTATGCACTTTATCGGACTATTCAAGATGGATTGGTTGCCTCCTGCCATGCAATCGGGAGGGGTGGATTGGGTGTCCATCTCGCTTTGTCTGCCATGGGGGGAAATTTTGGTGTGGGTATAGATCTCAGGTCTGTCCCCAGGGACGAGAAGCTCTCTGACACACGACTCCTCTATTCTGAGTCGGCCGGAAGATTTCTCGTCACGGTTGATCCAAAAAAGGAAGAGACCTTTGAGGAAAGAATGGATGGCTTGGGCTATGCCTGTATTGGGAGGGTGAGTGAGGATGCTATCCTTTCGATTTCCGGTGTGGATGGTAAAATGATTATGACTGAGCAGATAGGCAGACTAAAAAGTGCCTGGAAAGAACCCTTTGGGGATCTGGTATGAACACAGTAAAAGCCCTTGTTCTCACTGGATACGGCCTTAACTGTGATTATGAAACAGACTACTCTCTCAAGGTGGCCGGGGCTGATCCAGAGAGGATACACATCAATGAATTGATATCATCCGGAAAGAATAATGGCAGGGTGAACTTGGACAATTTTCACATCCTGGTACTTGGGGGTGGTTTCAGTTGGGCAGATGATCATGGTGCTGGTGTCATCATGGCTGCAAAATTCCGATACAATATCGGTGAAGCAATTGAGGAGTTCATTAGCAACGGGAAACTCATTATGGGTATCTGTAACGGTTTCCAGGCCCTGGTGAACCTCGGACTTTTGCCAGGATTTGAAGGGGATTATCAATCAAGAGAAGTTGCCGTGACCTACAACGACTGTGGAAATTTTGTGGATACCTGGGTCAAACTCAAGGTCATGGAGGATACCGCATGTATCTTCACCAATGGGATTTCCACCCTTGAACTCCCTGTCAGACACGGCGAAGGCAAGTTTTATGCCCGAGAAGAGATTATTGACAGACTAATAAAGGAACGTCAGGTAGTAATACATTATGCTGAAGAAGAGGTTAATCCTGCTTATTGTAAGTTGCCCCTCAATCCCAATGGATCACTCTATGATATTGCCGGCATCTGCGACTAAAGTGGAAGGGTATTGGGGATTATTCCCCATACAGA
>JAUVXZ010000067.1 GCA_030603345.1 Pseudomonadota bacterium
GCGCCTTTCGACGTGATTGGCGACAGCCTCAGGGGCACCAAAGGTGTCTTGTTGGACATGTTCCGGCACCCAGACGAGCTGAAGGAGGCCTGTGAGCGGATAATGCCATTCATGGTGAAACTGGGCGTGGCTTCATGCAAGGCCAATAACCATATTATGCCCTTCATACCCCTGCATAAAGGAGCAGACGGCTTTATGTCTGACGATCAGTTCCGGAGCTTTTATTGGCCAACCCTAAGGAAACTGATAATCGGGCTCATCAACGAGGGGCTGGTGCCCCAGTTGTTTGCCGAAGGCGCGTATAACCATCGCCTTGAAGTCATCTCCGATATTCCCAAAGGTAAAACCGTCTGGTGGTTTGATCATACTGATATGTCTGAGGCGAAGGCAACGGTAGGCAAGGTGTCCTGTATAGCGGGAAACGTTCCCCTGGACTTATTGTGTACTGGCAGTCCTGATGAAATGAGAACCTACTGCAAAAATCTGATCGAGGATGCGGGGAAAGATGGTGGCTTCATTCTATCTACTGGCGCCGGGATGCAGGGTTCCAAGGCTCCCAACGTAATGGCAATGATAGAGTCTTCAATTGAATATGGAGTGTATAATTTGAAGAAATAGGGTCAAGCCTGTTCTTGACTAATCTGTTGAATGCAAGATGAATTATATAACCGCCGAGCGCGAATGATCCCATTTAATTGCTATCCAAATATGCTATTGATCAGGGGCGGCCCAACCACATGAAGAGCATATTTCTAACACTCTCACTGCCACACCCTTTTTCAACTCTTCATTCAAAAATCGGGTTGTGCTGTCTCGTCTGCCAGTTCTTTTAGATGGCACGTGTCATTCATTACACAAAGGACAAACTGGTCACCTGAGTATTCCATGACATTAATGCACCCGGTATCTTGCCTGATCTCCCAGAAATGTGCGGTGCTGAGGCCCAAAAGCGCACACAAAAGAACCTTGTTTATGACCCGATGAGAGATGATGACGACCGATCTGGCTGGATTCTTTCTTGCAATATCTGTTAAAGCACCAAAGGCTCGTTCTTTCACCGCATCGAGCGTTTCTCCCTGAGGGAATTGTACCAGCTCTGGTCTTTGTTCCCATTGTACGTATTGATCAGTGTATCGCTTTTTTATCTCATGATGGGATACACCTTCCCACTCACCATAGTTGATATCAATGAATCCGTGAACAGGCACCACTTCAAGGTCAAAAAGTGTTGCGACTGGCTGAGCAGTCTCAACTGCACGCCTGAGTGGACTTGTGTAAATGACATCGATGTTTCGATCTTTCAGGGCCCCGGCTATAGCCCTTGCCTCCTGATGCCCCCTTTCATTCAAAGGGATATCTTTTCTTCCCCGGAATATGAGTTGGGTATTCCACTCGGTTTGTCCGTGCCTCACCAAATATATCTCTGTCATCCCTGCCTCGCAAAACCTCACGCTCAGAATAGCGAAATCCAGCATGGCACGGCTAATCACAAAACTCAAGGCCTTATTTAGCTTGACAAAATACGCTGCTCCTTTTACGTTTCTATTGAAATATCGTAACTATTCAGCCACCAAGGCACAAAGACCCAAAGAGAGGATGAAGATAAATTAAATAACGGGGTTCTCTCATTAATGAGCCTAAGGCTCATTAATTTCAATGTGCCACGCATTAAAGCGCCTGAGGCGCATTAAAAAGCCTGTAACCGTTCACGGGCTCAGAGGTTCAGGGTTTAATAAAAATCTGAAAAGTCCTACGAACAAGGTTAACGAAAGAAATGTAACCCTGAATCCCGATTTCATCGGGAAACCCTGAGCCTATGAACACCTACGAATAATTCTATAATCTTGGTGTCTTGGTGCCTTTGTGGCAAGATACTTGAGTAATTACGAAATATCTATTAAAGAACTCGGAAAGCCTTTAATCGTAACCAAAAGGAGGATGTGGTATGAGTAAGGTATCTACGGCGCTGATCAGTGTGACCGATAAAAGCGGTATTGTTGAGTTTGCACGATCTCTAGAGAAACTGGGAGTTGAAATTCTGTCAACGGGGGGTACGGCACGAACACTGAGGGATGGAGGAATAAAGGTTCTGGATATATCTGAGTATACCGGCTTTCCTGAGATGATGGATGGCCGAGTTAAAACCCTTCACCCCAAGGTACATGGGGGACTGTTGGGAAGGAGAGATAACCAGGAAGACATTCAGATGATGGAAAAACACGGCATAAGGAGTATAGACCTGGTCGTTGTTAATCTATATCAATTTGAACTCACGGTTGCAAAGGAGGGATGCACCCTTGAAGAGGCTGTGGAAAATATCGATATAGGTGGCCCCTCCATGATCCGATCGGCAGCCAAGAATTTCAAGGATGTAACCGTTATAACCGATCCATCAGATTATTCCAGAGTGTTGCAGGAAATCTCAGAATCTGGCACAACTACCTTGGAAACACGATTTGAACTGGCGAAAAAGGTCTTTAACCTTACCTGGCACTACGATAGGGCAATTAGTGACTATCTCGGAAAGGTAAGGGTGGGTTAAGGGTTCAGCTGCGGGAGATAAGCAGTCAACAGACTGTTGCCGAAATCCCTTTGAGCGGTCATTAAAACGTTTTTTGCCAAAAAACCCTTGGCGAAGTGGAAGATAAGCGATGTCAACTGTTTGAGCCCTAAAGGCGAGTTTTGACATCGCCTGGAGCGAGCCTTACATTTATCAGAAAACGTTTTAGACCAAGGGAAAAGGGATTTCGGCAACAGTCTGTGAACCTCAAGCCTGTTTAGTTTGGAGCGCTGATCCGCCTGAGACAGAATGGCTGAATATTTTCTGGTTAGTTGACACCAAGGCCAAACGAGACTGTAGAGCGTATGGAACAAAATCCGAAAACAATCCAACCTGAGACGAAACGGTTTCGACTGGTAAAGTTTTTTGCATATACCAGTTTCGTGATCCTTACTGTTTCGACTTTCGCCCTCTCAATGGTCATTTCCCAGCGGGCTACTAAGGTTTTGATGAATACCTATGAAAATCATGCGCTGCTATTAGCAAATAATTTGAATCATCAGGTATTTCACTATTTCACTATCCCGGTGAGGTACCGATACGGGGCGATAAGCTTGAGACAAAAGGAACAATTCGATCTGATGGACAAGATCGTCAGGACCACTATTCACTCCTTCAACATAGAAAACGTCAATATATATGATACCGAGAAGGGGCAAATTGCCTATAGCACTAATAGGGATTTGGTTGGATTAACTGGCAGAGGAGGCATGGGATACAAAATTGCCCTTAAGGGGAAGTACAGCTCCCGTTTGATATCTCGGGAAGATTCGATCTTTGGTACCTGGCTCCTTGATCTTGCAAAGGAAAAGAAGCTTAAGACTTTTATTCCCTTCAAGGCAGAACCCCCCTATTCTTATATAGGCATATTGGGTGTATTTGAAGTAACCCAAGACCTGACAGAAGAATATGAATCAATATTAGGATTCAGATATCTTATCTTTGGCGTATCTCTTGTGGTTATGTTTCTCATATTTCTGGCTCTTCTGCTGGTAGTGAGAAAGGCTGAACGTACTCTTGCAAGAAGGGCTCGGGAACAGAAGCTGTTGGAGGATCAACTGAATCAAGCGGAGCGGTTGGCTGTTCTCGGTGAAATGGTTGCTGGTGTATCTCACGAGATAAAAAATCCTTTAGGCATAATCAGGAGTACAGCGGAATTGTTGGCTGAGAAATCCGAACACAGTCAGGCCCAGAAAAAACTATCAAATATTATTATTGAGGAATCAGGGCGCCTTAATGATATCGTAACTGACTTTCTTGACTTTGCCCGCCCCCAGGTGCCTAACCTGCAAGACTGCCCCCTGGGCGAAGTTATTGAGAGAAACGTTACCTTTCTCCGGCCCGAACTAGATAAAAAGGGGGTCATAGTAAATGACGGCAACCTGAATGGTAGGCCATATACTATCGAGGCAGACCCAGGACTTCTCCACCAGGCATTCCTAAATATCTTTATCAACGCCATTCAGGCAATGGAGGATGGTGGGAATATCACTATTAACATCGAAGAAGAGAAAGGCAATTACCGAGTTGAGATTCAAGACACAGGAATCGGAATCAGAGATGAGAACCTCAAAAAGATATTTAGCCCCTTTTTCACAACAAAGGACGAAGGAAGCGGTCTCGGCCTTTCTATTGTGAAAAATATTATCGAAGGACACAAAGGAAAGGTATGGATCGAGAGTAAAGAAGGTGTGGGCACAAAGGTATTTGTTTCCTTGCCCCGCAAACAATAGTGTAAAGGTATCTTCATATGGAAACAATCTTGATTGTAGATGATGAAAAGAACTACCTCGTTATCCTTGAAGCCCTGCTGGCTCCACAGGGTTACGAGATAATTACGGAAGACAATGCTGTTAATGCCCTCCGGTTAATCAGAGAAGCGGATTTGGATTTGATAATTACCGACATGAGAATGCCCGGAATGAGCGGGATGGAGCTTCTCGAAGAGACTAAGAAGATAGATCCGGAACTTCCCGTTATCATGATGACTGCATACGGGACAATAGAGAAGGCCGTTGAGGCTATGAAAAAGCGGGCCTATGATTATATTACCAAGCCCTTCAGAAATGAGGAATTGAAGCTGACTGTCAAGAAAGCTCTTGAATTCTACCGGCTCAAAAAGGAAAACAGGCTCCTCAGTGATGCACTATCAGATCGCTATAAGTATGGGAATATCATTGGCAAGAGCCAGCCTATGCTTAAGGTCTACGAAATGATTGGAAAAGTTGCTCCATCCAAGGCCTCTGTCATGATCACTGGCCCATCCGGCACCGGTAAGGAACTCATCGCCAAGGCCATTCACTACAACAGCCCCAGGAAAAACAGGCCCTTTATCTCCATAAATTGCGGTGCACTGACTGAAACCTTGTTAGAAAGCGAACTTTTCGGGCATGAACGAGGCGCCTTTACCGGTGCTGTTACCATGAAAAAGGGCCGATTTGAACTGGCTGATGGCGGCACCCTGTTTCTGGATGAAGTGGGCGAGATGTCACCTTCACTGCAGGTAAAGCTGCTCAGGGTATTGCAGGAGATGGAGTTTGAACGGGTGGGGGGCACCAAAACCATTAAGGTGGATGTCAGGATTCTGGCAGCGTCTAATCGCAGACTTAAGGAAGACGTAGACAAAGGCATCTTCAGGGAAGACCTCTTCTATCGCTTGAACGTAGTTCATATTGAGGTACCACAATTAAAGGAGAGGGTCGAGGATATTCCCTTTCTTGTTGCCCACTTTGTGGAAAAATTCAGATCGTCCAAGAAGAAAAAGATAGAACTGGCTCCTGACGTCTGGAAGGCTCTGTACAGCTACCCCTGGCCTGGGAACATCAGGGAACTGGAGAATACTATTGAAAGGGCCGTGGTCCTTGACTCTGGGGGTTTAATCGGCCTAGAGGATCTACCAGAGGAAATTTCAGGAAGGCAAGAAGAACTTGAAATCGATAGATTCATACCCCTTGAGGCTCCCCTCCAGAAAACCCTTGAGCAGATTGAGGAAAGCTTAATAAGAAGGGCTTTAAAGCAGTGCAACAATGTTCAGTCTCATGCTGCCGAGACGCTGAGCATCACAAAAAGCCTTATTCAGCATAAAATGAAGAAGTACAACATCGCGGTCTAGAGGTTTAAAAAATTGAACCCAAATTTATGTAATAAATTGAGTAAGTTATTTGGACTGGTTGTTTTCTTGTGATTTTTTGGTACAAAAACTTGTACTTTCACGGAAAAACAGGGACAGGGCAAAAATCTTAGACTCTGGAAATTAATCAATCAAAACAAATAGTTACGCAATATTCTCAAAAATCTATTATTCTGGCAAAGATATTGCATATTATAAAAAATCAGAAAGTGACTCTTTTCTCCTAAAAAGAAACCAACTGCCTTCGGGTGGTTGGTTTCTTTTTTAGTATCCGAGCTTCCTCAAAGAACGGGCGTCGCTGCTCCAATTCTTTTCTACCTTCACGAAGAGCTCCAGGTAGACTTTCACGGAAAACATCTTTTCTATCTCTACCCGTGCATCCCTTCCTATTTTCTTTATCAACGTTCCCTGTTTCCCAATAATAATCCCCTTCTGTGATGCCTTTTCCACACATATAACGGCCTGAACAATGAGGAGATCTCGTTTCTTATCTTCCTCCAAGTTTTCAACCACTACGGCGGAAGAATAGGGCAACTCCTCTCTTGTTGCATAGTATATTTTCTCCCGTATGATTTCGGCTATAAGAAAGTCCTCGGGCTTATCCGTGACCATATCGGGTGGAAAAAATTGAGGCCCAGGTGATAGTCTCTTTTTCAGTTCTTCGGCCACGACTTCTACCCCATCACCGTAAAGCGCTGAAAGTGGAACGATACAATCAAAACAGTTTAGTTTGTTATAGGACTCGATCATAGGGAGCAGATTCTCTTTTTTTATCAAATCTATCTTGTTTATGGCCAGCACGGCAGGCTTCGGTGTCTTTTTTACAAGTCTTACGATACTATTCAACTCATCACTTTGAGTAACCTCCTCCAATCCTACGATGAGAAGAATAATATCAACCTCTTCCAGGGAAGCCTTAGCCGACCTCACCATGCTTTTATGGAGGAGAGATCTGGTTGGGTGGATCCCGGGCGTGTCCATGAACACCATCTGAAACCCATCTCCATTGTAAATCCCCAGAATCCTGTTTCTGGTAGTTTGGGGCTTGGGAGACGTGATCGCTATCTTTCGACCCAGAAGCCTATTCAAGAGGGTAGATTTGCCACTGTTCGGTGGTCCAATTATAGCTATGAAACCTGATACAAAACTCATAAGGCATCCTTGGAGGTCAGGCTTTGACAGGCTGTTGCCGAAATCCCTTTTCTCTTAGTCTAAAACGTTTCTTGATCCCGCCAAAGATAGGCGGGACTCCAGTCCCGCTATCCAGCGGGATTGGCAAAAGACGTTTTAATGACCGCTCAAAGGGATTTCCGTTTGGGCAACAGCCCCTCAAGACCTGACCTTGTTTACCAGGATGTGGGCCTGCCTGATAGGTTCGGGGATCCGATATACTGGACATGTTTCAAGGACAAATTTTATGCACTCGCTTAATAATACCCCATATCCCGGAGAAACAAAAACAGGCTTGACCCCCGGCCTTGTCCTCACCACAGCCCCAATAATCTTGTTCTGATAAGCGAGGTAGACATAGTCGCCTCTGCGCTCCCCAACTGGATTGAATTCACCCACAAGCTTGGTCTTCGCACAACCAAGCGTAGGTTTATTGAGAATAACCCCCAGATGGGAGGCAAGGCCAAGGCCCCTCGGATGTGCAATACCCTGCCCGTCACAGAGTATCAAATCTGGTTCTACCTTTAGCTTCCTGAGTACATTAAGTAATGCAGGAATCTCTCTGAAACTCAGGAGACCTGGGATGTAAGGAAAAGAAACCCTTTTTCGGGACCATCTCTCTTCTGTCTTGGCCAAGCCGGGAAAATCAAAAACAACAGCTCCAGCCCAGACCGTATCAGCCCCTTTCGCATAGGAAACATCTAACCCGGCAATATAGTTGATCCTTTTACCCAGCCCCTTTAAAATAACCCTGTCTCTTAGGCGCTCCTGGATCTCGACTGCCTCCTTATACGTTACATCCCAAGGGTGTAGATCGGGGATATCCATCCTAATTACAAAGACCTTAAGAAAAATATTCTTGAGCTGTCATAGATACTGTTAAATCTTCTCCAAGCTCGTATAGCCAAGGTGAAGGAGCTTGAGTCCCCTATCTTTAAAGACCACCTCTACCCTGTCTTCACTCAAAAACCTGGCTATTACCCCTGCACCAAAGGCGGGATGATTGATCCTATCCCCTTGTCTTAAGCCTGAGGAGTCTGTAGCAGACTGCTTTCCTGAGTTAATAGACATGTGTGATGGTGACACTACGCTATCTGGAGCAAAATATGACGGCCAAGCAGAACGATGTTCAATAACCTCTTGGGGGAGAGCCCTGACAAATGATGAAAGACCCCCCTGGTAATTCCCGCTCCACCCTTGAGGGCTTTGCACCAAACCACGCCCTGGATACACCAGAATCAGCTTATCTTTGGCCCGCGTGGATGCAACATACAAGAGCCTCAGTTCTTCCTCAAGGCTCGCCATATTCTTAAAGGATTTCGCAGGTGGAAAGCGTCCATCTACAAGCCAGATTACGAAAACCACTCCCCATTCGAGGCCTTTCGCTGAGTGTATGGTGGACAGGGTCAGAAAATCCGCCTTATCCAAAGGCCGAACATCCACTGGACTCACCGGAGGTTCAAGGGAGAGGTCATCTAAAAATGCCCTGATGCCTCTATATCGGGATGCCATAATAACTAACTGCTCTAACTCCTGCTGCCTTCGTGGGAAATCGTCAAATTTCTCCTCTAAAAAGGGGTTGTAATACTCAACTGCCAATTCTACCGCTTTCTCAGGCCTGACCCGTGGTGCTGAAAGGCTTCCCATGAGTTTGGCCAGATTAACGAGCCCTTCCTTTTCCTTGCTGCCCCCAGGCCATTCCTCTACCCTGGCTGGCAGCACATCCCCTTTTTTCATCCAGTCTGTGATTGCCTGACTCTTTCCCGGACCAATATTTTTGAGTAACCGCAAGAGCCGGCCCCAACTCAGAACATCATCTCTGTTAATAATCACCCTGAGGTGAGCCAAGAGATCCTTGATATGGGCAGATTCCATAAACTTGAATCCACCGTATTTGGCAAAGGGGATGGCGCGCCGTGCCAGTTCAAGCTCTAGCTCAAAGGAATGATAGCCTGCCCTAAATAAAACAGCTATGTCCTTGAGTGGTCGCCCCTCCTCCACCAGGGACTCAATAGTCCTACACACATACACTGCCTGATCACGTTCCGTTCCCGTGTCAATCGCCAGAGGCACCTCATTACCCTCCCTCCTGGTGAAGAGGCACTTCGTGTACTTCTGGCTGGCCTGATCCATGAGGGCGTTGGTCATAGTGAGAATGGGCTGGGTGGATCTGTAGTTCTCTTCCAGTTTTATGATCCGTGCCTCTGGAAAGTTATGAGGGAACTCAAACATATTCCTGAAGTTGGCTCCTCTGAAAGAGTATATTGATTGAGAATCATCACCGACAACCATAACATTTTTATGGGTAGAACCGAGATAGCGGATGATATCTGCCTGAATGGCGTTGGTATCCTGGTATTCATCAACCATGACATATTTGTATCTCTTCGCCAAGGTAAGCCTGATATCATCATTTTCTTTCAAAAGGAGTCTCAAGAAAAAGATAAGATCATCATAATCCATAAGGTTGTTCTTACGTTTGTATTCATTGTAGAGCTGAAGCAGGTGCTCTATCTCTGGAACAATGGGGAAAAATTGAGCATATTCTGTCTCCATAATATCCGCTACAGAACTCTCTGTGTTTGCCGCTTTACTCAAAATATTAACAATAGTAGAACTCCTTGGTAATCTCATAGACCTCTTTTGTTCATCGAGTTCAGGAACGAGCGCACGACTTGCCTCCTCCATGTCCGACCTATCCATGATGGTGAACGACGGACTGAACCCGACCCTTTGACCATCCTCTCTTAACACACGCTGGGCAAGGGAATGGAATGTGCCACCAGAAACCTTGCTGCATCTCCTGTCTCCGAGCCCTGCTGCTCTCTCAAGCATTTCTTTGGCCGCCTTTCTGGTAAAGGTCAGAAGAAGTATCTCCTGGGGTTGCACACCTCTCTCCACCAACCAGGCAACCCTATAGACCAGGGTTCTGGTTTTTCCGCTCCCGGCCCCAGCGATAACCAGCAGCGGGCCGTCAGGGGCCGTAACCGCAGACAACTGGGTCTCATTTAGAACCTTCTCGTATTGTATGGTGCTTGACATAGTCGCCCTCAAGGTCAGATCTTTAGTCCCTTAATTCTCAAGTCTGGGCTTTTTGTGGCCAAAAATTAGTCGCTCCAGCTAACCCTTCTTAAACACTAAATCCGAATCTCTAATTTCGAAATCCGAAACAATATCGAATGCCAAAAATTCAAATATCTAAACGGAAAACAAATTCGGTATCTGATGGTTGCGTTGAAGCCGTTTCATATATTCTGGTGTTTTGAACATTTGGACATTCCTATTTCGGATTTGTTTCGTATTTGGTGTTTCGAATTTCGAATTTTCAGAACGATCCAGTCAGCGCAAACGACAAAACTTTGTCAAACACAACCCGCCTTTTTCGTTCTGGCTTGCCCAAGGTTGCGCAGCGAAAACATCCTGCATGTAGAATTCCATCTAAAACACTACCACAAAAATGCTGCATATTCCAAACCATAAACCCAAAACTCCTCCTAGAAAAAGGGATATCATTTTTTCCCGCTTCTCAAAGAACAGGGAAACCTCTCCATTGTGTGGCCTGCTTAAGACACGGTAAAGTGAAGAGGAGATTGAGAGCTGGTAACTGGATTAGGCTTGCTTATCCACGTGGATAAGGCTATGGTAGCCCGTGTTCTGAAAGACAATGAACCCTGGCGGCCAATAGACTGACCGGCTCACTTCAATAAGACGTAGGAAAAAGATCAAATGTCAAGATCGGTCTGTCTTTTTGGCATTCGTCTTTCTCAAGGATTTTGTAACACATTTTTGGTGGCGTAGCGTAGTAACGTGCACCTACTACTCAGAGCATCAAATAGTTTGCAATATCGGGAGGGGCATGAGGTCTTTTCTGTTGTGACTGGTGGGAGGCCGCTGTCCTTTTCACGACTTATCAGTGGGGGAAGCCACAGCCCTGAGCCTGTCGAAGGGAATGCGGAGGGGGCAAGTATCCCCTGTTGATAAGTCGTAGAAAAGACCAGGTTGGGAGCCTCGGAACAGAAGAAAAGACCTCATGACCATCCTAGACCCTTCTCGGTTATGTACAATGCAAACAATAAATTCATCTACTCAGTAAGTCTTATGAAATTTGAAGATTCCTACAATTGGTACAGGCCCTCGGCTCAGAGAGGATGAATTGTGGCCCAAGCGATTTTCCGTTGGATAGGGGACGAAGCCCTCTTAAATAATCTCGTTGCAGGACTGCCTACCATTGTTTTGTTGGTTCTCATAGCTGTCTGCATCATCATGCTCGCAGAAGGGGCCGACTGGATGATTGATGGTGTCGTTCACCTAGCCCGAAGGACAAACTTGCCGAGAATCGTTATCGGTGCAACAATAGTTTCCCTTGGAACTACTACGCCCGAAGCGTTTGTCTCGGTCATGGCAGCCTGGATGGGTAACCCGGGGCTTGCCCTCGGAAACGGCGTCGGATCGATCATAGCGGACACCGGCCTCATATTCGGCATGACCTGTCTGCTTGCCACCGTGCCCGCAAGTCGCTTCATCCTCAATCGAACCGGCTGGGTACAGGTGGGATCAGCTACCCTGCTGGTAGCAATCTCACTGATTCTCTTAGTAACCATGGAAGGTGTGCCAGTCCTGGGCCGATGGGTTGGTTTTTTGTTTCTGTTTCTGCTGGCTGGCTACCTGTATATGACTTATTTATGGGCCAAACAGGGAGCAGCCCTTGAGGAACAAGATACAGACGATTCCCCCCTGATAAGTTTGGGCATGTCCTGCATAATGATCGCTGGTGGGTTGTTTTTGGTGATTGCGGGTGCACGGATATTGATCCCCTGTGCATCGGGTCTCGCCCACAGGATGGGTGTGCCCGATGATGTCATCGCAGCAACCATGGTAGCCCTGGGCACCTCTCTTCCCGAACTAATGACCGCTATTGCCGCTGTCAGAAAGGGGCATCCCGAAATTACTGTGGGAAACATCGTGGGCGCGGATGTGCTCAACTGCCTGTTCGTTATCGGCGCTGCTGCTGCAGCTCGGCCTTTAGCGATTCCGCCTAACTTTTATTCCTTCCATTTTCCGGCCATGCTCATTATCCTCTACTCCTTTCGCTTGTTCATATACCTTAACAGGGATGGTCGTTTCAAGAAAGCACAGGGAGGTTGGCTTTTGGGTGTCTACTTGGTCTACGTGGTCTTCCAGTATGCCCTTAATATCGGCACAGTCTAAAAAGAGGAATTGAGGAGCCTGCGGAACACTATCAAAGGAAAACGCACAGTATCCATTCACCGCATCAGAGGCGTGAAATAAAGAAGAACGCCCCAACTGCAATAACCACTATGAGCATGACTAATGGGATAAGGAAGGCAACAACTATCCGCCCATAACTTGTCTCGTGGGCCTCTTTAAGCCCGATAATCTGAACAATAGACCTCCAAACCCATCCTATCGGGCTCCCTATGAATGGTATTAGACTCCAGACCCTTGTGGCCTGAGAGTACGCCACCACCCTGAAGGTGGCCTCAAATCTATTTGTAGCAGCTCCTACCAACAGGAGCAAAAGATGGATAATAAGACTTAAGACAAACAGACTAATCGTCATCAACAAGGGTGCAAAGAAGATAAAGGATAGAAATAGTAATGGTGAGCTCAGCGATATAGGAAAACCTCCCCACGGTTTGACAAATCCGCTGCTCGCCATCAAAAAATTCCAGAAAAGGGCAAACATGATACTGATAGAGCCTACCAGTAGTCCGAATGCCAGGGGCTCTCTCAGTCCACCCCTGACAGGCATAGAGGAAAACGCACCTTTCGGTGAAAACATAACTGAACCAAGCGTTCGTTTTATGCTGGTCCATAACCCCAGCTGAGACCGTCTTTCCCATGGTGTGGCATGCCTCTTTTCGGTCTCGATATCCTCTTCCCTTTTTTGATACTTAAATCTGTTTCCGCACTGGGGACACCGAACCCATTTTATCCCCTCGGGTATATCTTCAAGGGCAACGCTCTTAGAATAATTGCAGTGTGGGCATGTTATCTCTACCATTACCAAACCCCAAACTCTAGTGCTTCGATTCGCAAATACGGTGACGTATTTTGCTGGCTTGATTACGAGGTTTTGCTCACTCAGCACTAAGTCCCGAGTAAATAAGTTCGTCCTCGAACTTATGAATCGAAGGACTTAGCTTCCCAAACCCAATTTTGACAAACCCGTAAAAAGTGTTTTGTGAACGAGATTGAGCGTTTTGGGAGAAAAGCGCTTGAGATGTTCAGCGTTAAGAAATGCTAACTGTCTGAGGGCATTATACCGAGTTTTAGCATTTTAGCTGAAGATCTTAAGTGCGCCCAAAATGCTCACGGAGTGAGCAAAACCTACTTTTTGCGAATGCATCAATATTGACATAATCATCTTTAGTCATTACTATGCCGGCCAATGAAAAAACATAGCAGACTTTATTTAGCCAGACATGGCCAGATTTACGGATTCGAAAAAAGAATCATGTGCGGTTTTACTGACACTCCCCTTACTCCTACCGGGATATTGCAGATGGAGCGTCTTGCCGAAAGGCTCCGCCTCGCAGAAATAGGGGTTATCTACGCAAGTGATCTTCAACGTTCCTTTCGTGGGGCTCAAATAGTAGCAAAAGACCATGACGTCCAGGTGTTCCAATTCGCCGAACTCAGGGAACTTAACTTCGGACGCTGGGAAGGTCTCAGCCTCACCGACCTTGAGGAGCAGTTCCCAGGAGAACTAGACAAGAGAATGACTAACCCCTTGAGCTTCCAAATACCCGAAGGTGAGACCATTCTCAATTTTTCCAAAAGAATAGTCAAGTGTCTTAACTCAATTATAAACGGTAATCGCGGAAAAGATATTCTCATTCTGGGCCACAAGGGAGTAAACCGGGTTATTCTCTGCCACATACTGGATATCGACTTATCAAAGGTCTTTAGTTTTGAGCAAGATTACGGGTGTCTTAATATTATCGCCTTCTTCCCTGATAATACCAAAGTGGTTAAACTGGTCAACGGCTGATTACACCTCTGCGCCTCATTGAATCAACACGTGTGTGCGGGAATCATCAATCCTTACAGGCAGGCAAACTCTCTGCCCCGCTATATTTTCCTATCACCGAATAACCTCAAAGAACCGGTTTCTTTCTGGTAGGCAAGGTCTTCCTTGACAATTAACAGCAGGTTATGCAAAAGTTTCAAGGTATTGCGTTATGCTCTCAACTTCTGTGCTCCTCATATCTTCCGGTACGTCATTGGACACGCAATACCTGAAAGACCAAAATAGCATTTAAACCATTCTGCTGGGGCGCTGCCCTATTGTAAAGAATCCACGCCTATCGAAGATCCCGCTATGCGGGGAAGGATGTGGTTTTAGAAGTTAGAATAAATACTGAGCAAGGAGGAGAAGTATGAGATTTCCCGATATCAAGACACCCCCGCCAGGTCCTCGGGCTAGTGCGTTGGTTGATGTAGACCATGCTCAT
>JAUVXZ010000219.1 GCA_030603345.1 Pseudomonadota bacterium
GAGCCTGTCCCGGCTATACTGTCGGGGATGCCCGTTTCGTTTTTCGGTAACGTCATTCGTCTTTTTATTTCCACGTTACCTTAACCGTTACCGATACGGGCTTCGTTACCCTAACCGTTACCCAAATAAACCAGCAAAAACCCTGGCCCAGACCTGGCATTGCAAATTTGGTGTTTGATATTGAATTCTTGAAAAATCAATAGCCCATATATGATAACCTCATAACGTTGCGCCAGGGCGGGCTTGACATTAATCCGCCCGAAGTCTGGCGGATAAATTTTAAGATCTTAGCTTATATAGACACCTAGATGGCACCACCTACAAAAGATAGGCTCGAAACTAACTCAACAATGTCAGCGTAGGAGTATTGTATGTGGCTATCCATATTGGCAGAGACCATATGCAGGAGGTATGTATGAAAAGTTATCGTAAGGAACTCTGGTTCCAGATCCCTACCAGGAGGGCATTCGTCAATATCACCCCTCAGGTGGAAGAGTGTCTGAAAGAAAGCGGGGTCAACGAAGGTTTTATTCTCTGCAATGCCATGCACATAACAGCCAGCGTATTCATAAATGACGATGAATCAGGACTTCACCACGACTACGATGTCTGGCTGGAGAAGCTTGCCCCCCATGAGCCCGTCTCCGAATACCGGCACAACGTGGGCGAGGATAATGCCGATGCCCACATGAAAAGGCAGATCATGGGGCGGGAGGTAGTGGTGGCTGTGACCAACGGTAAGATGGACTTCGGACCGTGGGAGCAGATATTTTACGGCGAGTTTGACGGCCGGAGACGTAAAAGGGCGCTAGTGAAAATAATCGGAGAATAGACACCCATCCACCACTTCATGATTTTCCATGTGAACGGCATAAATCAATTGACTTTAGGGGTTGCCTGATCTCCTTTGCTATAACAATTCGGAGACCCATGAAAAAGCAAACCTGCTATAAAGGGACCTGAAATGAAAAACAAGCAAGACTTTGATCAACTCTTTAGCGCAATGGTACATAACACAAAGGTTGAAGAAAAGGCCGTAAGCTACTTACATGATAAGAAAACAATAGGTAAAGCTGTAATCTATGATGAGCTGCTCGCCAAAAAACTGATCGGGTATTCTGCCGAGAGAAAAGCCCTTGCATTCCCTCTTTTGAGGGGCTTTCTCCACGTAGGCATACAGTATATACAGATTGAGACACTCGAGATAGATGGCCACATAAGAGAGGAGCGTCAAGAATACTGTCATGAGGGCAGTGACCTTGAAACAGGCCTTTTCAGCCTTCAGAAAAATTTTAGAGATGCAATTATCACCTATGGGATTCTCGACCTCTTGAGCACAGGTCTGGAAGGTGTTTCTCTGCCAGGCCTGACAAGTTTCAAACAACTCCAATTATTCTCCAACCTAGACACAACGGTCTGTTTTAAAAATACCGAAGGCAGGGAGTCAGCCATTGAAAACATCCTTGAAATCCTTCCAAATGCCACGATTATAACATTGCCTAAGCAGTTCAGAGATATAAATCATCTTTTGATTGAAAAGGGCCCGGGAGGGGTGCACTCGATCTTAAGGAACAGGGGGAAAACGGATATGATGAAAAAATCAAAGGAGCTCAAAGCAAACAAAACTTTCCACATGGTAACCTGTCGCTATTTTACAAACCCTGGGCCAGACAATACACAGACCACCTTAGAGGCTGCTCATGAAAGGGCAAAAACGCTACGAATCAAAAAGATTGTGATTTCAAGCCGTAGCGGTGAAACCGCCTTCAGAGCCCTCGATCTATTTGGGAAGGACTTTTCTCTGGTGATTGTGACCCATGCAACAGGGTTTAAAAAGCCAGATCATCAAGAGCTTGCCGAAAAGGACAGGGAACGACTTCTGGAAAGGGGTGCCTCTGTCTTGACTGCCCAACATGCCTTTGGTGGGGTAGGAAGGGCAGTTAGAAATAAAACGGGGACCTATCAAATAGATGAGGTTATTGCCTATACCTTGCGAACATTCGGGCAAGGAACCAAGGTTGCCGTTGAGATTGCCCTCATGGCCGCAGATGCGGGTCTTATCAGAACAGATGAGGATGTTATCTCCATCGGTGGTACGGCAAACGGAGTTGATACAGCACTTCTGCTGAAACCAGCCCATACACAGAACTTCTTTGATCTCAAGGTGCGAGAAGTCATCTGTAAACCGGCGGATTTCTAAAGCCTTACGATTTCTATCGGATACAGTGGAAAGGAGATACACCTTAACCTACAACGACACTTTGTAGTTCCTTCGCTTGGCTCAAGGACAGGCCTTCGCTTCGCTCGAGGAAAGGTCTGAGGAGCGCCATTTTGTCATTCTGAGGAGCGAAGTGACGAAGAATCTAGTATCTGCCCGCAAATCGTAGATTCTTCGCTCTCCCGACTGCGCGGGATCGCTCAGAATGACTTCTCAACCAAAGTGTCGTTGTAGATTTAAGCATAGTAAGATAGGTAATGAAAGAAGATCTCGGAAAGAGAATCCAAACCCTTGCTGAATGGTTATATGAATCCAGACACCCCGTTGTTTTTACCGGAGCTGGAATCAGCACGGAATCAGGACTCCCTGATTTTAGAGGGCCCGATGGCATGTGGACTCGGAGAGACAAAGGGCTTCCACCCAGACCCATGAGCCGCCCCTGGGACTCAGTGGAGCCCAATAGCGGTCACACTGCTATTGCTGATCTCCAAAAACTGGGCAAACTCGCGTTCCTCATCTCGCAAAATGTAGACAACCTCCATCTAAAATCAGGTATTCATCCCGATTCATTGGCCGAGCTTCATGGGAACATAACCAAACTGAGATGCACAAGATGTGGTAGAAAAGTGGACAAAACTACTGGTATGACTCTATGCCAATGTGGCGGTAACCTGGTTCGAAGCGTAGTGGATTTCGGCGAACCCCTTCCGGAAAGAGATCTCATGCTTTCCTTTGAGCACTCGCGAAAGACTGATCTTTTCGTAGTTGTTGGCTCAAGTCTTGCGGTAACACCAGCGGCAGACATGCCCGCAGAGGCCCTTCGCTCTGGGGCAAAACTGGTTATCATCAATCAGGGTGAAACCCCCTTTGACCGTCATGCCCATTTGCGATTTCATGAAAAGATAGCAGACGTTCTCCCCAGTGCTGTAAAGAGACTAAAAAGCTTGATGGGTCTATTTGAATAATTTATTTCCCTTTGCCATCTCCCAAATCTTATTATACTTACCCTCCAGGAAAGCAAGTCCCTATCATTTCCCATCATTCCACTTTTTCGCCTTTGGAAAAATGGTAAATTATCTAACATAGCGCTCTAAATCCCGATAAAAACCCTCATGAGCACCAAAGGTATAAAGATAAAGCTCTTTTTTCTTAAAATCAGGTTCATAAGAGATGAGATAGAGCTGATTTTTGTATTTAAATTTTTGAACTCTAACTCCCTTTAGTACTCCTTTTTTAGATTTTCCAGCCAAGGGGTTTTCTAAAATTGACTTTATTTGTTTGTCCAATTCTTTCTGAAAGCCTTCGGTTTGTTTCTTTTTGCTCCTTAAAAAAATGGGGGAAGATATGAGATTCAAACTCACTTGATTAATCCCCACTGATAAGGTTTTCCCAGCCCAGCGTCTATCTCTTCTCTGGCTATTAACGTCTCTTTAATAAACGAATACGGCAGATCAGGATTATCCTCAACTGCCATGGCAATATTTAAATATTCTTCGACTTGATTGGAAAAGTTCCTTCTGTGTGCCTTTGCCCGAGCCTTTATCTTTCTTAAAATATCCTCCGATAACCTCAGCGAAGCAGCCTTTTTCATGTTAGACCTCCCACCTTATAATTAAAAAACACTAAGAAATTGTATGACGTTGAAATACATTTGTCAAGAAAATATCACAAAAGTACATCTTGGGAATTTTTTTATTGACAATGAGAATATGTTAGGGCATAAGGCACAATTCGTTGTTCGATTAATTTTTTAAAGGAACTATCAGTAATTTTTTTAAAATAAGAACAGATGGTTCTTATTTTAAAATCTATAAGAAAGGATGTGGTTATCATGGTTTGTACAACGGTAAAGAAAGGTGTTGAGTGCATCTTTATGACCAAAAGAGGATGCGAGTTCAATGGAGGCAGCTGCCACCCTATTGTTGATCAGTGTGATGGCTGCCAGAGAATCGTTGAGTATCCCACCGGAACGTTTTGTATGAGTTTCCCTGACCCTGCTATGAAATGGAAAAATGGCGTCTGCAACATGGCAACTCATATGAAGACCCGAACAACGGCGGAAAACCACAAGTTAAATCCCCTGAAGGCCTCAAAAAGGTCCCACTAGTAAATCCCTGGACCAGGACTTCTTTCAAAGGACAAGAGGACATATTTAGCCTATTTGGGCCAATCTTTTTAGAATCCAAGTCATTAAGAGAAATCTGGTCCCGGGAATCAATGGTGTGAGCCCGGCTCTATCAATCGGAGATCCAGGGCGAGGAGAAGTATGCCTACTCACAAGATTAGCAAGGCATCCAACATCTCTTTGGCAGGCATCTTTCCGCTCTGAATGGGAAACCGGAGAGAAATCGGGACATCCTGAAATAAACACGTAGTTCCTCCAACCGTTCCTCAATTTGGAAACAGGTCAAAGCCTGGAAAAACGTGTCCCACATGTGCCGGAAACGAAAAACGGGGAATTAGTTCTGAGATTAATTCCCCGAAATACTGTATTTACGGAATATATACATGGTGCCGAAGGCGGGACTTGAACCCGCACGGGCGTAACCCACTACCCCCTCAAGATAGCGTGTCTACCAAATTCCACCACTTCGGCATTCCAAACTATCATTACTCAGGAGGTGCACCGGTGGGAACACCAGGTTGCTCCCCGGCTTGCACCGGCATTTCCTGTTGAGTCTTAGCTTTCCCCTCCATAATCGAAGATTTCGGAACCCTGGATGCTATAAAGGCCAAGGAAAGGGAGGTTAACATGAAACCAATAGCTACACCTGCCGTTAGCTTGTTGAGAAAAGGCATCGCACCCGTGCTCCCGAATAATGTCTGGCTACTACCTCCAAAAGCGGCTCCTAAATCCGATCCTTTCCCAGACTGCAAAAGTATTGCCAGGATCAAACCAATACAGATCAATACGTGAATAATGATGAGGCCTGTTATCATCTCCGTCCCTTATGTCTACAGTTTTGCCAATCTATATAGCATATCTGCTTTGTATTTCAAATCTAATTTTGATCATTTCTCAAAAATATCTTATGCCCCATCTGTGTGACACCATTCAATTGTTGACATCTTGAGCAATTTTGTTCAAAATACATCGTATAGCTGGGATCTTTGTGGCCCCAGGAGATTGGATCAAGAAATGGATGAGGAAGAATACACAAATAAGTATGTAAACTTGAGAATACTCAAGAGTATCCAGGAATATCTGAAGACACCCGAAAATAAGCATACTGCTGTTTATCCCATTAAGATACCAGATGACCTTCTTTACCAGCTGCTCAAGCTTAAGGGGGCCCAGGGTGCTGATGGTGTGATACATCAGATATTTAGGTTAGGTCTCAGCATATGGAGTGAAAAGCTCTATAGTACCGTTTTCGGCTCTCAGCGGAACCTTGAGGATTTTATAGAACTCGTCAAGAGGCGGAATAAGGGAGACGAATAGATCCTCCATCCTTAATCCGCAACCCTCCCCGCACAAAGAAGTCCCTCACAATATGCACCCCAAGGTAAACCCAGATGATTATTGTTTGCCCCTCCAAGCTGAATCTCCCAATTCTATCACTATGGCCCCACCTCGCCCCACTGATTATACT
>JAUVXZ010000136.1 GCA_030603345.1 Pseudomonadota bacterium
GAGAATGGATCGGCCTGAGGTTGATAGGATTGAGGGCATCCCTCCAGCCATTGCAATTGAGAACACCAGTTCTGTACGCACCTCCCGATCAACAGTCGGTACCATGACCGAAATCACAGACTACGTAAAACTCCTCTACACACGCCTCGGGCAGCTCCATTGTAGGCAATGTGGAAATCGGGTGGTTCCGGAAACGCCGGAGCAGGCATGGAATGTCCTCGAGAATCTTGCCCCAGGCACCGAAATCGTTATCACCTTCCCGTTTTCTCCAAAGCCTGCCAACCAAGCTCAGGTGTGGAAAGAATTGAGGAAAATAGGCCTCGATCGCCGCTTCGTTGATGGCCAGATTAAACCCATCGAAGAATGGAAACAAGCAAAGGGAGAACTCCACATCGTGGTAGATCGGCTCTTACTAAAACATTCTGACAGAAAACGGGTTTTTGACTCATTGGAGCAAGCCTTCCGTTTTGGAGCAGGCCACCTGGATTTGTGGATAAAACCTGACATACACCTTTCCTTCAGCAATCAGCTCGAGTGTGCACGGTGTAAGCTAACCTACACGAGGCCAACGCCTAACCTTTTCTCGTTTAATAGTCCCATAGGAGCATGTGAGACCTGTAGAGGTTTTGGCAGGATCATCGACATTGATCTTGACCTTGTCATTCCAGACAAATCCCTTTCCATTGAACAGGGTGCCGTAAAGCCATGGGGTGACCGGAAGAAACACCACATGGAATTTGAGGATCTCGTTGAATTCTGTAACGATAACGGCATCCCCACTGGCATACCGTTTAAAGAGCTTACAGAAGCCCACAAGGAGCTCATTTTCCAAGGAGATAAATCTTTCTACGGTGTGAGAGGATTTTTCAGGTGGCTCGAGACCAAAAAATACAAGATGCATGTGAGGGTATTTCTTTCTCGCTATCGAGCCTACACGGTGTGTCCGGATTGTAAGGGAACAAGGTTTAAGGAAGAAACTCTCCTCTACACTATTGAGGGGTTCACCATCGGCCACGTTTATGCTCTGACCATCGAGCGAGCCAGCACCTTTTTTGAATCCCTTGATGTGCCGTCAGGAGACGATGCCAGTGCCCTGATCCTGAATGAATTGAGGAGCAGGCTTACCTATCTGCTCGATGTGGGACTTGGGTACCTAACGCTTGATCGCCAATCCAGAACCCTTTCGAGTGGTGAGCTGCAGAGAGTAGCCCTTACATCTGCCCTTGGCTCTTCCCTGGTCAATTCCCTCTATATCCTGGATGAACCAAGTATCGGCCTCCATCCCCGGGATAATAACCGGCTCATCAGAATAATGAAGAAACTCAGAGACATCCAGAACACCGTTATTGTTGTTGAACATGACCCTGAGATTATTCGAGAGAGTGACTTTATGCTGGATCTAGGGCCGGCAGCCGGAAATCATGGCGGAGAAATCATGTATTTCGGCCCCACCTCCACGGTAAATGGCTCACTTACCGGCCAGTATCTCAAGGGGGAAAGATGTATTCCTGTTCCCGATAGGCGGAACACCCCTCCAAAAGATGCATGGCTGACCATTGAGGGGGCAGCTGAACACAACCTGAAAAGCATAGATGTTCAGATACCGCTGGGGCTTCTTACCTGTTTGACCGGTGTTTCCGGCTCGGGAAAATCCACCCTTGCCGAAGAGATTCTGTACAAGGCTATCAAGAAGGTTAAATCCAAACCAGAAGGAATACCTGGGCGCCACAAGGCAATAAGGGGATTGGAAGAAATTGCCGACGTGGTATTGGTTGACCAGAAACCCATTGCCCGGACCCCACGGGCTAACCCCCTTACCTATGTAAAGGCCATGGATCCCATCAGGCGCCTGTTAGCTGGCTCGGACAGGGCGCTCGCCAGGGGTTTTGGGCCGAGTTACTTCTCTTTCAATGTTGCGGGAGGCAGGTGCGAAACCTGCAAGGGGCAGGGCAGCGAAAAGGTAGAGATGCAGTTTCTCTCAGATGTTTTTATTACCTGCCCTCAATGCCAGGGAAAGCGCTTCAAAAAAGAGGTCTTGGAAATCACTTACAAAGATAAAAACATCCATGAAATCCTTTCTCTGACTGTTGATCAGGCCCTTACCTTTTTTGCGGACCAACCCACGATACAGGATACCCTCAAACCCCTGGCTGATGTGGGGCTTGGCTATGTTCAGCTCGGTCAACCCTTGAATACCCTTTCAGGGGGAGAGGCCCAGAGACTTAAGCTTTCCCGTCATCTCAAGACCTCTGCCCGTGGTCCCGTGGTCTTTATCCTTGATGAACCGACCACAGGGCTTCATTTTGCGGATATCGAAAAACTCATTTTCGTGCTTCAGAATCTGGTAAAGCGAGATCATACGGTTCTCGTTATCGAGCACAACATGGATGTGGTAAAGAATGCAGACTGGGTAATCGACTTGGGACCTGAAGGCGGTGATGCAGGAGGTCAGGTTGTTGTAGCAGGGACTCCGGAACAGGTAGCTGAACATCCTGACTCCCATACGGGAAGATACTTGAAAAAATGCCTTGAAGCATCAAGCAAACCGGAACGTGACCTGGAATTCTTCAAAACCCCACCCACACCTGTAGCAAACGAACCTGGGGCAATTGCCATACGGGGCGCCAGGGAACACAACCTCAAAAACCTGAGCCTCTCGATTCCACGGCAACAACTGGTCGTTTTGACCGGTGTGTCGGGCTCGGGAAAATCTACCCTTGCCTTTGATATCCTCTTTGCCGAAGGCCAGCGCCGATATCTTGAGAGCCTGGCCCCCTATGCACGCCAGTATATGAAAATCCTAGAGAAACCTGAGATCGATGTGGTCTCGGGCCTGCCGCCTACGGTAGCTATCCAACAGCGGATAAGCCATACCAGTCCACGGAGTACGGTCGCAACGCTCACAGAGATCTACCATTTTCTAAGGCTTCTCTACTCCAAGCTCGGCTCACAACAGTGTCCTGCTTGTGGCCGGGACCTGTCAACGCAGTCAAAGGAAGAAATTTCAGGAAAGATTAGAGATAATTTTAGTCGAACAGTGGCAACTGTCCTGGCACCAGTTGTAGCTGCACGCAAGGGTTTTCATAAGGATGTAATCAACCGGGCCATTCGCAAGGGCTACGGAAAGGCCAGAATCGATGGCAGAGTGGCACAACTCAAGGAAGGTATGTCCTTGAGCAGATACCAGGAGCATACCATCGAGGTGGTAATTGGCACAGTCCCTAGCCCTGATCTTGACCTCCTCGTAAGCAAGGCCCTTGAGGAGGGTAATGGCACGTTTATCCTTGTGGATAATCAAGGACAAGAGAAGGTCTTTTCCCGCAAAAAGGTTTGCCCCTCTTGTGGGATTGGTGCGAGAGAGCTTGATCCACGGCTTTTCTCTTTCAACAGCAAACATGGCGCCTGTCCTGTTTGCGAAGGGCTGGGCCAGCTGGTCCATCTCGGGGGGATGGATGATGGAAATCGCATGGTATGTCACCGATGCGGGGGAAGCAGATTACGACCAGAAGCCCTGACTGTGAATATTAAAGGCTATTCTATCTGGGATCTGGTTCAGCATCCGGCTGAAAAACTCCAGGAGATCCTTGGGGGGTTTTCCTTCACCAGACATGAGTCACTGATAGCCACACCGATTATGGCTGAGATTACTACCCGCCTTTCCTTTATGAATCTGCTCGGCGTGTCGTACCTTTCTCTGAATCGAAGCGGAGAAACGCTTTCCGGTGGTGAGGCTCAGAGGATACGGTTGGCAGCACAGCTTGGGTCTAACCTCACCGGCGTCTGCTATATCCTTGACGAACCGACTATCGGCCTCCACCCCAAAGACACGAGGATGCTCCTTGATGCCCTTCAGGACCTCAAACACAGGGGAAATACCATCCTGGTCGTAGAGCATGATGAAGAAACCATCAGGGAGGCTGATCATATCATTGATCTGGGGCCCGGGGCTGGCAGAAAAGGTGGGCAATTGGTGGCATGTGGAAATATGGAAGGCCTCCAAAAGGTTCCCGAATCGGTAACGGCATTATCTTTTGTGAGACCTTCCCGGCAGATTACCTCACGCCTCAGGCCATATAACACCCTTCCCCACATCAAAGTCCAGAGCGCAACTGAACACAACCTCAAAGAGATCGATGCTGACTTTCCCTTGGAGACCTTGATCTGCATAACCGGTGTTTCAGGCTCCGGCAAATCTACCCTTCTCAAAGATGTTCTGTACAAAGGACTGCGTAACCGATTGCTCAAGAAACAGGCTGGGGCAGTGGCATGTAAGGGCATCGAGAGATGGGAGTCAATCAGGAGGGTTCTGGAGGTAGATCATTCCCCTATTGGCCTTACAACCCGTTCGGTGCCGATCTCCTATATCGGGGCCCTGTCTGAAATACGAACACTCTTTTCGATGACACCGGCGGCCCGGGCACGGGGATACCGGCCGGGAAGGTTTTCATTTAATGTGCCTGGCGGCAGGTGCGAGGCCTGTAAAGGCCGTGGTTCAATCAAGGTGGAGATGAGTTTTTTGCCGGATGTGCACATACACTGCGAGGTATGTGAAGGTACCAGGTACAACCGGGAGACACTGGAAATCACCTACAAGGGAGTGAACATGGGGGAGGTCTTGAACCTTACCTTTGAAGAGGCTGCAAGCTTTTTTTCGGCAGTGCCAAGGATCAGGCGTGCACTCCAGGTGGTGTGCTCAATTGGCCTGGGTTACCTTACCTTGGGGCAGCCAAGCCCTACACTCTCTGGGGGCGAGGCCCAGAGGATCAAGATTGCGAAAGAGTTGGCCAAGCCTTCAAATAGTCATACCCTTTACATCCTGGATGAACCTACAACAGGACTGCACGTGGCTGATATCTCAACCTTGATCCAGGTATTGCAGGCCCTCGTAGACAAGGGGAACACCGTCGCTGTGATTGAACATAACATGGAGATAATCAAGGAGGCCGATTACATTATTGACCTTGGCCCGGAGGGGGGCGACAAAGGCGGCTACGTGATAGCAACAGGTTCACCCCTAGAGATTCTCAATAATGGCAAAAGATCTTACACAGCAAAGTATTTGAAGAGATATCTGAACAGTCAATTATCGCAGGTAAAAAGCGTGGCTTGACTGTGAACCCAAAAGGGTTTTATATATCTCTCACAGAGCTCACAAAGGACACAGAGCCTTGATTCCCGACAAGTCGGGACTGAGAGGGCAATTCAGATCAAAGTGCCATCCTGCTGCTGCAGCCTGATTGTTTGGCCTAATTTTTTGTCCAGTTAAGCGCATTGCTTAATTACTGTTTCGCTGGGGTCAAAAAATCAGGCCAAGAATATTTTCTCAGTGCTCTCTGCGTGCTCTAACGACTACAAGGAGTGGGTGAGAGAAATAATGAACAAGAAAAAACTAATCTCCTTTGACCTAGATTGCACCCTCATTGATCCCACATATAATACATTCGTATGGGAGATTGGCATTCCCCAGCTTTATGCCAAAAAAAACGACGTGAGCCTCTCCAAAGCCAAGTCCATCGTAATTGGCGAATATCAAAAGGTCGGCGACGGTGCCCTGGAATGGTATGATATTGCATACTGGTTTCGCTTCTTTGAGCTCCCCGGAAGCTGGCAAGACCTCATGGAAGAACACAGGGATAAGGTCAGGCTCTTCCCGGAGGCGAAGGCAGTGATGGAGGATCTGGCCCCATCCTATGATCTTATCATAATATCCAATGCAGCCCGGGAATTTGTTGAAATCGAGACCAAAGAGACAGAAATCGCAAATTACTTTACCAGAACCTTTTCAACCACATCAGACTT
This sequence comes from Pseudomonadota bacterium, assembly GCA_030603345.1. Classification (GTDB taxonomy): domain Bacteria; phylum Desulfobacterota; class DSM-4660; order Desulfatiglandales; family B25-G16; genus JADFWK01. Next base: position 5,800 of record JAUVXZ010000136.1, read on the forward strand.
TGGGCAGGTAAAAAAGACACCTCAATGTTACGAGCAGATCTACGAAATTATGGGAACGAAACCTTCAGACGTTATCCACGTAGGAGACCACTATGAATTCGACTACCTCATCCCCAAACGTCTGGGTATGCGTGCATACTTTCTTGATAGAGATGGAAACAAACCGAAAGATAGCTACACGGTCAAGGATCTCAGAGATTTTGCTCAGCTCATTAAGAATCCACTTCCATCAAAGTGACTACCTCGCCCGTTTCTTTATACCACATCATACCTCTCACCACGCCGGTGATGCAATAACGAGGATTACACAGTCTTCGTTTCCGCTATTGGTGAGGGCATGGCTTGAGCCGGTTGGGATCCATGTGGCATCGCCCGGCTTTACATGCCGTGTTTCGTTATCCACGCTCATCTCTCCCTCGCCTGTCATGATAAAATAGATCTCTTCCATGGGATCGACATGCGCCTCGATAGTCTTCCCTGGTGCAAGCATTGCGATGGCCAGGAATCCTATTTCCTTCAAAGTCCTTTGGTCGAGAATCATCTGGGCTATGGCCCCACCATGGGCCAGATAGGTCGTGTCCAGCACCTCTTTGTCTCTTATGTTTCTGACAATCATACTCCCTCCAACTGGTGTAACTGCTCTTAGCTCTTCTGTCTTTGCGATGCGCTTCTTTGACGAAAACTCTGGCGGCGGCGGAAATCTTTCTGGCAGCTCCGCATTTTTGGCCATGAATATGTTTCATCTATAATTGACGTCGATTTTTGACGATAATCTCCTGCTTGTAAAGTAAATTCGTTACTATTCAGCATCCGACTCCGAATCTTCGCTTCGGAGTTATTCATGAAAGAAACTCTAATTTATCTTCCTTAACTTAATGTATTAGACAGGATAAACAGGATTGACACGATTTTTGTTGTTCTTTTGCCCTTCCCAGACGGAAGGACAAAAACCCAATGCCGCCAAAGGCGGCAAGAGAAGGCTCCAGGGACAAACCAGAGATGGGTATTATGACACACCATAGAAAATGCACAACCCGGTTTCATCTCTCCCGCGTAGCGGGATTCTTCTTTCTCAGTTTCTTCAGGAAACTGAGAAAAAGAAAAAAAATCCAATAGATCCAGTAAATCCTGTCACATAAAAAAGACCATTGATAATTAAGTTTCTTAGGAGAAGAAAAGGAATTAGCCGAGATAGCCGATAGCAGGTTTCATCTTGAATCAGACAAAGGGGCAGATTCTGACAATAATCTTCAGATCACGATCTTATGGAAACTATGTGTTGAGATACCAAGCTAAACTATTGGTTTTTAACTGCCCTCTTGACTAGGCCTGCGGTAAACGGTAGTATAGGTCTATCGGCAATACGGTGAAAGGAGGAAAGGATGAAAATGAATCGAAAGAGACAAATGGTAGGTGTCATCTTGCTAACTCTGGGCTTAGTGGCTCTAGGGAGTTGCATCAGCAAGAAGGACTATCTAGTAAAAGTTGAAGAGGGCGAGAAACTGTCAGGGGAATTGACGGCGTTGAGGTCCGAATACGATACGTTAGAAGGACAGAAAACGGCCATCGATAAACAGGTAGTGACCCTCCAGGAGGATAATCTCAAGCTGGAGGAGATCTTACAGGCGTCAGCCTCAACTGCCTCCCAGGTTATGATGGCCGAGAAAATAGAAGGCGCCTTTGTGGCCAAAAGACCTCTCCCCCTTGTTTCGCAAGAATTCAAGGGTCTGACACTAGATCAGGCCTATGAGATTCAAGCTGAACTCGTTAAACTCAGGGAAGGTAAAGGTGAAGTGGTTATGGGATACTTCGCTGGTCTCACCAGTGCTCCAACCCAGAAGCGATTCGGGGTCACAGAACCGATCTGGGGAACCCTTTGCAAATCCATGCTCCGCTGGCCAGGAACACTCTATCAAAAAGACTTCGTGCACATGTTTATTGATACTGAGATAGGGTTCCGTTTTGGAAGGGATATCACCGAACCGATTGAGGACATTAAAACCCTTAAGCGAGCTGTTGCCATTGTATTTCCGGCCATCCATGTCATAGATCCTGTCTTCACAGACATGAAACTGATGGCACTTAGCGACCTCATCGCAGCCAATGTCGGAACGCGAAAAGTATTGATTGGTAAGGCAGCAAAGGCAAAAGACCTCAATGCCGTAACGGTCAAACTGGTTCACAATGGTCAGGAGATTGCGAGCGGTATAGGAAAAAACGCCCTCGGCGATCAGTGGGAGGCCCTTAAATGGACGGTCAACGATGTGCTAGCACGGGGTGGTAAGGTTAAAAATGGTTACGTTGTTCTCACAGGTGTTATTAGTAAGATGGTTCCTGCCAAACCAGGCAAGTACCTGGCCGACTATGGATACTTTGGCAAGATAGAATTCGAGTACAAGTAAATACCTTGTTTCATCCTGCTTTTCCGGTTCTGCATTCCAAAGAGCGGTCATCTTCTTGTGGAACCTGAATATTTAAGCACTTAAGCCTGCACCATAACTTCATAACCGGCTCTGACGGGACCAAGTACATCTTAATGCCGTTTAAAAAGAGGCTGATTGGTTCTTTGAAACTCCAGAAACATTCGACTCTGCCACCGGAAAAGCGTCTAGATACTCTTCTTCAGCCAAGCATACAGCCCCTATACCGCAGTCCCTTTGGACTTTTTATGGCAAACCTTATTGTGGTGCACGTCGCAATCGACGGGTAAAGTCTACCGGTGAGCACTGGCGCAGGGTTGGAGATGGTCATCAGAGGCAGGCTCAGCAATGGCGAGCCGATCGCTTAACGTGTTGAAAGAGTCCAATAATGGATAGTAAATACTCATGATTTCAAGACGTTACGGCTTATTCATTATTGCAAACGATATTTTCCAAAAGTTGACAGCTAAGTAATCCTTGGTAAATCAGCTACATAAAGCACCAGCCGGTATCGATTTCAACACCTTTATCGATCGGCTCATCAGCAATGGCCCTACCTTATTTTTTAACAGTATGCCCCTATATTGTGGTTATGTTGAAGCCCCCAAGGTCAATACTACTGCTATCATTGGAAGGATTCGAAAGGCCAAAATTTTTCACTATACGGATACAAGTCTATACTTTTTGTGGCTAATAGGTATCAAGGGGGTAGAGCATTGTGTATGCTCAGCCCCCTCTTTATTTTGATTAACCGTAAAGATTCTCAATCCATCTCATGGCTTCTGTGTCACTAACTTTTCCCAGATACCTTTGGGTGGTTGAGAGATTGGCATGTCTCAGGATCACCTTGCT
>JAUVXZ010000178.1 GCA_030603345.1 Pseudomonadota bacterium
GGGTATTGTAACCGGCTCCATAAGGTGGTACGTAACCCATGCCGTAAGGGCTGCCATAAGGGTATGCTCCCATAGAGGGTTGTCCTGCTCCGGCATAATAGGGGTTACAAAATCCCCTGGCTCCCCCAGTCATGGGTCCCATTCCTCTGGGTCCTGTTCCATCAAATCCTGGCATATCGTTCACCTCCTTTCTATCTGTTTGTTATGGAAAGTTAGTACCTCTTCTTCTTCTACCTCTACCCCGACCATGCTGTCCAGCAGGGCCTTTGCCCCAAGGGCTGGCACAACCGGGCATAATAAATTGCATATCGAACAAATTTCCTCTTAAAAAAGCCTGTAATATATCCTCGACCTGGCCAGATATCCAGGGAATCAACTTAATCCCGGCAGTTGTGATCATGTAGGCAAGTGGTCTTGATATAGCTCCACAAATGAGAGTATCTATTCCCAGCCCGGTAAGCCGTATAGTCTTGCTGGGAAGAAAATTTTCAGTGATATCTGTCTCAAATCTGGAACATTCACCCTCTTCCTCTACCTTCACCACTAACAATCTTGATGCCGTATCAAAAACGGGAGAAACCCTTCCATTCCATGTTGGTATGGCAATCTTCATTCTTGCCTTTATGTCTCTTGGTAATGGAGGAATCTATTTTTCCAGATCCTTTATGCGGGATAGAATCGAATTAAGTTGATCCCGGAGAGCCTTTGCCTCTTCCTTAAGTGTGCCAAGCTCTTGATCAGGAGATGCGGGAGGGGCAATCTGATTTGGGCTATACCCTCCTTGCATTCCCATGCCACGTCCCATGCCTCCGCCCATTCCACGGCCCATGCCCATGCCTCCACCGGGAAAGGAAGTTTGGCCACCACCCATACCCATTCCGTAGTGATCCGGGACATTAGCTTGGTCAGTGGGTGATAGTTCTCCCTTCTTATACCTCTCAATCGCGTCTTTAATGGAACCACTAACACCAACAATCACATCAAGGCCGGCTGCATTTAGGGTTCTGCTAGCATTGGGGCCGACATTTCCGGTTATAACCACACTAGCGCCTTTGGAGGCGATAAATTGGCCTGACTGAATCCCTGCTCCTCCGCCGAGAGACATACTCTCGTTTTCAAATGCCTCAAAAGTCATATCATCTGGGTTAACGATTAGAAAATACGCGCATCTGCCAAATCTTGGATCTATTTCGGAGTCAAGATCCGTTCCCGTTGAACTCACAGCAATTTTCATAATTCCAACTCTCCTTAAATTATTATTAGATCTTCACCTCTTAACTAATGCATTTCCTGTGCCATGGTCAGGTTATTCTTTTGAAAGAGGCTAACACAATGATATTTAAAGAAATATTCACTTTTCAGATAATCTTATATGAAAATATGTTACAATATATGTAACTTTATTGCAACATAATTCTAGGAAATGTTCCAATTATGGAATATTAGAGGGGGGCTAACTCACCTTGACCAGGTTTGTTTGAAGGCCCGCGGTGAAAGTGAGAAAAAATATTCTTTGCAACTGATTCAGTGATCCCTGGCACTTGCATTAACTCTTTGAACTCTGCCTTGGCTATAGCGTCAATATCTCCAAAAAATCTAAGCAATAACCTCTTTCTTTTTGGCCCAATCCCCGCAATTCTGTCCAACTCGGACCTAGTTAGCTTCTTCTTCCTTCTTTTTCGGTAATAACTCACAGCCCTCCGGTGCGTCTCATCCCTTATACGCATAAAAAGAGACAGGACTGGGTGATTGCGCGCAAGGTTAAGGGGATTTTTCCTGTTTGGAAGATATATTTTGTCTAAAGCCTCTGGTTTTCCTCGATCAGCTTTTGCAATGGAGATGACATCAGGTGGGTTCTCAAGGCCAAGAGCACCCAACGTTTTTAAGGCTACCGCCAGATGACCCTTTCCACCATCTATGACAAAAAGGTCTGGCGGCTTGCCCTGTTTCAGTCTTCTTTTCATTCCCTCTGCAATCATGGCATAATCGTCTATCCCCTCCACCTCTTTTATCCGGTAGTTACGATAACCTGATTTCTGTGGCAGCCCTTTAACAAAGGAGACTATAGAGGCCACGGCAAGATCACCTCTGAAATTCGATACATCTATCGCTTCAATGTGCATTGGCTTGCCTCTCAAATGTAACAATGATCTTGCCTGCTCAAGGATGGCAGACTGGTCAGTTTTCTGTCGTCTTAGCAGAATATTGTCAGCGTTCACCGCAGCCATGTTCGCAAGCCGTCTCTTATCTCCCTTGGAGGGAATCGAAATAGATACCTTTTTCCCAGCCATTCCCGTCAACCATTCAGAGATCAGTTTTCTGTCATCTATTGCATCTGATAGGATTATGTCAGGGGGAAAAAATTGTTTCTCTCGGTAATATTGTTTGAGGAAGGCCTCCAGTATTTCACGTGAATGCTCCCATGCTCCACGTATGGAATAACTTCTGGTTCCAACCATAGAACCACCCCGCACCAAGAGAATCACCACCTCTGCTTCTTTGCCAGAGTGAGATAGCCCGATAATATCTTGATCTCTCATCTTGCTGGAAACTACTGTTTGCTTTTCCACAGTTTTTTCTATAGCCCTGATTTGATCTCTTACCACGGCAGCCTTTTCAAAATTGAGCTCTCTCGAGGCACTTTCCATCACCTTCTTTAGTTTCGAGATCAATTCTCTGTCCCGCCCCTCCAAAAATAACCTTACCTGATCAACTAACTCCTGATAATCCTCTATGCTAACATCCATACAACAGGGTGCCAGACACCTGCCGAGCTGATAATTCAGACAAGGTCTTGACCGCTTGGGGATCTCCCTGGTAGTACATTTTCTCAAAGGAAAGATAGGGCCTATCAAGTGCAGCGTGGAACGTACCTCTGACACAGATGGAAACGGGCCGAAATAGAGAGCCCCGTCATTTCTCATCCTTCGTACAATAGTCAAGCGAGGATACCTGTTATTGATATCCAGCTTAACGAAAGGATAATTGGCATCATCCTTTAAATCTACGTTATACCTGGGCCGGTATTTCTTTATGAGATTCCCTTCAAGTATCAAGGCCTCGGTTTCCGTACCAGTTATGATATGATCTATTCTCTGGGCATTCCTGATAATGTACGCCAACTTACGGGACTGATCACTGCCCTGGGTGAAATAAGAATTGATGCGTTTCTGTAAGTTTTTGGCCTTGCCAATATAGATTATCTTTCCAGACTTATCCTTGAAGAGATAAACTCCTGGTTTTTGAGAGAATTCTTTGATGCTATCACTACTCAGCATTGTTCGATCCCATACATGAAGGCACCGCTTATTGCCAGTTGCCAATTGGCACGTGCTGAGGTATCGTGAGGAGCCAAAACACTCTTTGCCTATGGGAACCTCATGACCTCCCTAGAGCCTGAATGATCACCCACTATTTTTATGCAAACACCTTTGAACCGTGCCAACGTATTGTATATTATATACTATAATTTTTAAAATTGTGGGTACCAAAGAAATTTTCTTAGTATTCCACGGAAAAATATATTAGAAACTAACGGGTCATTTTGATTGATGGTAACTGTTCGGGTGGCCACCAAGGCACAAAGGCTAAATATGAGTTTATCACCTTATCTGAAAAGCCTGCCCGCCATCGCGAGCCGCTCAGGCGAGGCGGGCGGGGAAGAAGACAATGTACCCCTCATAAAAGGGCTATCAAAAGAATAATTTTCTAATCTTAGTGGCTTTGTGTCTTAGTGGCTGAATAGTAACGAATGATGAAGGGAACCATATCAGGAGATTCAAAGATGACGTTACACCCAGAGAGGATCGATAACTTAAGGCCTGACCAGTATCAGGACATCCTGAAAAGATCACGCACAGATGTTACCTCAATTCTTGACGAGGTACGGGACATCGTAAAAGATGTCAGAGAAAATGGCGAACAGGTGTTCCTTGATTACTATAAAAAAGAATATAAATCGGATCTGACCCTAAAAGACCTGGAGGTCAGCAAGGAAGAGGTAGCAGAAGCCTATCGTCATGTTGATTCAAAAGTGATCGATGCCCTCAACCTTGCTGCCCAAAACATAACCAAGTTCCATCAGGCACAGATGGAAAGGGAGATGTGGTCTATTGACATAGCAGACGGCATCTTGGCTGGACGGATGACCACGCCCTTGGAAAAGGTTGGTGCCTACATACCTGGCGGAAGGGCTTCGTATCCCAGCACTGTCTTAATGACCCTCTTGCCTGGAAAGGTAGCCGGAGTGAAGGAGATTATTGCGTGCTCCCCTCCCAGTAAGAACATGGCCATAACTCCCGCTACCCTGGTAGCTGCAGATATAGCTGGGCCGGTAAGGATCTTTAAAGTGGGGGGTCCCTGGGCAATTGCCTCGATGGCCTATGGCACCAAGACGATTCCCAGGGTAGACAAAATAGTCGGGCCTGGAAACAAATATGTGACCGCAGCAAAGACTATCGTGTTTGGAGAGGTAGATATAGACTCGCCTGCAGGGCCAAGTGAGGGAATGGTTCTGGCTGACAAAACAGGAAATGCAGATCTGATTGCCATAGATCTCTTATCCCAGGCAGAGCATGATCCAGATTCAGCAGCTATCCTCGTAACCCCTTCAGATGACCTTGCAGCTGGTGTTGCGGAAAGTATCAACAAAAGGCTCCCCGGACTTCCTCGGAAAGAAATCCTTGATTCCTCCCTTGCAAGATACTCCTGTATTCTGATCGCCAGGGATATGGACCAGGCCATTGATTTTGTCAACGAGTATGCGCCTGAACACCTGGAGATCATGACTCAAGACCCTTACGCTACCCTCAAAATGATCAGAAATGCGGGCTCCATATTTCTGGGCCAATTTTCACCCATATCGGCAGGTGATTATGCCTCTGGGACAAATCACGTCCTGCCCACCGGCCAGTCAGCACGAATGTTTTCCGGGTTATCCATCGATGATTTCATAAAGAAACCAACCTTTCAGTATTTAAGCAAGGAAGGGCTTTCACTGTTAAGAGATGCAGTCGTTACCTTAGCGGAAGCAGAAGGACTTCCTCTTCACGCACAGGCAATACTTGAAAGATTCAGATGAGCTTTACTTTTTTATTGAATTCTGGGCATTTCTTTAATAAATGAGTAGTTCGTGATAGATAACGACAAACAATTCTAAGGAGGTAGGGTATGGCGAATATAAAGGGTTATAACATGCCGGATGAACTATACTATCATGAGGAGCACAGTTGGGCCAGGGTAGAAGACGGAAAGGTTACGGTGGGCATGGACGATATGTTCCAAAAGGAGGCAGGTGATATCGTGTTTGTAGACCTCCCTGATGAGGAAGATGAGGTCGAGCAGAACGAGGTATGCGGCAAGATTCAATCACGAAAATGGATCGGAAAACTCTGCGCACCGGTCTCTGGAGAGATTGTCGAGATCAATGAAGACTTAGAGGATGATACCTCCTTCATCAATGAAGATCCTTACGGAAAGGGATGGATCCTGGTTATCGAGCCGAGCGATCTGGAAAGTGAGCTCGGAAATCTCATGCATGGAGATGCTCTTATCCCCTTTGTCGATCAAGAGATAAAACGGACCGAGGAAGAAAAGGCAAAGGCCTGATGACTTCATGGAGGCTTTTCAAGGATACTGTAAATCCTGTTTCAACAGCCTTGGGTCTGTCCATTGATGATACCCTTCCCCTATCCTTATCCCAACATGGTTCACCGCCAATTCTTCACCTTTACATTTTCAAACCGTCAGCCATTGTTGGAAAATACCAGGACATAAATGCTGCTCTGCGGCTTGATAGATGCAGGCATAGGGAAATTGGATACAACCGCAGGAGTACCGGTGGCGGAACAGTAATAATGGGTCCAAAGGTAGTTGCCTTGGGTCTGGGTATTACCCTCGACCACCCTGGTTTAAAAGGAGGAATTAATGGCATATTTGAATCCCTGAGCACTGTCTTGATGGAAGCATTGCAAGACCTTGGCATAAAGGCCGGGTTCAGACCCAAGAATGACCTTGAGGTACACGGGAGAAAGATAGCAGGCCTCTCTGCATCTCTGGAGACAGAAAAGGCGATTTTATTTCATGCGAGCCTGCTGGTGGATTTCGATATCCCTCTGATGCTGGACATTATGCATCAACCTCCCCTGAAACTCTCTGATAAAGGCTATAGCTGTTTCAGCCAGAGGATAACCACCATCAGAGAACAATTGGGCTGTGATATAGATATGGACACTGTTGTTGCCGCCATAGAAAACGCCTTCATCCAAAGATTTGATGTTTCCTTTGAGGTGGATGAGCCTGACACGTGGGAGAAAAAGACCATACGGGAGTTTACTACCACTCGGTATACAAATCCCGATTGGATCTTTTCCCACAAACATCCCAGATCGAGCATGGGCGTAAGTGCAGTCAAAACACCAGGCGGGCTTCTGGAGATATACCTCGCTCTCGCAGGCAACACCATTGAGCATATCATGATCACCGGGGACTTTTTTTCCACGACCAAAGATATCAATCTTCTGGAGTCCTCCCTCAAGTGGACATCAGCAAAAAGGAAAAAGATTGAGGAACACCTCTCTGAGGTGTGGAGAAACGAGATCATTTACGGAGTCAGTTTCGACACGTTGACAGAGGCAATCCTACAGGCCAAGGAAAGCCCAGTAGCCACGTGAAAAAGAGAACAGATGGTTGCTAAGCGTCCAAAACAGAGCCCCGACTATGCAAGGATAAGTAGTGCCACTGCTATGTCCCTCGGTCTGTCTCACGGACGCTTTTACCGAGGGGCTAAAAATCGATGCGCAAATCTTCTTGTTCATTACAACGAAGGATGTGCAGCGAATTGTGCGTACTGCGGTCTCGCAAAAAAAAGAACGGGTTCGTATGGGGAAAAGAGCTTTATTATGGTTCAATGGCCTCTCTTTTCTATGGACGCCATTATTGAAGCTATCAACGGTGGTCCCTCATATGTCAAACGGACCTGTATTTCCATGATCACCAATGGCAGATGCCGAAAAGATACGATCGCCATGACTCAGCGACTCAAAAAGGAGACTGCAATCCCGATCTCCATCCTTATAAGCCCAACGGTATTGAACATTGATGATCTCAGAGCAATGAAAGAAAGCGGTGCAGACAAGATTGGTGTCGCTCTTGATCTGGCCACCCCGGAGCTTTTCAATCTCTACCGGGGAAAAGGGGTGTCAGGACCTCACAAATGGGAGAAATACTGGCAGACCGTGGGCGATGGCCTTGAGATCTTTG
>JAUVXZ010000310.1 GCA_030603345.1 Pseudomonadota bacterium
TTGCCCTTTTCCCTTTCGCCTTTAACCTCAAGTCCTTCGTTACTCAGGATAAACTCAGCAGTCCTTAAGAGCAACAATCCTTCGACCCTCTGCTGCCTCAAGAGCGGTGGTCCTTCCCCGTTGGGTCCTGCACCGAAGTCCCCCTTTCGCAGCGAAGCGTAGATCCCGCTATCGGTGCCCCGCGTGTCGAAGATGCCGCAGCGCGGTGCCCCGTAGGTGGGAACATCCTACTGGGGTTTACCCCGCGCGCCTTGCCTGAGCGCGAGCGACCCGCCTGCCATTGCAAGGCACGAGCGGGCAGGTGGCGGGCAGGCAACGGACCACGGCTTGTCAGGGGCTGGCACCGATCGCTAAGCCTTTCGGCTTTTATCAGATAATTCATATTTATTGGCCTTTCCTTCAGCTGAATCGGCAAGCATGAACTGATCAGGTCAATTGATCAAGGCAAGTTGACAATGCGATTGTATGCCTATAGTATGAATAGTATTGCAAATTCCCAAGCTCATGAGGAGGATTTTGAGTCTATTGTGTAAGGCTAGCTAATGCCCAATATCTTCCGCTGCAAGCCTTCTCGTGATTACTTAACGCGTGTCTTATAATTGGAGAGTAATAGAGCTGTCGGTCCTATGGTCAATGAGGGCTGATTATGAAACATGAAACTTCCCAAGCGACAAAACGCCTATGTTCCACCAGATAAGCTGAAAGAATATCTTCTTTCAAAGACGCATCCAGTTGGCAGGTGGAAGTCTAAACTATTTCGTGGCCTCGGGTTTGACGAAACGAACGTGGATCTATTTGAAAAACGGCTGCTTGCCGTTGCAAATTCTGAAAATGTCAAGGAAAGCAAAGCATCGGAACACGGGACCAAGTATGTCATTGAAGGATTGCTTGAAGCGCCGAGTGGAAAAATTGTAAAGGTTCGGACAATCTGGGTTATCGATGAAGGCCAAGACAGACCACGCTTTGTAACGGCGTATCCGCTGTAAGAGGGCAATCAGGAGGTCTAATATGATTAAAGAATTAGAAACGGTCACACTTACCCGTGACATTCCAGAATACGGACTCAAAGAAGGCGACGTAGGAGCAGTCGTACACTGTTATGGAGATAGAGACGGTTTTGAGATCGAGTTTGTAACTGCCGAAGGAAAGACCGTCGCGGTGCTCACTCTCAACAGTGCGGATGTCCGGCAAGTTGGGGGCAAAGAAATGCTGCATGTCCGAACATTGCAAAAAGTGGCAAGCTAATTAGAGATGAAGTAGGGAACCACCCTTCATCCTCGGGCTATCAATTATTAGCTTTGGGCTAGTGGCTATGGTAGCTTCCCTTCACTGCCGGAGCGAATTCTTTGACGCGGGTTAGTCTATACCGCGCAGGCGCACAAAATCCCATCCAGCTAATCCGCCTTTGGAGGGTCCCGCTATCTGGGCCCCGCCTGTCGAAGATGCCGCAGCGCGGTGCCCCGTAGCTCCTGCAGACGGTACTGGGGTGGTGAAATTAACCAGAAGTGTCTATGATGCTCAGTTAATGCGATCTATTTACTGCCACCATGGGTTAGTAGCGTTTCAATCACCTGACAGGCATGCGACGGAGTTACGATCGGGATGTGTTCGTATTCTCGTAGATCAAGCAAATGCCGGTCGCCGGAAATGATGAGGCGGGCATCATTGTGAGATGCCAATGCAAGGAAGAAATTATCAAAGGGATCCTCTATGACCTCCTTGGGGATTAGCGCCGGTGTCGGAACGAAAAAGACCAGGTTAACGTAATAAGCATAAACCTCAGCTGGGTTCGTATCGAGGGTGGACAGTCTCTGCGCAAATTTCTTGTAGTGTAATACGCGCCTGAGCTCATCTGTTGTCTGCTCGCACGCAACGATCTCCAAAATGCTCTGTCGAGCCCACTTAAGGATGTGGTTTGGCGGACCCGGCCACAATATGCCGCAAACGGCAACATTCGTGTCGACAACGACCCTCATTGTACGCCGCGAACTTCATGGACGATCCGGGAAATCTCTTGAAGATCAGGCTGAGAGCTGTCCGGTGTAGAAGAGACTCGGTCCAGCAAATCTGAGGGTATCTCCTCAAATGGTAAAATCTTAAAAAGCGGTTTTGACCGCTTCAGCACCACAATCTCTCCGGCGCGTTTGAGATCTTCCACAATGTCTGCAAATCGTTGTCTAAATTCCTTTGCGCTAATATATCTGGCCATTGCTTATTACCCCCAAGTTAAATCTTAGATGATCTTAAGATAGACTTTAGACAACAAAAAGTCAAACCGTTTTCTGGTCGATCGAGCATTTAGTACAAAAAAATCCTCTGCCCCGCATAGCGTGACAGAAGATTTTGGTTTCCCCGTAAATCCCTTAGGGGAAAACAGAAGACCTATACTCTCTGCCTGCCGCGCCTGTCGAAGCGCAGCGTAGATCCCGCTATCGGGGCCCTGTAGCTCCGGGAGATGGGACTGGGGTGGTGAATTCCCGTCAAGGATGTAGGCCCCTCTTTATAATTTCCGTTCAGAAAGCAAATGACCTATTTTCATTGCTTTTTTGGTGTTTGGGGGGTATTTATTCTAGTGCTACTAATGCTCGGCTGGGAAGAAGGATGCAAAAATGCCAGTGAAACTTCATGCGGTATTTTATGGCCTCAGTAGCACTTTTGTGTGAAATTTAAAAAGGAGAGTGTGTAGATGGTTGATTCAATTAATGAGAGATATGTAGTCGATGAGAAAGGTAATCCTACTGCTGTTATTCTTCCAATAAAGGATTATAAAAAAATCCTGAAGATTTTAAAGGAAATCGAAGACGTCAGCGAAACGCGGATACTCTCTCAATCTGCAGAATTCAAGAAATTGGTCGAAATAGGTATAGAGGACATCAAACTCGATAGAATCAAGCCCTGGAAGGAAGTTTGGGATGAGCTATGAGGTTTATCTAACTGAAACCTTCCAGAAGTGTATGAAAATCCTAAAAAAGAAATATCGTCTTATTAAAGACGATATAGCCAGTATCATCCAGAGTCTAGAGAATGACCCAAGTATTGGAGATCCGATACCTGGCTGGAAAAAAGAGATATGGAAAATAAGGGTAGCGAGTTCAGATATTAAGAAAGGCAAAAGAGCCGGCTTTCGACTGATTTATCTGTGGAAAGCAGGAGAGTTCAAGATTTATCTTTTGGCAATTTATTTCAAGGGAGAAAAGAAGGAGATTTCCAAGAAGGAGGTAGACAGGTTAATAAAAGAGCTCAATCGTGATTTGCAATAAGCGTTCAAGAGAGGTTTCTGGGCGAGG
>JAUVXZ010000161.1 GCA_030603345.1 Pseudomonadota bacterium
TTGTGGGCAGATACTAGATTCTTCGTCGCTTCGTTCCTCAGACCTGTCCTCGAGCGAACCGAAGGAATGACAAAGTGTCGTTGTAGGCATAATCCAAAAAAAAGATACCCATACCCTGCAAGAAGCTTAAGAATCAATAGGTTAGGTTTCACTATGACGTGACCGTGCCCTAAAGGCGAGTTTTGACATCGCCTGGAGGGAGCCTTAGGTTTGTCAAGAAACGTTTTAGACCAAGAGAAAAGGGATTTCGGCAACAGCCTGTCAGTTGTGAACGGCTTAGTATAACGAAGAAATCTTAACTCGAAGGATGTGTTGACAGGCCTGATGCCCACGCATAAACATCACGTAAGGCGAGATTGTTCTCCTGTGCTATTCTTCTGCATTCCTCATATTCAGCCATGAGTACTGTTCTGCCATCCTGATTGATGACCTTCTTGAGGCTCATTTTTCCCCAAGGAGAATCAACTACCAATCCCTCTCGCTTTAGCACAGCCCGCTGGCTGAAGCTATAGCGAATCCCCAGTGTCGTTGACTCTCGGAAAATGATAGCAGTAAGTCTCTCTCTATCTTCAGGCTGGCCGATCACCTGGAGCTGGGTGCCTGGCCTGTTCTTTTTCATCTGGATCGGAGAAAAACTAACATCCTTGGCACCTGCGTCAAAGAGGCTATCCATCAAATAACCCAACAATTCCGGGTTCATATCATCTAGGTTTGATTCCAAGACAACCACCGTCTCTGACCTCTCTTTGTCGATATCACTTCCAATCAGAATACGTAATAGATTTGGCCGGTCAACCAGTGTTCTACTCCCCACGCCATAACCTATGTTATCCACTATCATCTGCGGCATCGGACCAAAGGAAGAACAGAGCGAGGTAATCAAGATGGCCCCCGTAGGCGTAACCATTTCAACATCCTGACCACTATCATAGATGGGGATATCCCTCAGGAGTGCTATGGTAGCTGGGGAGGGTACCGGGATCTTTCCGTGGGCACTGGCGATCATTCCGGTACCTACCGGAATTCTTGAGGCAAAGAGTTTCTCGATACCCAAGAGATTGATCCCCGCAACAGTAGCGACTATATCAACAATAGAGTCAAGAGCGCCAACCTCATGAAAATGTACCTCATTGGGTGAGATATGGTGTATTTCACCTTCAATTATCGCCAGTTTTTCAAAAACCTGAATGGAGCCTTCAATAACCGGGAGAGGGAGATCGCTATCTTTAAGTATTTCTTTTATATCATCTAGATGTCGGACCTTCTGGTCCTCTTCTTGTAAAGAGACAAGGAATCTTGTCCCAAAGATATTATTTCTTCCTTCTTTTTTTGCTGATATCTTGTAACCGCTGATCTTGAGTCCAGATAAGATCGTCTCAAGTTTCTCAAAAGGCAGACCCGCATCCAGTAGGGATCCAACAAACATATCCCCGCTTATGCCAGAGAAGCAATCGAGGTAGGCTATTTTCATATTAGCCCTGTTCTCTCAGAGTCCCCGGGCCCTTTCTCTGGCTTCCTGCGTCTTTTTGCATTCAATACACAGGGTAGTAACAGGCCGCGCCATCAGTCTCTTATTTCCTATGTCTTTTCCGCATACCTCGCATACACCAAAGCCACCGTTCTCTATTCGATCAAGGGCTTCTTTGATCTTTTCAATCAACTTTCTTTCCCTATCCCGTATTCTTAAGAGAAAGTTCCTATCTGTCTCCAGGGCAGCCCTATCGGTCGGATCAGGGAAGGTATCCTTTGAATTGGTCATTCCATTGACCGTCTTAAGGGCCTCGTCGATGAGTTCATCGAGCTGGTCCTGAAGCAAGCGCCCAAAATATTCTAATTTTTTCTGGTCCATTCGCTAAATCCTCGAATACATGTCATGTTGATTTCTTTATTCCCCTTATTTTTTCCCAGATATCTCGATTCTTTCCTCTATCGGTCTGTTTTTCAAGTTCCTCAAATTCCATCAGCAACTCACGCTGTGTCTGGCTCAAATTGGTCGGTGTCTTGACCATGACCTGTACGAAAAGATCCCCTCGCCGCCTTGCCCGCCTAAGGCTTGGCATGCCACAACCTTTAAGTTTGATGATTTCGCCCGGCTGGGCCCCCTCTGGGATGACAACCTGTCTCTGCTCACTATCATCAATAACAGGGATGGAAATCTCAGTCCCTAAGGCTGCATCTACAAAAGATACAGCTATCTGGCACCTCAGATTATCCCCATCCCTCACGAAAAAATCATGCTCCTTAACGTAGATTGCCACAAAGAGGTCTCCTGGTGGCCCCCCATTTTCTCCATTCTCTCCCTCCCCCTCAATCCTTAATTGCAAACCAGTGTCCACACCAGGGGGTATCTTTACCAAGACTCTCTTTTCAGCCTTTACTCTCCCTTGACCTTTGCATCTGGTGCATGGATCAACTATGACCTCACCGGCACCATTACAGGTGGAACAGGTGGTTCTGATCTGGAAGAAAGCCTGAGAATGTACCGTTTCTCCTCTACCCTGACAGTTGGGGCAGGTAGCGGGTTCGCTCCCCGGGGCAATACCATTGCCACCGCATGTATCACAAGACTCCCATTTTCCGAAAACGATCTCCTCTTCCTTTCCTGTGTAGGCCTCTTCAAGGGTCAACTCCAAATCGTATCTCAGGTCATTACCGCTTCTTGCCCTCGTTCTCCTTGAACCCCTCCCTCCAAAACCAAAGAAACCGTCAAAAATATCTCCAAAGGTAGAAAAAATATCCTCAAAACCACCAAACCCGGTAAAGCCTGTCCCCCTCAAGCCCTCATGACCGTACAGATCATATATTTTCCTCTTTTCCCTATCGCTGAGCACCTCATAGGCCTCTGCGGCCTCCTTAAAATTCTCTTCAGCCTCTTTATCTCCCGGATTTCTGTCAGGATGATATTTCAGCGCAGTATGCCTGTAAGCCCTTTTTATCTCATCCCCATCGGCGTCCCGAGAAACACCAAGGATTTCGTAATAGTCTCTTTTGGTTGGTATGACCATCAGGTTTTATCCACAGAATCCTCTTCTTGGACACCGGGTATATCCCCTTCATCCGCAGTGCTTTCTGAGTCATCAACTGGCTCACCAACTGCTGAATCATCGAGCAACAACTTATCTACTGCTAATACATCCTCTGCCAAACCATCTGACAATAGATTAGTGCTTTCTCTCAGTCTCACCTTTTCTGCTTCAACCTCTCGTAAGGCGGCTACTACCTCTTTGTTAGATGTAGGGATAAGAAGTTCCTTTCCTCTCCTTAATGCAATAATCCTCTTTTTAACCAAATGTACAAGTTCAAATTTGTTGTAACCAAGCTTCAAACAATCTTCGATCGTAATTCGAGCCATTACAGATCTCCCTTTGAATAATTTAAATTTATAAGTATAATTATTTGACGGTCAAACGTAAAGCCATTTCTTTTAATATAATAGAAATTTTCACCTCTACAAGATACTAATAAAATTCTGTTCTGAAAAAGTAACCAATCCATTCGTTGTTTATAAAAATTCTATTTTATGGTATTGGTATTTAGTAACCTTAACCATCATACAGCATTATCGCAATACCTACTTTAGACTATGCTTGCCACCGCATATAGCAGTTCGGTCATAGGTATCGATGCCTATACCGTAGAGGTAGAGGTAGATATCTCGAGGGGTTTACCGTCTTTTTCTACCGTGGGTCTGGCAGAAGGAGCGGTCAGGGAAAGCAAAGAACGGGTAAAGGCAGCGCTCAAGAATTCTGGCTATGACTTCCCAGGCGATCGTATTACCGTTAACCTCGCTCCCGCTGATGTAAAAAAGGAGGGCAGCGCCTTCGACCTTCCTATAGCTGTCGGCATCTTGACAGCAACGGGTCTCATTCCGCCTCTAGCATTGAAAGACTACCTCATTATGGGCGAGTTATCATTAGATGGGAGTGTGAGGCCGATTAGAGGTGCTCTCTCAATGGCCATAATGGCAAAGGAATTCAATCTGAAAGGAATTTATGTTCCTTCAGCAAATGCTGCGGAAGCAGCTGTGGTTGATGAGATAGCTGTTTATCCAACGAACACACTTTCTCAGTTAGTTGAATCATTGAATGGTATGGAATCCATAACCCCCTTTACCGTAGACAGAGACCCCTTGGAGAATCCATTGAGTTCTGATCTGGACTTTGCCGATGTTTGTGGTCAGGAAAACGTGAAAAGGGCTGTGGAGATTGCTGCGGCAGGTGGCCATAATCTCTTGATGATTGGCCCACCAGGCGCAGGAAAGACCATGCTTGCCCAACGGCTTTCCACTATCCTGCCGAGTCTTGCCTTCAACGAAGCCCTGGAAACGTCCAAGGTATACAGTGTCATGGGCCTGATGCCGAGAGGCCAAGGTCTACTAACGCGCAGGCCGTTCAGAGCTCCCCACCATACCATATCTGACGCAGGCCTCATAGGAGGTGGGGTAATACCAAAACCGGGAGAGGTCAGCTTGGCCCATAATGGTCTGCTCTTCTTAGATGAAATGCCGGAGTTTAAAAAAAATGTTCTCGAGGTGCTGAGGCAGCCAATGGAAACTGGGATAGTCACCATATCCAGGGCCAGCTCCACCGTAACCTATCCAGCCAATTTTGTTTTGGTTGGGGCGATGAATCCGTGCCCTTGCGGCTTCTTTGGTGATACAAAGCGCGAGTGCACCTGCTCTTATAGGGAAATACGGAGGTACAGGGCAAAGATATCAGGACCCCTCATGGACCGGATCGACATCCATATAGATGTGCCATCGGTACCCTTCAAAGATCTAACCGGGATTAGTCAAGGTGAATCTTCTTCCAGTATTTACCAAAGGGTACTGGCTGCCAAAAAGATCCAAGAGAAAAGATTCCACAAGACAAAGATCCATAGCAACGCCATGATGAATAGCAGGCAGATAAAGAAATTCTGTCCAATAGATGAAAATTCCACCGCTCTCTTGGAGACAGCTATGGAAAAATTTGGGCTCAGCGCTCGGGCTCTTTCACGGATTCTTAAGATTTCCAGAACCATAGCAGATCTTGCCGGAGCTCAGGATATCGAGCAGGCGCATGTAGCCGAGGCAATACAATATAGATCCCTCGATAGGAAGCTGATGGTATGAGAACGTTTGTTAAAATAGGCCTTGCTGGTTTCTTTCTTATCTTTTTTGTAATCACCTCGATAGGCATTGCAGTATGGTACCTATGGTCGAGTAACCTTCCCTACATAGGCTCCCTTAAGGACTATAATCCCCCAATCATCACAGAAATCTTTGATGACAAAGGCCAAGTCATTACTCAATTCTCCGACGAAAGAAGGATCCTAGTCCCTTTAGAGGAGATTTCCTATCATTCCATCAAGGCCTTCATTGCAGCGGAAGACGACAGATTCTTTCAGCATAAGGGCATCGACTTTTTGAGCATCGTGAGGGCATTCTTGAAAAATATTAAGGCAGGAAAGATTGAACAGGGTGGAAGCACGATCACACAGCAGGTTACCAAATCATTGCTTCTGAAAAACCCTGCAAGAACGTACAAAAGGAAGGTGAGGGAGGCACTCCTCTCCCTTCAGATCGAAAGGGAATTTTCTAAGGAGGAGATTCTGTATCTTTACCTGAATCAGATATACCTGGGCCATGGCCAGTACGGTGTGGAGGCAGCCAGTCAGACCTATTTCGGCAAAAACGCCAGTGAGTTGAGTATCGCCGAATCTGCTCTCCTGGCCGGCCTCGCCCAGGCTCCAAGTAAAGATTCGCCGATCAAACACTTTAACCGGGCAAAAACCAAACAAAAATACGTGTTAGAAAGGATGAAGGCCGAGGGTTTTATCAGTGAGAAGGAATATGATGAGGCATTAGCAACACCGTTACACATACAACCAGACAAAGATGAGGCTCTTGAAAAGGCAGCTCATTTCATAGAGCACATCCGCCGAATCATTGAACGAAAATACGGGCGCCATCTCCTCTATAAGGGGGGGCTCAAGATCTATACCACGGTTGATCTAGAGATGCAGGTAGCGGCAAAAGACGCTGTAGTAAGGGGAATACGGGAGTTTGATAAAAGAGAGGGATTCAGAGGACCAATAGGAAGGGTTTCTCCTGGGGATGAAAACCTGTTCACCCAGCAAATGCGTGAACACCTGAAGAACAACTCCCTTGAAATAGGGACAATTACAGAGGCAATGGTCGTAAAGGTCGACAGCAAAAAGAAAGAAACTCTCGTAAGGATCGGGGATCAACTCGGACTGCTCCCTCTTTCAGACATGGAATGGGCAAGAATGGTTGACGTAGAAAAGGCTTACTTTGAGACCAAATTGGAAGATCCAGCCAAAGTGCTCGCCCCTGGAGATATTATTCTGGTAAAAATTATAAAGGACCTGGAGGGTTCTCCTCGCTGGATCCTCTCACTTGAACAAACCCCACAGACAGACGCAGCATTGATCTGCTTGGATACCAAGACCGGCCAGGTGAAGGCCATGGTCGGCGGAGTAGATTTTTCCAAGAGCCAGTTTAATCGGGCAACGCAAGCACGCAGACAACCGGGCTCGGCCTTTAAGCCTATTATTTATACCACAGCCCTTGATCATGGCTTCACCCCTTCTTCCATCATTATTGATGCACCCTTTATCTCCCCCATTGGCGAGGAGGAAGAGGAGAGACTCTGGAAACCAAGAAATTACAAAGAACGATTTTTCGGTCCTACCCTGTTGAGAACCGGCCTGATAAAATCACGGAATATCATTACCATAAAAATTCTGGAAAAGATCGGGGTCAGAAATGCGGTCAATTATGCAAAACAGATGGGGATCGAATCACCCCTCAATGCTGATCTCTCCTTAGCCCTCGGCTCATCAGGAACATCCCTGCTTGAACTAACGAGGGCATACTCGGTGTTTGCCAATAACGGCATGCTGGTAAAGCCGATCTTTATTACTAAGGTAGTTGATAGAAATGGGAAGATTCTTGAGGAGAGCCACCCTTCATTTGCTGACTCTCTGTCACCAGAAACCACCGCGGTGATGACCGATCTCCTGCAGGCAGTGGTGAAGGAGGGTACCGGTTGGAGGATCAAAGCACTGAAGAGGCCCGTTGCAGGTAAAACGGGGACCACTGATGACCTGAGAGATGCATGGTTTCTCGGGTTTACGCCTTCCGTGGTTACCGGTGTGTGGGTCGGCTATGATGACCGGAGACCCATGGGAAAAGGAGAAACTGGCTCTAGGGCTGCAAGCCCGATTTTTCTTTACTTCGTGCGGGAGATCTTGAAAGGAAAACCGATCGTCCCCTTTGAGCACCCTGAAGGGGTCGTTATCACCAAAATAGATGCCAAAACTGGCCTCTTGGCGAGCCCCTTTTCAGAGAAAACCTGCTTTCAGGCATTCAAAAAAGGCACGGAGCCTACTCTGTATTCCCCAAAACCAGGTCAAGCAAAACCGGGGGAATTTTTCCAGCTCGATATGGACCTCTCTGGTAAAGCAAGATAGTCAGGTTACAGGACGCCTCCTGCAACAAAATAGCGTCCCCTTACCTCCAGGTAATCTTCCTCCAAGGCCCGATTTGATTGAGCATAGAGAGCCGTCTTGTTCACTATCGAGGCAACCTCTTCCCGAGATATCTTGTTTCCTTCCACCTGCACAACCTTTGCTAATGTTCTATACCCAATAACAAACGGTAGGATACAAAACCTTCTGATGGATGCCTCATGAAGCGGTAACAATTGGATATATTTCAAGGTTGAGTCAAGGTACCTAACTACACGAGGAACCAATTCCTGTACGATTCCCTGCCTCTGGTCCATAGATAACGTATCCGTCTTATCAAGTTCAATGTTATAGTTTTCCGTTACCGTAACAGGGATATAGAACCAACCTCTCGCCATATCTTTCTCATAATCCTTGATGATATTTATCAGTTGCAAGGCAAGGCCAAAATGAACCTCGAACCTCTCAAGTTCAGA
>JAUVXZ010000223.1 GCA_030603345.1 Pseudomonadota bacterium
CTAAACTATGTGAGGGCATAATCCAAAAAAAGAGATACCCATGCCCTACAAGAACCTTAAAGATCAATAGATTAGTTTTCACTATGACATGGCCCTGCATGGTGAGCAGTTGTATGGGAAGCGGGCCAAAGGAAGGTATTGTTCTTAGAAAAGGGGGCTCTAGGAGCCCCCCAAGAAATCACATTTAGAAGCTTACGGTAAGTGCTACATAAGGACCGGACATATCAGAATCAAACATCACATCGTCTTCATCAATATCTATGACAAAAGTCTTGTAACCCCCGTGAATATCTATGAACGGAAGGAGAGTCAATGATATGTCAGCCATGATTTCGTAAGTGGTATTACCCGAGTAGGACATAGCGGTACCCCTCAGTCTGGCTTCCAGGATATCAGAAATCAGTCCTATGTGGAGATTAAGGCCAACCATGGGGATGGGTATGGTGAAGTCTTCTTTTTCATCAAATGTGTTTTTCAGGCTCACTTCACCGTCGAGATACTTGACCTGCAAAACACCTCCGAGAGAAAAACCGGCCATTACATTTTCCAGGTTCAGAAAATCGTACTGATAATGAAAATCAATCATCTGATATTCGATTGAAGAAGTTACCAGTTCGCCAATTGTATAGGTCTCTCCCTTAAAAACAATGGTCCTGGTGAGTGTATTACTGCCAGAATAGTCAATATTGGTATAGGTTAGAGAGAGGTGATGTCTGCCCAAACCAACAAAGACCTCACCAGACGGATAATCCTCATCTTCAATCCCGAGATCATCTTTAAAATCAATGGTTGTACCAATGCTATTGGCCTCATCCACTCTAATCTTGCCATCAAGCGACGGAAACCAGTAGTAGCCTCTCGCGCCAATCTCAAAGGCCAATGATGATAGTGGTGAGAGTAATATGGCTAACAATAAAGGTAACGCAAGACATGTCTTTTTCATTTATTTTCTCCTTCTCTTCAGGCTATTCTTTCAAGTGTGCCTTTGCCAAGGGAAGCAGAGGTGAATCCTTGAACTCATCAACAAAGTCTTTGAAAGCCCCCCGTGATTTCTCTGATTGGCCGCTTAGTGCATAGAGCCTGCCCAGTGAAAAAAGGGCTTCTTCTTTTAGAAAGCTGTTTTCGCCATCAACTATCTGTCTGAGAGCGCCTATTGCTGATTGATACTCTCCTTTGGCCTCATAGGCAGCAGCCAAGCCAAAGTGCGCCATGGACCGGTAAATGGAGCCAGACTTATCTTTTTCCAGATAGGTCTGATAGAGGGAAATAGCTTCGTCAAATTTCCCCTGGCCAAATTTTAGGTAAGCCAATTGCGGTATGGCCAGCGTG
This sequence comes from Pseudomonadota bacterium, assembly GCA_030603345.1. GTDB lineage: Bacteria > Desulfobacterota > DSM-4660 > Desulfatiglandales > B25-G16 > JADFWK01. Next base: position 1,330 of record JAUVXZ010000223.1, read on the forward strand.
GCCATCTTGGTCCAGCCGTATTCTTTGATGAGCCTATCGAGTTCCTCAATGGATGTTTGAATATTTTCTTCGGTTGTTTCAGGCGAAGATTCAGACACCAAGGCCTTGTAGGCAATGTTGTAAGCAACCAGGGCCTTTTTGTTGAGCTGTCTATAGTACAGGCCGATACCAATAATAATGATAATAATAATTGCCAAGCCATAACCGAGGTACTTGATCGTCTTTGCATGGGTAAGGACATACTGGGAGACTCTGTTTGAAAAAGAGATAAATTCATCGTCCTTCTTGAGGAGCTCTTTTCTCGTTATCTTCTTTTTGGCCATACACTTAAAACCTGAAAGTTCTAATTGCAAGTAATTAACAGATGTGTAACGGTTGTTCAAGAGAAAACAGGTGTGTTTGTTGCGTTTCTTGCATTTGCCTGCTCTGCGGAGTAGAGTTTTTATCCTATAGGACAAGGCGCCAAAAAATTTATTATTGCCAACCCACTCCATTTTGAGTAGATTTCTTGCTCCGGAGGGTTTACCGTGTTAGATAATGAAGCGAATAAGAGTCGCAACCTTCCCAGAATAGATATGCGTTAGATGCTACCTTAAAAAACGTAATCCTTTATCTAACAGGTTAGATATTAGAAGCATATAAACCCAACAAACCCAACAAACTCAACTAACTCAATTAACTCAATTAACTCAATTAACTCAACTAACACCTTTTATGAGACCATCTTTCCATCCTCGATTAATCAATGATCCCTTTTCGGATCCCGGGCTTTTTATTCCCTTCCTTTTTGAAAGGCGGGCTCTGCTTTTCGACTTGGGAGACCTGTATAACCTTTCAGCCAGAGATCTCTTAAAGGTCAGTCATGTCTTTGTTACCCACACCCACATGGATCATTTTATCGGCTTTGATACCCTCCTTCGCCTTCTTCTCGGGCGCGATAAGGAGATTTATCTATTTGGACCGTCTCCTTTTACTCAAAAGGTTGAGGCCAAACTCAGCAGCTATACCTGGAATCTCATAGAGAACTATGAAAACATTCTGTATATTAATGTCACAGAGATCACTGGGGGAAAGGGCTTTACACAGAGGTATGAAAGCAGGAATCGATTTAGGCATGCCGAGGCCCCGCAGGAATTCACCTTTGACGGGAATTTGCTATCAGAGCCATCCTTTTCAGTAGATGTCGCTCTTTTTGACCATAAGGTGGACTGTCTCGGGCTGACTTTGAAGGAAAATTTCTCAATCAATATCATTAAGGAGGGGTTGAGGGAGCTTGAGCTCCCCGTTGGTCCATGGCTTGCGGAATTCAAGAGGGCAATCTATGAGAGATATGATCCCGGGCAAGAGTTTCGGGTGTTTTGGCAGGATAAAGACAGGAAAACAGGAGAGCGGTATTTTACCCTTGATGAATTAAAGGAAAAGATTGCCAGGATATCTCCGGGACAGAAGATCACGTATATTACTGATATTATCGGAAGCCCCGAAAATATTGCAAAAGCCGTGAACTTAGCTATGGACTCAAATCACCTCTTTATTGAGGCGCCTTTTTTGGACAATGAGAGGGACATGGCACGGAAAAAGTACCACCTGACCGCAAAAGAGGCCGGTCTCATAGCTGCAAGGGCACGGGTCAAGGAGCTAACTCTGTTTCACTTCTCACCACGGTATTTCAATCGGGAAAAAGAACTCTTCCAGGAGGCAATGGCAGCCTTTCGATCGGGCACATGAGCACAAGCGAGCGGGTGGTTTTCCGTGTGGGATCAATGATTATCGCAGTTGAGTCATTATCCTCTATTCTTATTTCCAAGAAAACTCCAATGATGATGGTTCTCAGTTGCGTTTTCATGTTCGAGCTTGGCGAAGTCTTGAAGCAATTCTTTCTGTCTCTTAGTAAGATTGATGGGTGTTCGAACGTCAATAATGATGATCTGATCTCCACGCCCCCGGCCTCGCAACCTGGGAATCCCTTTACCGTGAAGCCGGAGAATATCGCCAGGCTGGGTTCCCCCGGCGATAGAGACGTCTTCGGAACCATTAAGCGTTGGTACTTCGAGTGTTGTACCCAAGGCAGCATGCACAAAGGAAATCGGAATGTGGCAAATTACGTCATATTCATCTCGTTCGAAGAACTTGTGGGGCTCAATAGAAATCTCAACGTACAAGTCGCCTGGGGGAGCACCACTGAGACCTGATTCACCCTCTCCGCTGAGTTTCAGACGCATGCCCGTACTCACTCCCGGGGGGATTTTGACCTTGATCTTTCTGGTTTCTTCCACTCGCCCAAAACCTTTGCATGCCGTGCACGGATGGGCGATTATCTGGCCTGATCCGTGGCAATCGGGGCAGGTGGTACTAATGCGAAAAAACCCTTGGGATCTCGTAATCTGTCCCCGGCCGCCACAGGTCTGGCAGATTTCTTTTTCATAGCCGGGTTCCACACCAGAACCGTTACAGTGGGCGCATGTCTCAGACCGTGGAATTTCAATTTCCATATCTCGACCAAAGGCAGCCTCAAGGAAGCTGATCTTTAGATCGTACCGCAGGTCTGCCCCGCGTCGTAGCCTTGTTCGGGACCGCAATCCACCGCCAAAGAAATCCTCGAAGATATCGCTGAAAGAGGAAAAAATGTCGTCAAAGCCTCGAAAACCGTGGAATCCGGTCCCTTGGAGTCCCTCATGCCCGTACTGGTTATATATTTGTCGCTTTTCAGGGTCTCGGAGGACCTCGTACGCCTCTGCTGCCTCCCTGAACAGCTCCTCGGCCCGTTTGTCGCCAGGATTACGGTCTGGGTGGTATCTGAGGGCCAGGCGACGATAGCTTTTTTTTATCTCGTCATCAGTGGCATTTCGTCTTACGCCGAGCACTTTATAGTAGTCTCGCTTCTGCATTATGGTCTGGGTCTCTCGTTTTCTGGGTTCTGCACTAAAGGATTTAGATCATCTCTATAGCCGTTGACTATCCAACGGGACAGGGCGCAAAGAATCCCAAAATTTCCCTGTGGCCGAGTGAGAAAGCGATTTCATTAAGCAGCACGCTATTGGTCAGAACCCAGCTCGATGTGTCACTTTTATCAATGACGGGCTGCTGCCCAAACGGAAATTCCTTTGAGCGGTCATTAAAACGTTTTTTGCCAAGCAATCTTGGCGAAGCGGAAGATAAGCGATGTCAACTGTTTGAGCCCTAAAGGCGAGTTTTGACATCGCCTGGAGCGAGCCTTAGATTTCTCAAAAAACGTTTTAGACCAAGCGAAAAGGGATTTCGGCAACAGCCTGTTGAGTTCTGATTCGGTTTTAGGTCTACGCGAAAAACTTATCGAGAGTATTAGTTTTCCGATCCCAGGCAGGGGCGTTACCGGAATAGTTTTGAAAGACGTCATGATAGGTCAAGAGACAGGCAGTTTGTCCCACCTCTTTAAGAAATGGTACACCCATTCCTCAAAGGACAAATGGTTGCCTGTGTTCAGATCATAACAAGGCTCGAGCGGCTTGGTATCCCCTGAATTCATCCGTTCCTCGGCATGTCGTTCCAGAAGGTCTCGGATCTCTTGCTTTGAAAGCCCATATTGCTGGGCGAGCGATTTTGTACCCGGAGCATTCCTGTATACAGCGGCCATCTGCCACAGGGCCTTAACCCGGAGATCCTGTAGTTCCTGCTCAGGTAAATCGAGGGAAGCAGCCAGGAAAGCTGCTTTCGAGAAGTGACCATGCTCAATTTCGGTCCTTAATTCATCTTTGGCTGCCTTTTCGTTCATTTTCCCGAAGTGAGCAATCCAGGCTCTTGAGGTTTGTTGCCCGGGCAGGAAAACACCCTGCCCGGGTGAAATGGTATTGTGGAAGCGTTTAGTACATGTCTTCTGGAGGCATGCCAGGTGCCGCAGGCTTCTTTTCCTCCTTCGGCTTCTCAGCTACTATTGCCTCAGTGGTGAGCATGAGGGCAGCCACTGAGGCAGCATTCTGAAGGGCAAAGCGTACCACCTTGGTGGGATCGATGATCCCTGCCTTGATTAGGTCTTCATACTGACCGGTTTCAGCGTTGAGACCAAAGGCACCCTTTCCCTCTTTCACCTTCTCCACCACCACAGATCCTTCTAGACCTGCATTGTTGGCGATCTGGCGGGCCGGATCCTCAAGGGACCTTTTCACGATATTAACCCCGAGCTGATCATCTCCTTCGAGTTTCAGCTTGTCTAAGGCAGCCATACAGCGGATCAGGGCAATACCGCCTCCGGCGACGATCCCCTCTTCCACGGCTGCCCGGGTTGCATTCAGG
>JAUVXZ010000147.1 GCA_030603345.1 Pseudomonadota bacterium
TGGAATTGCAGGGGTGTTGCTCTTTAAAGACTCTTTGGGGCTTGATTTCTTGGTTGGCGCCAGTCTGATTGTGGGGTGCGGGGTAGGTCTGAACTTAATAGGGCGCGACCATTCTTCTTCCTACACAATGTCAAACCCATAAGCTAGGGTACCGTTGCTGACTTCTTTCTTCTCACCATAGAGAATATTTCCTGTTTTTTTCAACGGACCCGCCCGCCTCGCCTGAGCGAGAGCGATGGCGGGCAGGCAACTAACCACTGACAACTAACAAATGGTGTGGTGAATTCCCGCGTCATTACAAAGAAAAGCTGGGCATAAAAATCATACCCAGCTTTCTCACGATTACTAAACTTTTAAGAAAAACTATTTGACCGATTGAGCTAACTTATTGCCAGCTTTGAACCTGGCCACTTTCGTTGCAGGAATCATGATCTCCTTACCGGTTCGAGGATTCCTTCCTGTTCTGGCTTTCCTGGTGCTTACAGAAAAGGTTCCAAATCCGACCAGGGCAACCCGATCGCCCTTACCTAGGCCTTTTGTGATGGCATCAATAGTGCTGTCTAACACTTTGCCTGCCAAGGCCTTTGAGATACCGGCATCCTTGGCAACAGCCTCGATTAAATCCCCTTTGTTCATATGTCTCCTCCCTCCTTTCTGCTGAAAGTGTTAATAATTGCGGCATTTGAACACTTAAATTCTTGCATGTCAACATTTTTTCCCAATTTATTTTATTTGACAGGGACATGCCCTTGTTGCCCCATAAGTTTTAGGCTAAATCACATCTCACAGTTCTTCAGTGAACCTTCTGACTCAAGCTGACAGGTGGCACTATACAGCTCGGGAGAGAGAAAAAAATTCACATTGTCACCATCTGTCCCAGGGCACTAGAAACCGACTCGTGGATCACCACATCCGCCTGAGAATCAAGGGGCGTTTCATCGCGGTTTATGATCATGAGGGCTGCTCCACGTTCAACAGCGTGGGCTGGCACTGAGGCGGCAGGGTAGACGACCAGAGAAGAACCCAGCACAATGCAGAGATTGCATTCCTGGGCATACGTGAAGGCCAGTGCCATCTTGTCTGTAGGCATGGCCTGGCCAAAGGAGATGGTGTCCGGTTTCAGGATACCAGAGCAGTCATCACAGTAGGGCACCTTCACACCTGACCTTAAGCGCTCTTCGATATCATCCCTGTCATAGGTCTTCCCACAATCGAGGCAGGAAACCGAGGAGACGGTGCCGTGAATCTCTATGATCTTGTCAGGCGAATTTCCCGCCTTGTGGTGGAGTCGGTCGATATTCTGGGTGACAATTGCGATGAGCTTTTCCATGTCCTCCAAGGTTTTTATTGCCAGATGGGCACGATTCGGCACAGCGTCCTTTATGATTTGATAGGTCTCTGTACTCATTTGCCAGTATTTGACCCTCGCTTTTTCATCCGATATGATTTTATCAAAATAGAAATCTGACGGATCATATTTGCTCCAGAGGCCTCCTGGGCTCCTGAAATCCGGAATGCCCGATTCCGTGCTCAGTCCGGCTCCTGAGAACACCAAGATCTTTTCAGCCTTGTTTATCAGGTCTGCACCTTTGGCTATCAAGGGATCCATAGGTCATCTCCTCTGAAGCTATTCCTGATTTAAGAAACTCTTAGTCACATTCTTTAGCATCTGCACTTTGACTTGTCGAACTGAAATCCTAATTTACCTGAGATAAGATTCTAGATACCCCTTCTATTTCTCTGTTGAAGAGAGACTGCTGGTTTCTTTTTGTGGTTAGACATAGTCTAACAAAGCGATATCTTATTTAGTGCGGAAAATATGCCTTCAGGAGGCTGATATGGTCAAGTGTAAATTCTTGGATACAATGGGATATGCGCTTTGGGCCAAGCATCTTGGCATCAGGGCTCAGGAGGCACCTGCATGCTGGGCAAGAGAATTCACCCTGTTAATCAGCCGTAGGCGGTATAGTGATACCAATGATAGTTGGGAAGTCGGGAATTATCCAAATCGCAGTGAGACTAATCCAGATCGAGGGCATTCTTTTGCAAGGCCAAATCTGTTTGCGTCTCCCTCAGGTAAATCCCTTTTTCCATGAAGGGAAGACAAAGAAGCGTGATATCCATAAATTGTAACTCTGCCTTTTTAACTACCTCCTTTGTCTTCTTGTGTGTTTCTTTTGTCATTGAGTAGAGGAGAACATGGGCCATCTCCTTGGCCTCGTTCAAGGGCAGCCAGATGTCTGATAGATCGAGTTCCTCTGTTGAACCGGCCTCACTTTCAGCGAATGTGGGCTGCATCTGGGTTAGCCGGGCTGCAAATTTATCGACAATAATCACATTCTTTATCCTGAACGCAGGTATATAAAAAGAGATATTCCTACTCTTGAGTGCTTCTTGGTCCAAGACACGAGATAGGGAGAAAAGGTCATAGAAATCCGTGAGTGTTTTGTATTCCCTGTCCGGTGTTTTAATAATTGCGTTAAGTCGCCAGAAGGCGAGGTATTTGCAATGTGTCTTTGCAGGTTTGTCGTGCGGGGATATCTTATAGGACACGGCGACGTAGGCGCCTCCTCTTTCCTGCCAGGCCCGGGAGCATGATTTACAGAAATGAATCGTCGTATGGGGTCGGAATGAAAACTCCCAGCCGCAATTAGGGCAGTTATAGGGAATAAAATTCAATGGCTTGTAAGGGATCTTACCTCCCAAAGAATTGGTCTTGAGTTCATCTATGTCCACGCTGCCTTTCATGACCTTGTGTGACAGGGCATCGACAATGAGCACGGTTTTCCGTCCATTACTCTTGAGGGTGTAATAGTAGAATGGAAAATAGAGTAAAGAATACCGCTCACCTACCAGCTCTGACGTGGCCATGTCCACTTGAAGTGAGCCACTGCCCCCTTGTTTGGTTATAGAATTTTGGGCATGGTCAATAGCCTCCTTAAAGGAGATGGTCTGTTTAAAAAGAAGGGAGTCGTTGCCCATTTCTTGTTTGTTGAAGGGCCATATCTTCAGTGCTTGAACCCGGAGACCAAGGGAGAACAGGCCCCACTTTGAGGCATCAAAGGCTGGAAATGTGTGAACCCATGGGGTGGCCCTCAATTTCTTGAGGTCTTTCCACGATTTGTCCCCACCGGGAGTTCTAAAATACTTTCTACCAAAGAGCCACTGAAAGATCATACCGGTAACCCGCCAGTAGGGGGCATAGAGGAGATGGTGTTCAGCGATGTGCAGTTGTTTTGGGTTCTTGGCCTTTAAAGCACGAACGAGGGCCTTACCTATCTTTTGGGCGGTCTCCTGGGGTGAGATAAAGAATGATTGAACCTGGTTTCGACCGGTGGGCTTGAGGGTTGAGCCGCAATAACGGCACCTGAAAACAGTATCCTCCTCTGCGAGGTCAACCTCAGCACCACATTGGGGACAATTAATTGCAATGTTCATGGAGGCTTACTGTTCAATACCTATTACGAGATAACGTAACCCTTTGTTGACTGTCGCCTGATCCTTATGGAACAAAACCTGTAGCCACGTTAAGTTGTGAGGGTTCCTAACTTATCTTTTTCCCGCAGTTGTTACAAAAGATAGAACCAGGGAGGATTTTCTTTCCACAATGGGGGCACTGGGCCTTAATCTTTTCTATCTTTGTACCACAGAACATGCAGAATTTTGCCTCTGCAGGGAGATCCCTATCGCACTGAGGACACTTGTTTTCCATAAGCATCTGGTTGCCGCATTGGGGGCAAAAGCGTGTGCTCGGATCGATCTGCGCATGGCACTTGGGGCAATCTATGGTTGGAGCTTTTCCGGGTGCTGTTGCCTGCATAGACTGCTGAAGGATGCCTGGCATCATCATACCCAGACCGGCACCAAGACCCAAACCCATACCGGTGCCAGCAGCACCGCCATCACCTTGTTGCCTGGCCGCATCACCCATGGCCTTGGCTGCTTTGAATTTCATGAACTTATCCAGGTCGCCGACAGCACCCATACCGCTTTTCTCATCGATCATCTTCTGCACCTCTACGGGTGGGGTGATGGAATTGATGAAGAGATCCTCAAGAAGAATCCCAAATTTTCCAAAGTCCTCCTGAACCCGTGCCTTTAGTGCCACCCCGAGTTCATCGTAATACTGCGGTAGATTGAGGATGGTATCTAGAATTTCCCCAATCATGTCATTGAACCTGGATACAATGATCTCTCTGAGGTATTTTCCTGCCTGTTCTGTATTATAGGCACCCTGGGTTCCAACCAGGGTATTTATGAAAAGCAGTGGCTGAACTATCCTCATGGCATAGACGCCAAAGGCCCTGAGCCTGACGAGACCGAGCTCGCTGTCCTTGAATGCGACCGGTTCCCTGGTTCCCCACTTAACATTGACAAAGCTCTTCAGATTCACAAAGTAGACCTCGGACCGAAATGGACTTTTGAAACCATACGGTAGACTGAGAACCCTGGTGAGTATGGGGAGGTTAAGCGTTGAAAGGGTGTGCCTGCCAGGTCCTAGAAGATCAAGTCCCTTGCCATCTCTGAAGAATACGGCTCCCTGATTTTCCCTAACAATTGCCTGGGCTCCAAATTTGATATCGGCAGAGCCCTTTTCAGGAATCTTATGTACCATTTCCTGTCCGGTCTCATCAAACCATTCCAATATCTCCATAAATACCATGATAGCCCCCTATATCTGATTACATTAACCTACAAAAGATTTTCTCGATCACTAATCATTTTTTCGATCTTTAGAAGAAGATCCCGTACCTCTTCGAGTACAGTGGAGTCGATGTCTCCCCTGTTTCCGGAGATTCTTGAAACCAAAGACCCAAGACCACCTATATTTTTCTTAATGGAGAGGTCAAATTCAAATAGATTTGATAGGGCCTTTTCATCCACCTGATTTGGGGCAAAGACCCCGGCGTATCCCCTTGAGGCATACCTGATGGTTCGGGATACCTTATCCATCTGCCTGGATATGTCATCCAACTCTTTAAGAAAGGAAAATGACCCTTTGCGAGAGATGTCTGTCTTTAGCCTTTCCAGAGTTTCCATACAGTGTGCTAATTCGGTGCTGATATGATCTCTGAGTTTTTTATCGCTCTCCCGGATGGATTCCTTATCCTGGTACGAGCGGATTCCCGGCAAGACTCTGGCAGTCTTTGTCAAAATCTTGGCGACCTTCTCCTTGGTGCCCATAATCCCTCCTTGTATCTTAGGACCGGTTAGAGTTGTCTGGCTCACTGCTTGCGGTGTTTGAGCAGGTTGGGATTGGCCAGGTCTATTGTTGGCTGTTAATATTAGCAAAAATCAAGCCAATCAATGGATCGAGCGGAAGCCCCGGAAGTGTGGGTCTGCCCCGCTTCTTGGGGTGGTAACCCCTCTTTGCTCCCTGTTGTTTCGAATTCCGGGGGCAGTATACTCATTTATTGTCTCTCTTCTTTTTGCGCCCCGGCATCCCTCATTCATATCCGCTGCCGAGAACCTCCAGCGTGAAGATCTCTCCGCCATTGAGGCGATTGAAGCGATTGTGGAGATCGTAGATGCCGAACTTATCGAGGATAAGGAATATGCTTTATTGGGGAGAAAGCCAGTAGATCGGGTAGAGCAAATCTTCAAGAACCTGCCTAAGCCTCTGGAATCGTTATCATTTTCGAATCATGACCTTCCATTACTGATAGACTTTTGCTAAGCGGTGCAGGAAATATCGATTCAACACTGACCCTGGCCCAGACCCTGGCATGTCAAGATGCGGTGATGGAAAGTGAGGCATTCATAAGCGGTGAAAACAGTTGCATATCCACATCCCGTCGGACCAGGGCAGGCTGCCATGCAAGGCATGAATACGAAGAACTTGCCTGCGAAATACTGCACCGACCACAGCGTACTCAGGCAATGTCGCGCCAGGGCAGGCCCCTGGTATTCTGCACCATGTGATATGGCGAGGGTGGAAAGAAAAAAGATAGGCAGGATTTTGTCACCCGTTTAGCTGCTCTGGCAGAGGATAAATCAATGGATATCTATGGATGGGTGTTGTTACCGATACCTGTAAAGAAGAAGTATCTTTGAAAAAATTATGCACGTTGTGCACGAGCGTCCCCTATTACTAGCGATGGGCATCCCTATCCCGATGGGCAGACTAGTCCGCATCCGCTAGATGATCTCGAATGAACTTCTGTATAGCCGAGACGACCTGTTCTTTGAACTGCGCTGGGCTCTGTGCTACCCACACGGTGAAATTGTACAATTCCTGGGTATCAGCCTTCAGCCATTTGCCGTTACCAAACAAGAACGTGAGCAAGGTGGTTATGGCAATTCTTTTGTTACCATTCTGAAAAGGATGATTTTTGATCATAAGGTAGAAGAGAATACTAGCCTTACCGACCAGCGTTGGATACAAGGCCTTGCCTGAGAATCTCTGAAACGGGGTCAACACACAGCTTTCAAGCACATTTGGAAACCGGGTGGAGAAGTCCGGTATTGGCTCGTTGAAAGTGAGATGCTCCTTCGCGAGTCGGAAAGCAAGGTATTCTACGTCCGCTATGGTTATGATTCTCACTATTCCTTGCCCAACTGCTTCAGGACTTCTCCATATTCCCGAACTGTTTTGCGAACAGCCGCATCTATCCGTTTCTTTCCCCCGGTCGTTACCCCCTTGCCAAGGATGTTTGCGATAGTCTTGTCCGTAATAATGTAGGTCCTGCCTATCTTTGTGGCAGGGATCTGTCCTTTCTTGACCCGATTGTAGATTGCAATGCGGCTGACTCCGAGAAGCTTTGCCAGTTCAGGAATAGTGAGGTATCTTTCGTTGGCCATGGTTCTTACCTGCAATGATGATGTTAACCCAGCGCTTATAAGTTAACATAAGTTAATACAGCATGCAAGAGTTAACATAAGTTAAGATGGTCTATACAGGTTAACACAAGAAAGAGACAGGCTTAGGCTCTTTTCAGTAGTGATTTCGAGAGATTGTTTGAGATTCCACTGTGCCCAACGTTCAAGGTGACCTGCAGGCACAAGGCATAACGTATTAGTACGGCCATTAGGAAAACCCCTCAGTTCTTCCTGTCAGGGCCATTCCATTTTTCGGCTTCGCTGATTCCTCTTGCCCTCTATTCCTGAGGGCTTTTCAAAAATCAACAAGGGATTCTGTGCAGTCAATTTTACTTTCAGGTAAGCCTTTCAAATCATTAAAATCCAACCATCTATCTTTAACCAGCCGCGCAAACACAAGAATAAGAACCGAGTACCTGTAATAATATTTGCCTTCTATTTCTTTTATTTTCTCGGTCATGAATTTATGTAGATCCCATATGTCGTCAGGTTTCGAGATTTTTTCTACTTGTGCGCGAATCTTCATGGCGAAATCAGCACATTCACGCACATAGGCCTTCTCGAATGCCCCCCGGGCTATCTTCTTTTCCGGTTTTGACCACTTGATATCGTTCATTTTAGTTGATGTTTATGCTTCGTCTGCCGAACGCTAAGCTGAGGGGCCGGGCAACAAAGACCGGAAGCCTATGAAAAAGGTAAAAGCTATTGATGAAAAAATGTCTCTCAAAAACGGCATGGCTTTGCCCGGTCCCTCTCCAGCGACTTGTTCTACACGGTTTTTCGTGCTATTCATTCACCACATTGAAATCAGTAACATTTTTGTAACCCTCATGCCTCAGTGAAACTGCGAAATCTTGTGGGCCTCCTCCTGCGGCAATGATTGCCTGCGCTACCGCGAGATGTTTTGCGGCAATAGATGAAGCAGCATTTTCATCATTTAAAATGGCATCTGGTTTTACGAGACAAAAATGCTCTTTCCATGAGTTTGGCTCTAATTCCTTGTAGCAGATAATGGAAGGAGAGTATCCTTTTCCAGGGCCTCCATAACTGCCTGATTCATAGCGAAATCGTCCAGGTGGTAGTCCACGCCGTTTCATCGCAGCCTCTTTTTTCTCACAACAACGCTTGTATTTCTTGCCGCTACCACATGGGCATGGGCTGTTGCGTCCTATCTTGGCCATGATACTTTGTTTTTAGCTTCTTCAGTATTTTGGTGTAGGGCGGCGCAAATCAGCCGCCGCTGTAAGCGGTCGGCTGAATTTGCCTTGTTAGGCAATGATCCTATCATATCAATATGTTACAGTATCGTTCCTCATAAGCTTTTCCCGAGTAAGGTGCAATAGGGTATAATAGGATGTCCCCAAGTTCGCCCAAATCAAGCTGAAAGCTTACAGCGGCAAAAGTGCCCAAAACACTCTGCATTAGTCCATCTCTTAAGTGCCTGTGAATAAAGAACAATTGTGCATTTTTGCTCGTTCCAGGGCATCGTCCAATAAATTTATGGGACAGGTAGAGCAATTTCTTACAAGACCACCTAAGTCGTTAAAATAGTGACCTTTTTACAGCGACGACCTTCCCTTACTGATAGACTTTTGCGAAGAAAACCCGTAACTATGTCAAGAATGAAGACTTGATAATCATATAAAGGGCTATATGTCATAATACAGTGCAGTTGATACTCGTCAAGCGTGACATTTTCCCATGGAACGCCAAAGCTAAATGTCACTCCAGCCTGACGAGTTCAAGAGAGACAC
>JAUVXZ010000076.1 GCA_030603345.1 Pseudomonadota bacterium
CCTATTTCTTCGCCCTTTGAAACAAAAAAAGGATTGATTCGCGGAGGCTACCGTCAAACGTATTCCCTGGGAGCAGCCAAAAAATCGCAGGTTTGTATGGATATGGTGCTTCGAAAAACGTTACTAAGAGGCTATCTTGGACATCCCGCAACCTTTCGCGGCAAGTGCCTCTAGCCTCATATGCTGCAAATCGGGCAGAGCGGAGTATTTACTCGATTATATCCAGAAGGGTTCCCAGCATCTCATCTTCTTCATCCAGCACCGCAAGATTGGCCTGATAATATCTTTTGGTCAGAGAGGCCTGGGGAATCTCTTGAGCCAGCTCTACATTAGATGTTTCCTTGAGAACCGTTTTGCCATCCTCTTCCACGGGAACGAGGGGGCCGGGAGTTTCTACCTTACTGATCTCTACCGATACATCATTAACAGGGCCCTCTTTCAAGACAGCCCTGCTCTTTTTAAATCCTTCGCTGTTAATGTTCGCAACATTATTAGCGATAACGGCCATCTTCTTCCCGAATGCACGCAATGCCGATAGGTTGCTAGAAATAATGGGGATCATGCCTCCTCCTCCATAAGGAATAGTATCGGCACGCATGCTTGTTTTCTTTAACGTTTCGAATACTAATACATGAAATCTCCCGTGATTATCCTCTCTGAAACCTCTCCTTGACCTATCGGAAGCAATCCGGTAAATTTGGCTAACAAAGTCGATGATGGCTACCAACAACATGTTGGGAAGGGTCTTGAGACCTTTTCCATTGGAGCAGCGCTTGATATGGAGAAACAGGTGTCATTGAACCTTCTCAAGCAGATTGAATCCGGTTATTCTCTGCCTTCACTATCTCCAGTAGCCGTGCAGCTAGTGGAAGTGGCATTAGATGATTCTTCCTCTGCTGAAAACCTTACCGCTCTCATCGAAACAGACCCCTCTCTTGCCGTTCGAGTGCTCAAGTTAGCAAACAGCACCTTTTTTCAAACTCGCCAGCCCACTACCTCCTTAAAACAGGCCGTTGTCAAGTTAGGGTTCCAACGCCTCAGAATCATGGCCCTATCCCTGTCATTGAGGGACACCTTCCCCATGGGGAAAATAGGTGCTCTCGACTACGAACAATTCTGGCACACTACCCTGTACCGGGCTCTCATAGCGAAGTCTTTAGCTGCGCATGTGAGAAACTGTTATCCTGAAGAGGCCTTTATTGCAGGATTGATCATGGAAATCGGGCTCCTCATCCTCTTTGACCTCAGGATCAGGCAGGATGCTGAGGCGCCTCCCATTAGATTGGAGCTACTGGAAGACCTGATATCGTGGGAGAAAAAACGCTATGGGGTCGATCATCGACAGGTCGGTGAAGCAGCCCTGAAATACTGGAGGTTTCCGGACACCATTGTCCAGTGCCAGTTGCTTTACGGGCAAGCTGCCTTATCTCAGGATGCTCCCGTACTTGCAAAGATCTCCGAGCTTTCGAGGGAATTTTCATGTCTGCTCTCCCAAGAGAATGCTGCTTTTCACACCCTCTTTCAAGATGCTGAAGAGTTTCTTGGTCTGGACCGGGAGATTATTAACAATATCCTCATGGCAACCTTCGATGAAGTTCAGGATATTGCAGACAACCTCAGTGTGGAAGTGAACAAGGAACGGGACCTCATGGAAATCATGGAAAAGGCCAACACGGCTCTCAGCCAGATCTCAGATAAGATTTCAGCGCATCAGGAGATCACCGGCACAGTATCGCTTCCCTCTTTTGATTCGCTGGACAACCGACAGGGCATTGTTGAACACACCCTCCAGGCTGTGGCTCATGAAATTCGAAACCCCCTGCTTGCCCTTAGCGGATTTGCCCGAAAGCTGGCAACTTCCCTGGATCCAGACTCGAAGGGAGGAGAATATGCGAAGATTATCCTTGAAGAGGCCTCACGGTTGGAGAAGGCCCTTTCCGAGATGACCAGCGAGAATAGGTGAAGTGTCTTAAAAAACGCTTGGAGCTAAGAGATCATCGTGGTATATAGATTTTATTCAAATCGATGCCACCAGAGCTCTTTTATGATCAGCCTGCGCACATCGTGCAGGAAGAGAAAATGGCCATTACCGGCCATAGCTACCCTGTGTTTTTGCTTTGGAAATGAGACGTGGAACGGAATTTGCAGAAATAATGTTATAAGATAGCATTTGGCCATAGGGATATGCGCATGGGCGAAAAAATTCTTATTATCAGCGACAATAACAATGATGTGGAACTCCTCAAGGGAATCATTGAACCTAAGGGATTTGATATCGAGTGGTTTGCAGACTTCGATGAAGTCAGGGATAGGATTCTTGAAGACTCCTATGGTGCCATCATTGCCGATTACGACCTCATTGGAGATATGGCCTTTAGATGGATAGCGCTTCTTCAGGAAAATAGGTCCAAATCCTGTTTCATCCTCTATGGAGAAAAAGTCAAAGCAGATAGCATTTCAGAGATACTCCAGAAAGGAGCCTATGGATTTGTTCCCCGGAACCTCCTCTCCGAACGCATCTATGACACTATTCTCGGGGGCTTGGATAATCGAAAGGCCTTTATTGAGATTCTGAAGATGATTGACGAGCAAAGGCATGTTAATGAAACGCTCGAAACAGAAAAGGAGGCCCTCGGAATAAAAAACCAGGAGCTGGGATTCATCAATCGACTTAGTAGTGAGGTAGCCTATGATCTGAACTGGGATGGCATTCTTCCCAGGATCTTGAATTCTGGCCTTCTTACGGTGCTCGAACCTACGCTTCTCAGCATCCTCTACCGGATCGGTCCGGACTGGAATCTTTCGCTCCACGCATCAAAAAACGAAATCAATAAAGAAACCCTTAAAGGATTAAAGAGGGATTTAGTTGGCAGATACTTTTCGCTCTCAGAGGAAAAGATACCGCTCAGAGAATTGGCTCTTCACCTGTATCCAACAGATATCAAAGTGTCTGCCTCGTGTCCCATCCCTTTTTCCAAACCGTGGATCCTCCCTTTGAGTCTGGCTGGGAAGCCATTGGGTATGCTCGGTATTGTTCCAAAAGACACTGAAGCGTTTAGGAGGGGGAAAGAGGAGTTGATGTCAACTGTCTCAAACATCCTTGCCATGTCACTGGAGAATGCCCAGGAGTATCACAGACTCAAAGAGATGACCGTTACTGATGGCCTAACTGGAATTTACAACCGCACAGGGTTTAGAGACTTTATCCAAAGAGAGTTCCAAAGGGCAAAAAGGTATAATAAAACCCTTTCCCTCGTTATGATTGATGTGGATGGTTTTAAGCCGATTAATGATTCGCTCGGCCATCAAGCAGGGGATTATGTCCTCCGTGAGCTCGCTGCGTGCCTACAGAACTGCATAAGGAAAAGTGATATAGCGGCCAGGTATGGGGGAGACGAGTTTGCAATCCTTCTTCCGGAAACTGAAATGGAGGAAGCGGAAGTGCTTGTGAAAAGGGTTCTGCGCAATCTCAAGGATCATGCCTTTGAATGGGAGTCTGAAAGGATCAAGGTGGAGATAAGCCTTGGAATTTCCACTACCGATGAGCTCAAGAAAGGTGAAGGGGAGAAAGAACTCATTCAAAAAGCCGACTCCAGGCTCTATATTGCAAAGCAGTCACCTGATTTTCCCTACCAATTGTCAAGAGTGGCATGAGGTCCTTCCGAAAACGCCTCCGGATCGCAAGAACCCCCATAAAATACCCCAGCACGCTTTACCATTCCCGAATTCTTAGCACCCACATCTTTAAGGTTTATGATGGGGACACACGGCACTTTCAAACAAGATGTGAAGAGTATTAGCAGGGTCCGGTTGAGATCTCTGGTAAAACGCATATTCTAGTGAAGCAAAGGTAGTATGGAAACCAAAATGAAACTACCAAGGCAATCTGTGGCATCGGGAAATTACGTTGTCAGTAATAGAAAAAACGCAATTTTAGAGGCCTATCTGGGAACCTGCGTCGGTGTGACCCTGTGCGATAGTGAAGCCAACCTCGGTGGATTGTCCCATTTCCTTCTTCCAGAATCTACCGGTCTTGACAAACCATGGAAACCTGCCATGTATGCAACAACTGGTCTGCCTCTT
Organism: Pseudomonadota bacterium; assembly: GCA_030603345.1. Taxonomy (GTDB): domain Bacteria; phylum Desulfobacterota; class DSM-4660; order Desulfatiglandales; family B25-G16; genus JADFWK01. The sequence continues at coordinate 4,084 of JAUVXZ010000076.1, forward strand.
TTTATACAAGCTATGTGTGATGGTGGTGCCCAGAAAAACAGGTTCAAGGCCACTATTGCGGGAGGCGCTCTGGTGGGACCCATATCGAGAGAGGACCTCGACCTTGATATTGGCGGGAGGACAACCGAGGTCGTCCAATCAATCCTGAGAAAGGAAAAAATACCTGTTTCTGAGGCCGAAACCGGTGGTTATTTTAGCTGTCGGCTCAGTCTCGATCTGTTGACCTTAAAAAGCTCAATTCAGCCCATAGACAAGCAATTCTCTTCAGACAGAAAGCATTTTAAGAAACCGATTTCTGATGAGATTTCCCACGCAATCTATCTTGTACACCCTATTCCTCAGATAGCCCTGAAGATAGCTCGCATGATCCACAGCAGCAACTATGATATGAGCAAAGTTGCCAGGGAGATCAAGCAGGATCAAGTCATAAGCGCCAAGGTCATCAGACTCTGCAATTCTGCCTTTATCGGCTTAAGGAAAAAAATTGATTCCATTGATAGGGCGGCGGTTATCCTGGGTGAAAAATTGCTTCTCCAAATGGTTATCACGGCTTCCTTGGAGCAGTTTTTTTCCGACTCTGGCGACGGCTACTCCCTATGTAAAGGAGGTCTTTTTCAGCACGCCTTGAGCACCGCAATGGTTGCCGAGGCACTGGCGCAGTTTACCGGGTGCGCATCATCCGATATAGCTTACACTGCTGGCCTGTTGCACGATATAGGCAAGGTAGTACTTGACCAATACATAGCGCCGATATACCCATTCTTCTATAGACGGACCCAGATAGATGAAATGGAACTCTGCGAGGCAGAAAAAGAGAAGCTCGGCATCACCCACCCTGCGGTTGGAGGGTTATTGGCTGAAAAGTGGGCTCTGCCTCAAAATCTGACAGACACCATCAGACATCATCATTATCCGGAGCAGGCAACTACAGACCCTGAACTGACGCATTTAGTATATTTAGCCGATTTGCTTATGAGTAGATTTCAGGTTGGTCAAGAATTAGAATATTTGAACATAGACACCCTTGCCTTGCGTATGCAAAAAGTCGGGCTCACACCATCCCAATTTCCGCGTATTGTAGATCTTATTCCTCAAAGGGTATTCGATGCCCCGTTCAACCAGAGTGACCTCGGGTTATAATGGACCGAGCTTCGCTCCGCTTCATCCCGCAACAAGGAACAGAGACACACCTATAGGTCAGGATTTGATCTTTCCCTGCTGATGAAGTCCAAGGAAAACCTTTGCGACCTTTGGATCAAACTGGGTGCCCAGGTTCTCCTTGATAATCGTAACCGCAACAGCCTCTTGCAATCTTTGCCTATATGAGCGATCAGAGGTCAAGGCATCATAAACATCTGCTACCGCGAGAATCCTGGAAGTAAAGGGGATCTTTTGGCCTTTGAGCCTATCAGGATATCCGTTCCCGTCCCACCTCTCATGATGGTGTCTTATTATCTTCTGCTCATCTGCCCAAATACCAAAATGCCCAATGATATTGCTTCCAATGATGGGGTGCTTCTTTATAACCTCATATTCTCTACGGGTAAGCCGGCCCGGCTTTAACAGAATGTTATCAGGAATGCCTATTTTTCCGATATCGTGCAGATTACCGGAAACGGTTAACATCTCTATCTCTTCTTCCGGACAGCGGAGAGCCTTGGCAATTGACACAGCATAGTTTGTTACCCGTGCTGAATGCTGCTTGGTATATGGATCTCTAACTTCAATGGTTTCCACACACGCATAAAGGGTAGAAAAAAGATTTTCGTAGATATTTTCATAGAGGGCCAGGTTTTCTATTGAGAACGACGCCTTTTCTGCCAGAAAATTTAAAAAAAACAGGTCCCTTTCTCCAAACCGACCCTTGCCGCCTTTGATAAGTGAAATCAGCATACCAAAAACTCTCGACCTGATCTTGAGAGGAATTACCATGATACTATCATTTTCATCATCTTGTTCTATAAGGTACGGAATTCCATCGTGTGCACCGTTCTTGACAATGGTTTTGTTTATATATTCAGCATCCATGGTGGCCGTATGCCTGTCTTTTACGAATGAGCTGATTATGGCTGGCTCCTTTATCCCGTGAGCAAATATACAGAAATGGGCCTCATCGCAATCGGTTACTTCGCCACAGAGATTTACCAAGGTAGTAAAAAGTTCTCTGCTCGTTGTTGTCCGGTCTAACTGCTGGAGCATGAAATTTATGGTCTCGACTTCCTTTATCTTTTCCTGGAGTTTTTGATTTACCCTCAGAAGTCTCCTATTTCGTTTAGCCTCCTCTTTCAGTATGATATTGTCCACAAACAGGGAGCGTTCCCTCATAACCCTTTCAATGGTCAGGGGGAGTTGGTTTACTTTGATTGGTTTGGTTAAGAAGTCTACCACTCCATTCTTTAAGGTCTTTATGGTGCTGTCTATGGTAGGGTATCCGGTCATAACCACTACCGGGATTGTATTATCATAACGGTGGATTCTCTTGGCCAGCTCCAGCCCGTCGAGCCTGGGCATGGAAAGGTCGGTAAAACAGCAGTCAATCTGTTCTCTCTTGATAATCTCAAGTGCTTCAAGGCCATCAGCGGCTGTTAAGACAGTATAGTTGCTGGCAAATTCCAGGTATTCCTTAAAAATATCCAGAATCGTCTCTTCATCATCCACCACGAGCACCTTCAACTGTTGCTTCATAGAGAACCCTGCGATAAGAAGTTTTTCTTTTTTCAGCCCCTCGGGCCGATCGCGTTCAGGAGATGTTTCTTAAAGGTCCGAAATTCACCTTCAGTGAGCAACCCATTTTCCTTTAAAGAAGACAGGGCTTGCAATCTGTCAATGTAGTTGTTGGGAGGGTAATCGGGATTGAATAGATAATGGAGGCTCGGCACATTGGGTGAGAAAAAACTGATGTTCGCTATCTCTTCATCTTCAAGCTTTTTTTCCTTGAGTGCCATTAGTTCATGGTAAGCGTCCTGGAGTTTCTTGAGTAATTCCTTGTTTTCTCCGTTTAGCTTTATTTTATCTATGGCGTTATTAACTACAATTCTTATCTCTTCAAGGTTGCATGGTTTCCTGATATAGTCGTAGGCCCCTTCCTTTATGGCCATAATAGCTGTTTCTAGTGACGCATACCCGGTAATGATAACAACAATTACATCTGGATTGACCTTCTTGGCATATTTCAATAGATCCAGTCCGCCAACCCGTGGCATTATCAAGTCAACAAGAATCAGGTCATAGGGATTCTTCTGTATCCGTTCAATGGCAGTTAGACCATCATAGCAGACATCAACCGATCTTTCACTCTCCTCTGAGATAAGATCTTTCAAGATGTCTGCTATAACCTTGTCATCATCAACGATAAGAATCTTTATGTGCAGACCATTCTTTTCTTTCATCTATGAAGACATAGCTCCCGGCACCAAACTTTTAGCCCCTTCCATCAAACAGAAGGCCAACCATTTCACCGAGCCTGGCAGCAAGATCTAATATCTCTGAGGGAGGAATCTCCCTTATGACCTCACCCGTAGACTGCTCCCGCACCGTTACCATAATCTCCCCAGAAGCCTCGTGAACGGTGAATTGCAGGTCCACATTATGAATCATATCAAGATTTTTCTGAATGTCAGCTGCCGCTTGTGTCCTGCGCGATAGATCTGGCTCGCCTTGCGCCTTTGCATTTCTCACGCTCTCCTGGCGTGTTGGCGTTTCTGCGGGAAGCCTCGCCTGGGCCGGTGGAGCTAGGTTCTTCCCTGCTATAGTGACAGGTCCGACTAACATATCAAACACACCTCCCTTTCCTTATAATCGGTTGTTTTTACAAAAACTTTAGGCAAAACACGCTGCCCAGAACTAGTTCCTATCGTATGATATCTAAAAACCTCGGAGTAGATTTCATCTTGTCCCGGTAGCCCTTAGCAGCTTGCCTGACATCTTGGAGTTTAAGAAGTTCCCCTTTGATGTTCTCGCCTTCACCTCTGACCACAACTATCAATTCCCGATCAATAAGATCCACTGTTTCCATAATGTTTTTCAAACTCCTCAAATAACTATCGATCATTCCCTTACATTTCTCAGAAATATCATGAAGCTTATCAGAGCTATTGCCCATGATCTTCTCCAGTGATGCGTCAATCTTCTGAATCTTATTAATGCACGCCTGCCGTTCGGAAATAAAGGTCTCGGGGCTGCTCGGTTCTTTTTTCTTAAATGTTTCTTTCATCCGCTTTGTTATTGATAAATATTGTTTAAAAAAGACCACCTTCTTTTCTAAGAAGGAACAAATTTTCTTTCCTGCATCTTTATCTTTCATATCGTCATTCCCTTAGGCACTGATATAAGCTGAGGCCCGTCTCCTGTCTTCACCAAATCGTGTGTTTTCTGGTTCAACCTCGCTGTCCCCGTTATAAAGGATTTCCTCCCAGGCAGCCTTAAGTTCGGTGAGCATTCCGATAACCTCGTCAACGGCCCTCAGATCATTCTTTAGATCTACATGGATTATCCTCCGGAGCATATAGTTGTAAAGAGAATCCAGATTTTTGGCAATGGAGCCACCTTTTTCATAGTCAAGCGCACATAGTAGCTCATTGATGATATCTTGGGCCTTTGTAAGCGCCCTGGCCTTTCCCTCGTAATCTTTTTGGGCTATTTGCTGTTTTCCGATTTTAAGATTATCTATGGTCCCCTCGTAGCACATTAAAACCAGTCTCTTGGGGTCTGCTGTAAGCACCTTTGTTCTGCGATATGACTGAGTTCCATTACTATCCACTTTGAAATCCCCTTTTTTGTTTATCTATATCCAGTATTCACGATCTACCACCATCCCCAGCCGCCATATGAGGCATTTATCTGTCCAGTAAGCCATTGACTCTGGTTCTGTAGCTTACTCAGGGCAAGCTCCATGGCTACAAACCTGTTGATCATCCTATCCATCTTTAGAACAAGGCGGGCCTCCATTTGTTCAATCTGAGTTTCAAGACTACTAATTCTGTCCTGGAGGGAGTCCTGCTTAAACCCGACATAGCCCTCAAGCGAATCGGTTATGTTAAAAAGCGTCCGGTCAAAGAGATCTGCTGTACCGAGGGTGAGGTTGATGTCCCCTATGTCTCCGGTGGAGGTCCCGGTATATTTGATGACCAGGCCATCCACATTGGCTTCGTCATCATCACCGGTAAGAATCTGTCCCGAACCTGTAGCTGCTTCCCCATTGATGGTGCCAGCCACATTCTGGCCATTATTGACGGTTTGGTCACCACCCGTCCATAAAAGGTCGCCCGTTTCCGAAACGATAAAGCTGTGATCGCTCCCATAGCTGTCGTGAGTTAATTTCAGATGATCGCTCCCATCATTGGAGGCGATGATTGAAAGGGCAAATCTGCCTTCCTGGCCCCCTGCATTGGTAGTGAGGGCTGAACCAAAGATATCTACCTGGTTCTGAGTCTGACTATAATCAAAGGTTATGGAAAGTTCACTGTTCCCCACGTACTTGTCACTGATCATAATGTGACCTGAGGAGTCAATTGAAGCAGTAACCTGATTTCCATAAGCCACCTCTATGGCAGAAAGGAGCCCCTGAACCGTGTCGGTGGATACATCATCGATTCTATAGGAGCCTGAGATTGCTCTGCCGCTTCGAGAGGTTCCCTCAAATGCAATAATGTCCCCGTCTACCAATTGACCTCCATCGATGTCTGCCCAATTGGTGGCGGAAGTGATGGGAGACCCACCTTCCTCGACGGGCTCACTGCCAACCAGAATGTCCGTGTAAACGGTGTCGAGTTCTGTATTGACGGCATTGATGATATCCGAGATGGTCATGTCGCTGGTCAGGGAAACGGTGGCAGTCTTATCTCCCTCGGTAATAGTGAGTGTTTCATCGCTTCCAAGGGTAACAATCACGGCCGTATCGCTGGTGGTTGTACTCTGGCTGCCTGCCTGAGTGATATTAACCGTATATTCCCCTGATTGCGTATCATAGGAATGGGAGATATATTCAAGGGTCCCCACACTGTTGGTTCCATTTGCTGAAAACAGAAGCTTTACGTCATTGAAATTGGTTTCGAGATATCCCTGAAGCGTGTCCGTATCTATACTCAGCTGACCCTCATTATCCAGGTTAATTCCCACCAACCCGAGTATGGAGTACTCAGATGAAACACCCCACACGGACTGAACCAGGATGGAGGTCAGATCTGATTTTACCGAAGAAAGGGTGCCGTCCCCAAAGAGAATGCCGCCGGTGCTTTCCGTGTCCGTGTCATAGGTCTGCTGCTGGCGAATGTAGGAAGCTACTGCATTATAGGCATCTACGAAGGTGCTGATCGTATCCATAATGGCATCGATATCCCGATCGATATTCAAGGTAATTGTGGTATCTGCATCTGCCTTTAACAGGTTCAGGGTCACACCGGGGAGCACATCTTCCACGGTATTGTCGGAACTGGTTATGGCAATCCCATCCACCTGGATGATTGCATCCTGTCCTTGGACCACCACCCGGTTCCGTACAAACCCGGCATCCTGGTTGGAGATGCCGAAATCGAGGGAGCCTTGTTCTGCAGGATTGTCTAGGACATCGGTCAGGGTTACGTTCAAAGAGGACCCTGCGCTCGTGGTGTTATCCACAATCAGTATTCTGCCATCACCGGTGACTGAGGCTGTTACGTCTCCGTATTCGAGCTCTATCTTGTCCAAGAGATCCTGAACGGTGCTCGTAGTTTGAATATTGAGCTTCTTATTATTCACAGCTCCACCATCCGTATCGGTACCGGTAAGTATGATATCGTCCAGAATGTCCCAAAAAAAATACCCGTCGATATCAACCAGAAGGGTGCTGGCGCTGATGGGCTGGCCGTTGGTGGTCATTTCATTAGTGCCGGTTACGCCGAGAACATCTCCTACCCCACCCTTAATCAAACCCAAGGTCTGGAAGATGTTATTTTCGTCTTGAAAGGGGTCGGTGTCGGCAATGCCGTCTATCTGAAGCCTGTAATAGGTTGTGTCGCCCACTGTCTCGGAGACGACCGAGGCGCTCAAACTGGTATTTTTTTTGGCATCATTGATGGCATCGCTAATATCATACAGGTTATCTGTGGAGAGATCGATATCTATGGCATTTGAGGTGCCATCGACCGCTTCTATCATTAATTGATTAGTGCTCGCCTGTGGATCACTCAGGCCAAGGAGATCCTTAATGGAGGTAGTGACACTGGTATAGCGATCGCTCTGGGCGCCCCCGGTAATGCTGTTCTTGACCTCATAGGTACCAGATGCCGTCTCTGTAAAACCGAATGCTCCCAAGATATCGGTGTCAGTGGCGTTGAGGAGGGATATACCGTCTTCTCCCGTATCATCGCTGGTCAGGATCAACCGGTAGTTATTGGTCCCATAATTCACGATACTGGCTGTCACTCCGCTCGGATTGGTCCCCGAGTTGGCACTGTTGATCTTGTTCTTTACATCGGCCAGGCTGTCTGTTGCGCTGACGGCGATGACCCTTCCGTTGATAAGGATATCTCCTACATAAGAGCTTCCCAGGGCATCTGAAAAACTGGAGAAGGAATTGGAGGAAAGCTTTTGCGCCGTGGCCAATGCAGATACAATAATTGAGTACGAACCTTTTGAGGCGGAAGAGGAAGCGGAAACAGACAGGAGGTCCGAGGCCTTAACGGTGCTGCTGTCAGATGTCATGATGGAGCTGAAAACATCAAAGTCTCCGGGGTCCTTGAGCCCTTCAGCGGCTGTCTTGAGGGAAAGGAGTTTGGTGTTAAAGGATTGCCATTCAGAAAGTTTTGATTCATATTCCCTCTTTCTGCTCTCTATTAAATCAACGGGCCGACGCTCGATCTTCATCAATTCATCGATCATAGAGCGCCAATCAAAACCACTGGCAAGGCCACTGATGAGGTTGGTGCTTAATCCCATAGTTGTCCCCCTTTAAACGAAACTTGGCTGTAGCAGGTTCTCAATCTCCATTTATCTATCGGAAAATTTTTCCCAAAACTTGAGATTTTTCCTCTGCAATAATGACAAACTCGTAAAAAGCGTTTTGTGAAGGAGATTGAGCGTTTTGGGAGAAAAGCGCTTGAGATGTTCAGCGTTAAGAAATGCTAACTGTTTGAGGGCGTTAGACTGAGTTTTAGTCCCGCTGAAGCGGGAAACATCTTAAGTGCGCCCAAAATGCTCACGGATAGAGCAAAATCGACTTTTTGCGAATTCATCAATAATGGATATAGCAAGATACTTGCCATTTGTAGGGATGGAAACATTTAGTAACCGTTCACGGTTAAGAAAGGTTCAGCGTTGCAGGTTATCTGTTTAGAAATTCGCAGATTGTTATCACCCCCCTGCCGTCAGGCGGGCAGGCATGAACCTGACAACCTAAGTGATTACAAGTTTGGTAACTGTTCAGGTAGCCACAAAGCCTGCCCTGGCGCGAGCGCCTTCGCATATATTGCAATTTCTATACTATCTATTTATATCATATAATATAACTAAGCATTGCATGCCAGGTCTGGGCCAGGGGCACCAAGACACAAAGGCTAAATGTGACTTCATCACCTTATCTGAAAAGCCTGCCCGCCATCGCGAGCCGCTCAGGCGAGGCGGGCGGGGAAAAAGACAACGTGCCCCCCATCAAAAGGGTAATAAAAGAATAATTTCCTAATCTTAGTGGCTTAGTGTCTTAGTGGCTGAATAGTAACCAAGTTTGTATAGATTCAAGTATTATTTTGGAATTGGTATTACCCGAAACTTACAGCGATAAAGTCAATCACATTTGGACTGAATGGACCGATAAAAGTATGCACGCACCATATATGTTGATTTATGAGACCCAATCAGTTATTAGAAACAAGGCGTACCGTGAGGAATTGACTTTAGATGAAGGGATCATGCCTTCAGAGGTGCTAAGGCAGCAGGAGATAATTTTCTATCATTCACCAGTGACTGAAAAATTAGCCTGGGATTTTGGACCGCTGACAAAACATTAGTCAATAGTTTATATAATGAAATTCCATGGGTGCGATATGTCTTTGATTACTAAAGAATTCAAAAAAGATTTGTCCACGATTTTCGAGAAATATCCCTCTATCAGATCGGCCTATCTTTTCGGTTCAAAGGCGCAAGGCGCAGACCATGAGTTGAGCGATGTTGATATTGCAATCAGACTCACGGATAACATCTCGCCTGATGCTTCCTTTAACATCAGAATGCAACTTATGAATGATCTGGAAGATTATTTTAGCCAAAACGTGGATATAGTGCTCCTCAACAGTGCCTCCCTTAAACTGATTCATCAAGTTTTGAGAACCAAACAAATAATCTTTGGGAAGGATCCTGTTGAAGAAATGGATTACGCTATTCAAAAGCAAAAGGAGTATTTCGATTTTAAGTACTATATCGATAAGGACATTCAAGAGTCCAAAAAATATTTCCAGGAGGATCACGTATGATAGACCGTGAAGTCCTGGAATCTAAACTGCGCTTTCTGCGAGAGTATATGGGTGACCTGAAGGAATACAGGGAAATCTCTCTTAAAGATTATCTGTCCAGAAAAAAGGATCAGCGCTTCTTGGAGCGAACCCTGCACCTGGCATGTGAGTGCTGCATCGACATTGCAGCACACATAATTTCACGGCAGGGATTCAGGGAGCCCA
>JAUVXZ010000069.1 GCA_030603345.1 Pseudomonadota bacterium
CCACCGTTATCGGCGTGCCAAAGGCTATCCGTGAGGCAAGGCATGCAGATGATGGCGTATTCCAGGTCTTGATCTTCCTCCGTTTGGCCTCTTTCCTTATATCCTCTTTGGTAAAGCCAGCCTGCATCAAAGGGCTTGAGATGCCGGCTTTTTGTGCCACCTCAAGCCCGGGCCGGTAGTCTTTGGTGTCATCAAGATTGCTGCCATCGATTACAGAGTCATGGCCTTGCCTTTTTGCCTCATCTTTTAGTTCCTCAATCATTTTCAGCTTACAGAAATGACATCTCATTCCATCATTTCTGAGAAAACCTCTATCAGAGAGTATATCGAACGTAAGCCTTGCATGGGCTACTCCTAATTCTTCGGTGAGATTTTCTGCCCTGATAAGATCATTTTTTGGAAAGATCGGGGAGATCAGAGTTGCAGCCCTTGCCTTTTCCTTGAGTATTTCAGCGGCAACGTGAAGGAGAAGAGCGCTATCCACACCGCCTGAAAAGGATACCAGAACGGATCCCATAGCTTCTAAGATGTTTTTCAGCTTCGTGGTTTTGGGATTATCGGGTTCCATCATATTTTAGAGATGCTCTTTATTGGAGATATAGTTTTCGTAGGCGTTTACAGGTTCAGAGTTCACCGTTCAGAGTTTCCTGATGAAATCGGGGTTCAAGGTTACTTTTATTCTCCTAAACTTCACTAACCCTGAACCCACAACCTATGAACCCTGAACCCGTGAACGGTTACTCTTCATATATCTTTGAGGGGGTGCTGAGGTTGACTGAGATAGAATTGGCCGGTTTCAATCCATTCTTTTAGGATTTCTGCAACCTCTTTGGCCCTAACATACGAGGAAACAGGAGAGGTTTGGATGGTCTTACCATTCAAAGTTATTGTCCCGCTTTTCAATTCCGCATAACTCACCGCACCGAGGCTTTTGGCCTTTCCCTGGGGATAATCCTTTCCATAGTCAATAATCTGGGTGAATATATCCTCATCTGAGATGCCAGTATATCTGGCCATGTCTTCATTGAGGATTGGAATAGGCACCCCAATGCCTACTGCCAAGGAACATCCATAACCGAGGATACTTACCCCCACTAACCAGTGAGAATTCATTTCCTTTAAATTACCCATTACCATCAACGTTGCACCTGGTTCTAGGGGAACGCCATTTTTTCCGCGATTTACTGATGGGTTGTGCTGGGTTCCGGCCCAGATTACATACCCTTGGGCCCCTCCAAGGAAAATCCTGGTTCCCAGACCTATGGTCAGATAATAAGGATCATTAAAGAGGGGGCTGAGTTGGCCGGCCGTTGCATAATTGGCGTTATCGGCCTTAGGCCTTAACACCCCCATGTAAGTGTAGATAATGTCGTCCTTTAAATTGATAGCACAATTGTAGTTCTGGTAGGCATTTCTTGGATTCAATAACACAGCATTTGGCAGATCTTTGAGCCGTATCTGCTTTTTTATCTCTCGATTAGGATAGCAGTCTGTTCCATAAGACCGAGCGATCAGCTCCACCCTTTTGCCTGAAATAAGGTCTTCGATGACGTGTCCACCCCCATATTTAAACTGACCGGGGTGGACTTTATTGAGAGGGTCATCGATTGCCGGTTCAGTGGCGCCTATAAAGACGTCTACTGCAGCAAGACCGGCATATGCTGGAACGCCGTTCAAAAAGACCTGAGAGGCCTTGATAGGTGGTTTGGTATGCCCGAAATTAATAAAGGCCCCGGAGGAGCACATTGGGGAAAAGGTCCCCGTTGTGACCACGTCAATCTCTCTGGCTGCTTTTTCCGGGCCGCTGCCCCTTACTATGTCTACCATCTCTTCGGCAGTAACCACTACCACCTTGCCATCTCTAATTTTTCTGTTTATTTCATCAATTGTCTTTTTGACCTTGTAATGAGCCATGTCACCAATCTCACAAAATTTTGGTCACTATCTGCACATCCTTTGTTCTTTACAAGAAAAACTTTATGTTACTACTCAGGTTGTCCGGTTCAAGGTTCAGGGTTCACGGTTCAAGATTCAGGGTTGGTTTCCTTATCTTCGAACGGTTTGATCTTAATCTCTCTCATCGGCCTAAGACGAAACCCATGAACCCTGAACCCTGAACCCCTGAACCTGAGGAGTTACAACTTTATTTCATCTTTGAAAACCATGTCCTGTGGGCCCCTGCTCGAGGCCAATTTCAGGGCTGAGAGGGTGCATTTTATGCAGAACTCATCAGGCTCCAGAAAAGGGATTCTTGACTTTATTACCGTGTTTGGATAACAATAGTAAAATAATTATGGTGTTACCTTCATGATTGCTGACAACACACAAGTACCGGTTTCCACCCCGGTAAAGATAGGAAATCTGACTGTTGGGAAGAACGGCCCTCTCTTTTTGATATCCGGGCCCTGCGTGATAGAGGATAAGGAGACTACCCTTACAGTGGCGAGGTTTTTGCAGGGATTAGCCCAGAGGCTTAATATATCAGTCATATTTAAGAGTTCTTATGATAAGGCGAATCGGACGTCGGTTGATTCCTTTCGGGGACCAGGTTTGGATGAAGGCCTGGAGATTCTCAAAGAGGTAAAGAATACCACTGGTTTGCCGATATTATCAGATATACATCAGGTGAGTGAGATTGAAAGGGCGGTAGAAGTTTTGGATGTTATTCAGATCCCTGCCTTCTTATCTCGCCAGACGGATCTGATTCTTGAAGCAGCCAGAACTCGTCTACCGCTCAACATAAAAAAGGGCCAATTTCTTTCTCCATGGGATATGCAGCAGGTCGTTCTAAAGGCGACTTCAACGGGAAATACTAATATTTTGCTGACGGAGAGGGGTACATTTTTCGGATACCATAATTTAGTGGTGGATATGCGGTCCATAATGGTTATGAAGGATTTTGGGTATCCGGTTGTATTTGATGCCACCCATGGTGTACAATTGCCTGGGGGCCGAGGCACGTCCTCTGGTGGGCAGAGGGAATTCGTGGCTCCCCTTGCAAAGGCTGCTGTAGCCGCTGGTGCTGATGGAATTTTTTTGGAGATCCATCCAGACCCTGATTCAGCTCTCAGTGATGGGCCCAATTCTCTCCCGTTTGAGCATGTTGAATCCCTTGTGGCTGTGCTCAAGAAAGTTCATCAGACAGTTGAAAGAAAGTGAAAGATGATGTCAGGCGTGTGGATAGTTCACGATTTTGGCAACAGCCTGTTAACGGGAAACACAGGCATTACTCTTTGCCAATAGGTTATATCTTGGTATGATTTATGAAAAAAATTCCCATCATGATGTGGCCGATAGGAGGGATTTTTTTTCTTTTGTTGATAGCTGCCTTTTTTGTCTGTAAGGTACCACAGGTATGGATGGATGCATCAACAGCATCCAATCTGAGCTCTGGAGAGTCCCTCAAAATGCGTGAGATCCACTATAGTCAGGACTACAAAAACGGCGAAGGAAAATGGGAGCTTAAGGCAAAAGAGGGCTATTTTCTTGACAAGACTCAGACCTTGACCTTGAAGGATGTTTCACTAAGATTAGATCCTGCCAGGAAGGTAGGTTTTACCATCCAGGGAAACGAAGGCAATTATCATAGGGAGCGTGGGGAAATTATTTTCAGGGGAGAGGTGACGGGAAGGTCTGCTGACGGTTACCAAATAGAGACAAACCTTTTGATCTATAGTGAAAAAGATGAGTCTGTGGCGACTGACAGGCCCATAAAAGTAACTGGTCCCTTTTTTCACGTAAAGGGCGATAGTCTTTTTGTTGATCTAGCACGGAAAACATTTACCGTTAGGGGCAATGTGTGCACGACGCTCAAAAGTGGGGTATTGTGGAGATGAGGATTGCACTATCCGCGTTGCTTTTCAGTGTTATTCTTTTCTTAGTGTTTCTGGTTGCTCCGCAAAGCGATTCTTTTTCTCAGGTAGACGAGGAATCCAAGGAAATCTCAAGACCAGGCCCCATCGTTATCCACTCAGACAGTCTGGAGGTTGATCAGCAAAAAAAGGTGATCGTGTTTGATGGTGGGGTGAGGGCCAAAACGGAGGATATGGTAATAGATTGCCAAAAAATGCTTGTGTACTATCTTGGCAGTCCTACCAACAATGAGTCTCCTGTCGATTCCAGTAAGATAGATAAAATCATCGCCCTGGGGAATGTTACCGTGAATCGATCTGATGGTTCAATGGCCAGGGCAGGAAAGGCAGTTTACTATCAGGGTGAGGGGAAGATTGTGCTCACCGAAAATCCTTCGGTTCAACAGGGTCGAGATGTTGTTGAGGGACACAAAATAATCATACTCTTGAATGAAAACAGGAGCATAGTTGAAGGAAGTGAAACCAAACGGGTTAAGGCCACCATATTCCCTAAGGAGGAAAAAGGGAGGGAATGAAAGAACATGACCCTGGAGATTCCTTAGAGGTAAAGGATCTCGTGAAAATCTATGGGAAGAGGGCGGTCGTAAATAAGGTAAATCTGACAGTTGATAGAGAGCAGATTGTGGGGCTTCTTGGACCAAATGGGGCCGGTAAAACCACGACATTCTATATGATAGTTGGGTTCATTAGGGCTGAGGAAGGTAAGATCTTTTTGGATGGGCGAGATATCAGCGATGAACCGATGTATATGCGAGCCCGGCAGGGAATTAATTATCTTTCCCAGGAACCATCGGTGTTTAGAAAACTGACGGTTGAGGAAAACCTCGTAGCCATTATGGAGATAGTAAATATACCAGTTGAGGAACGAGACACATTTCTCGAGTCCCTCTTATCCGAGTTGAGCATAGGCCATTTGGCCAAACAAAAGGCCTTCTCTTTGTCCGGGGGGGAGAGGAGAAGGCTTGAAATTACCAGGGCACTGATCACCAATCCAAAATTCATTTTGCTCGATGAGCCCTTTGCAGGCATTGATCCCTTGGCAATCAACGATATCAAACAAATCGTTCAAGGGCTCAAAGAAAGAGGACTGGGTATATTGATATCAGACCATAATGTCAGAGAAACATTGGATGTCTGTGATGTTGCTTACATTATCAATGAGGGAGAGATCATTGAGTCTGGCATACCTGAGAAGATTGCCGCCAGCGAGGTAGTTAGATCGGTTTACCTAGGAGAAGACTTTTATTTATAGATTTCATTAGGGAATACTATGGCACTCGAACTTAAACAGTCACTCAAGTTGAGCCAGCGGATCATAATGACCCCCCAGCTGCAGCAGGCAATCAAATTCTTGCAGCTCTCTCGTTTAGAACTTTGTCAGACAATCAATCATGAGATGGAGGCTAATCCATTACTGGAGGAGGCGCCTGTTGATGAGGTAGAGGAGAAGGCAGAGGAAGAAGGAAAGAAAGAGGAGCCTGTTAACAAAGAAGAGCCTCTCCGAGAGGTAAGAGTCAAAGAGACCATAAGAGAAGATTTCGATTGGGATTCCTATATCTCAGAGTACAATACAGCATGGGCAAGTTCGCCCCATGAGGACACAGAAGATAGACCATCTTTTGAGAGTCTGATTGCCCCTAAAACGAATCTGTACTCCCATCTTTTGTGGCAATTACAGGTGAGCGAGCTTGATGAGACACAGAGGGGGATTGGGGGATATATTATCGGCAATATAGATTCCGATGGGTATCTTCAGGATTCTATTGATAACATTATGAGGGAAACCCAGCAATCACGAGAGGAGGTATTGAGGGTACTGGAAATCATTCATGAATTTGACCCTATTGGCGTCGGGGCAAGAGACAATAGAGAGTGTCTGTCGATCCAGCTCCGTTTTCAGGGTCTCGGGGGGAGCATAGCCGAAAAGATAGTGACTGATCACATGAAGCAACTTGAAAAAAGGAGATATAGTCAGATCGCTAGGAGCCTGGGTGTCCCTCTGGACAAGGTTTTAGATGCTGTTTCTGTTATAGCTTTTTTAGAGCCTAAGCCAGGTCGTTTCTATAACGATGAAGACACTATATACATAACCCCGGATGTCTACGTCTATAAGATGGGGGACGAGTTTATGATTTTTTTGAATGAGGATGGGCTTCCCAAGTTGAGAATAAGCTCCTTTTATAGAGAGACCCTTGCCAAGAAAGACGATCTTTCCAGGGCCACGAGAGAATACATTCGGGAAAAGTTAAAGGGTGCATCATGGCTCATCAAGAGCATTCATCAGAGGCAGAGAACTATCTACAAGGTTTCAGAGAGCATTGTGAAGTTCCAAAGAGACTTCTTTGAGTCTGGTCCAGCCCATCTGAGACCAATGGTTTTGAGAGATGTAGCAGAAGACATTCAGATGCACGAATCCACCGTGAGCAGGGTCATGAATAACAAATATATGCATAGCCCTTTTGGTATTTTTGAGCTACGATACTTTTTAAACAGTGGCATTCAATCAGTTGATGGTGCGGACAAGGTGGGCTCGTTAAGTGTTAAGGAGCGGATTAAGGAGATTATAAGGGGTGAGGACAAAGCCAAACCCTGTAGCGACCAGGAGATAGTGCGTATTTTGAAACGACTAAACATAGATATTGCCCGGCGGACCGTAGCTAAGTATAGAGAAATGATTGGGATCCTTCCATCGAGTCAGAGAAAGAATACGTACACCTGATCTCACACCCACTCCCCTTCGATTTGGCTCAGAGTCGCTCGAGCACGGAGAGCACGCAGAGAAGATTGTTTCTTTTGGCCTGGTTTATTGAACCCCGTTAGAATGCCCCATGAGGAAGTACAGGGATGGTATTCAATACTTGTGTTTCGCTTTTTAATGAGCGTATAATACCTCATGTGCATTTCTAACAGGGGTTATTTTTTGGTATCGTTCAAAAGTGTTGGGATGAACCATAGTGAGTAGTCCTTTACGTCCTAAAGGAGGTCATGGCCGGACAGAGGTAACCATGTACACCTTCTCTAACCAATATGCCATTGAGTAAACACTTTTGACGATACTTATTTTTTAGGGTTGAAAAGGCCCGGTTTGGTGCTTGACATTACCACTATTTTCTATTAACTGTTCAATTTCTTTTGAGGGAGAATAGGATGGAGATAAGCATTACTTTTAGGCATGTGGAACCAACCGCAGAATTAAGGTCGTATGTAGAAGAAAAGGTTTATAAGATAAAGAAATATTTTGATTCCCCTGTTGATGCCCATATTGTTCTTGGGGTAGAAAAATTCAGGCACAGTGCCGATGTGACTTTGTCCGTTGATGGAAACAAGATTAAGGCTGTGGAGCAGACTGGCGATATGTATTCGTCAGTTGATAAGGTTATGGAGAAGATAGAGCAACAACTGAGACGAATGCTGTCTCGGAAAAGGGAATATAAAGGGGAGCATATTAAGGGTACTGTGGATGAAGATTTGCTATCTGATGAAGGAGAGACCCAAGATACGGTGTCTGAATCGGAGCCCAAGATAATCAAAACAGAGAAGATGGATACGAAACCGATGGACGTAGATGAGGCCGCTATGCAATTGGAGTTATCAAAGAGGAATTTTCTCGTGTTTTTCAATTCTAAATCTAATAATATCAATGTTATCTATAAACGAAAAGATGGGAATTTAGGCCTTATAGAACCTTCTACCAAATAGCTCCTTCTAAGGGTTAACAAATGAAACTTTCAGACATATTGAAACCTGGGCTTATTGCGCCTGATCTGAAGGCTCAAGACAAAAAGGGTGTGCTGGAAGAACTTGCACAGATCATAACGCAGCAAGAGCCATCGTTGAGTAAGGGATCTTTGCTTCAGGTTCTGTTAGAAAGAGAGAGACTCGGAAGCACCGGTATCGGTGATGGAATTGCCCTACCTCATGGGAAATTAAAGGAATTGGATCATCTTTGTATCTCTTTTGGTAGAAGTGCTAAAGGTCTCGATTTTGATTCCATAGATGAAAAGCCTGCCTATGTGTTCTTTCTCTTGCTTGCACCTGAGAATTCAGCTGGTGTGCATCTTAAGGCTCTCGCAAAAATATCAAGGATGTTAAAAGACGGTAACTTTAGGCGGCGATTGATGGGCGCTCAATCAGGGCAAGAGATTTACGAAATGATCATCGATAAGGATGAGGAACTATAAGAATTATGATTGGTTTGCTTGTAATAACCCACGGCCAGCTGGCTAAAGAACTCCTTGAAGCAGCCGAATTCATCGTAGGCGCAATTGACACAGTGGAGTACGTTGCCATTGATGCATCAAAAGACAGCAAAAAGTTACGGGATATCATTCAGAAAAAAATGAAGGCTTTGGATCAGGGGCAAGGCGTTCTGGTTTTGGCTGACATGTTTGGAGGAACACCGTCAAATCTGGCCCTGTCCTTTCTTCAGAAAGATAGCGTAGAGGTTGTAACAGGTACAAACTTGCCTATGGTAATAGCCGTTGCCCATAGCAGGGAAGGGCAGACTCTGAGCGAAGTAGCAGATGTGGCCAAGACGGCTGGACGTCGAAGTATATCTCTTGCCAGCGAACTACTTAAACCCACGAAAGAGAAATAAAGTAGGCAGTAAGGAGCAGACAGAAGATAGTGCGTACTGCTTGGTTTTTGCTGCATACTACAAAGAGGAGGCGGTCATGACAGTAAAGGTAGGAATTAATGGTTTTGGGCGTATCGGCAGAATGGTTCTCCGTGCAGCATACGATAGGGATGATATTGCAATTGTAGCCTTAAATGACCTTACTGATCCTCATAGCCTTGCTCACCTTTTGAAATATGACTCTGTGCACGGCACACTCAAGGCAGACATCACTGTAAAGGAAAACAGTATTCTCGTTGACGGAAAGAGGATGAGCGTTCTTTCGGAAAGGGATCCTGGCAAGCTCCCCTGGAAGGACCTGGAGGTGGATATTGTTCTCGAGTGTACCGGGCTTTTCAGAGACAGGGCGCAGGCCTCCAAGCATCTAGATGCTGGAGCAAAAAAGGTAATTATCTCTGCTCCGGCCACCGATCCTGATATAACTGTGGTAATCGGAGTCAATCACGAACAGTATGATCCACAAAGGCACCATGTCATTTCGAATGCGTCGTGCACAACAAATAGTCTGGCCCCGATCTGTAAGGTTATATTAGACAGGTTTGGAATTGAAAAAGGCCTTATGACAACAATACATTCTTACACTACCGATCAGAGGCTTCTCGACTTTCCTCATAAGGATCTAAGGAGGGCCAGAGCAGCGGCCCTCTCCATGATTCCCACAACCACAGGAGCGGCAAAGGCAGTTTCGCTGGTTATCCCTGAACTAGCAGGCAAGATGAATGGGATGGCCCTGAGAGTCCCCACCCCCAATGTCTCTCTGACTGACCTCGTTGTCCAGGTCAGCCGACCCACATCTGCTCAAGAGGTAAATGAGGCCTTTGAGGAGGCCTCAAAGGGAAGCATGAAGGGCATCATTGAATACTCCGATGAGCCTCTTGTTTCCAGCGATTTCAATGGAATTACTGCCTCAACCGTTATTGATGCCCCATCAACAATGGCCATAGGCAAGGATATGGTCAAGGTTCTGGGATGGTATGATAACGAATTCGGCTATGCAAGCAGGCTTGTAGATCTTGCAGTATATGTTGCCAAAGGTTCAAGCTCATAGCATTATGGAAAACAGAAAACCGCTGATGGCAGCAAACTGGAAGATGAATCTCTCCCTCGATGAGGCTGGGCAACTCCTTTCCGAAATCAAAAAGGCTGAAATAGACTTCAACAAGGTCGATGTATTGGTTGCACCCCCCTTTACCAGCCTTCCATTGGCCCGTGATCTGTTGGCTGGCACAGCTATTCGCGTTGCAGGCCAGAATATGCACTGGGAGGAGGAGGGAGCCTTTACCGGTGAGGTTTCTCCCCTGATGCTGAAGGAGGCTGGCTGCAGTCATGTAATCCTGGGCCACTCAGAAAGAAGAGCCCTTTTTTTTGAAACGAGTAGGATAATCAATAACAAGGCGGCTGCGGCAGTAGACACAGGATTGATACCTATTTTGTGTATTGGGGAGAGTCTTCAGCAGAGAGAAGAAAAAAAGACATTCGATATAGTCAAGGAACAGTTACAGGAATCTCTGCATTCGTTTTCTCAAAGAGCAGTGCTCCCTGAAGGCCTGATTCTGGCCTATGAACCGGTTTGGGCCATAGGCACAGGAAAAACAGCCTCTCCCCAACAGGCCCAAGAGGTACACGCTTTTATCAGAAGCTGGCTGAGAGAAGCCTTTGATAATAATACCGGGAAGGTTACTACGATATTATACGGTGGAAGTGTGAGGCCGGATAATATCAAAGAACTTATGGCACAGCCCGATATCGACGGCGCCCTGATTGGGGGGGCGAGTTTAAAGGCCGATTCATTCCTTTCCATTGTCAGGTTTTATGAGGGCTAATCTAGCCCTAGGTCTAGCGAAGCTCTGCTAGCCACACATCTCGTATCTCCTTCATTGATTTTCAGTTACTAGTCAGGTTGTCTGGTTCAAGGTTCAGGGTTCACGGTTAGTCGCTTTGCACTTTTCTTCATATCTCTTAAGATAGCTGATGAATCCACGAACGGAAACACGGGTTCGCCTTGCATGCCTCCCCGCCTGCCGTCCGTCGGGCAGGGCCTGAAGGCGAAGCCGATGGCGGGCTGGCCTGAATATCTTCAAATCGTTTGATCTCCATCTCTCTCATCCCCCTAAGACGAAACCCCTGAATCCCGATTTGATCACGAAACCCTGAACCCTGAACCCTGAACCTGTGAACCCATACCACTTTTTTCATATCCCGTCAAAATTTTGGCGCAAGGTGACTGCCTCCTATCCAAACTCCTGACTCATAGGCTCAAAGAGGTTTCACTTCTTTACGTCAGAGTCCATATGGCATTGATATGACAGGTTTTTTTGATTTTCCCAAGGAAACTGCGCTCGTTTTCCTAAAGTTGGCATGCGTTTTGCCGATAAGAACAGAAAGAGAGGTGTGCAAACGAGATCGAGACATGGAATTACGCCCTACCTGACGCCCTATGAAAGACTTGTGGTTCATCTTTGAGCGTAGAGCTAATAGGGCTAAGACCAGAGGGCGGAGCCATGTGGAGCATAACCTCTTCAATATAGTTTCTGAGCGGGACCTGTTAGGTTTGAAGTTCAAGGTTTGACATATCAGATAAGATAAATTATATTAAATTTATATTATTTTATTGATTTTTATCTAAAAGGATTATAATAAGGCAGAAGAAGTTCCGATTATCATAAATAGGCCTTAACATGTACCTTAACTATTGGAATTTGAAAAAGTTTCCTTTCGAGAATGTGGCCGATCCTTCTCTTTTTTACGTATCTCAATCCCATGAAGAAGCTCTGAGTCGGCTGCTTTATGCCTCGAAGATGAGCAAAGGTGCAGCCATGCTGACAGGGGATATCGGCTGTGGAAAAACGCTGATAAGTCGTGTGTATACCAATAAGATAAGAGAAGCAGGGGCTGACGTTGCCCTCCTGACCAATCCCCCATATAAGCCACTGGAATTCTTACAGGCGATACTCTATCAACTGGGTATTGAAGAGCCCCCCGATTCTAAGATTAAGCTTCTGCAAATTCTCAATAAAAGGATGATCCATAATTTGCAGCAGAACAGGGGGACAGTGCTCATCATAGATGAGGCCCACATCTTGCGTGAAGAAGCCTTTGAGGAGGCAAGACTCCTTCTAAATTTTCAGAATAGCCACCGGTTTTTACTGACCCTTATCTTAATAGGACAACCTGAGTTGAAGGCCAAGATGAGGCAGATGAAACCATTTGATCAGAGGATACCCGTCAGGTTTCATCTCCAGCCCTTTGGTTTTTTGGATACGGTTAAGTATATTCTGTTTAGGGAGAAGACGGTAGGTTTTCCCAAGAACATCTTCACCAAGAAGGCCATAAGGGAAATCCATGAATACACAGGGGGCCTACCAAGAATGATTAACTCGGTATGTGACCTGAGTCTATTGATCGCATTCAACAAGAAGAGAAAAATCATTACTCCAGCTATCATAGAAAGTGTTATTGAAGATTTGGCATAAGAATGATTCGCTTTTCCAAAATAATCGAAAAGAATTCAAAAGAAGATCCCAAAAGGAAGGTTACTTTAAGAGAGGTTAGCCTCAGAAAGACTCCCATCTTTGACAAAGATGAAGTGGCTGAGAAAAGTATCAGTAGTGAGACTGGCAAACACTACAAAAGGCTTTCCAAGCTTGCAGACCAGGTTCAAACATGGGTCCAGAATGATGAGGTGATAAATATCTCCGGGATAACGGCTGTCTTGCGCTCTATTATTGAGAAAAACCTCATTGATGACCTGTACCATTATCTTACCTTTGAGGGGGAAGAAGCGGACCCGTTGGCTGCACGATCAATAAAGGGCACTCTCTTGGCTCTCAAGATCGGGGCGGGAATGGGCTATGATAGTAGTGGACTCGCTGACCTGGCAACTATTGCCTTTCTGCATGATGTGGGCATGTATAAGATCTCCCAAGGTATTCTGAACAAAAGAGATACCTTGAGCGACAAGGAATTCAAGGAGGTCCAGCGTCATCCGGAGATAAGTGCAGATATACTTTCTCGCTCAGACGGCGAGTACGTATGGCTGGGTGATGTGGCCCTCCAGGTACACGAAAGGGCTGACGGGTCCGGGTATCCGTTTGGGCTCAAACAAGAGGAAATCCATGATTATGCCTCTATCATAGGTCTAGCAGATATGTACTCGGCTATGATAAGTGATCGGCCTTACAGAGAGAGGATTGAACAGAATAGGGCGGTTCGGGATATTATTGATTCTGCTCAGGAGGCGTTTCCGGCCAAGGTGATAAAGGCCTTCTTGAATCAGATCTCTTTTTTTCCTCTCGGCAGTTATGTAAAGTTGAATGATCGTTCGGTAGGAAGGGCTGCAAACACCCATCCAGGTTTTCCTTTAAAACCTACCGTAGAGATAATCTACGATAGTCTCGGTAGTAAGTTACAAAAGCCCAGGACTGTGGATTTATCTCAGCAAATACTTTTGTACGTAACAGGGAGTATCGATGAAAAGGATATTGCTTAGTTGGGTTTTTGCCCTTCTGTTTTTCCTGCTCATTTCAAATGGTTGCACACCACATCTTCCCGGTATTCCGGTTAAGGAACTACCTCCAGAATTCTCGCCCGAAGAAATAGCTGCCCGATCCTTGGCCATGAAAGAGGAATTGGCAAGGATGACCAAGGTAACAGAAAATGCTGTTTTTACCGAAAAGAGGGGTTACCAAGAGTACAAGATAGGCCCCTTAGATGTTTTGGAGATTACCTTTCGGGCAGGAAGTGACCAGAAGACAGATACCGTAATCGTCAGGTCAAACGGAACCATCTCTTATTCCTTTGTGGATAATATCCCTGCTGCTGGTCTCACCGTTCGGGAACTTGACCACAAACTCACTGAGAAGCTCTCGGTTTTTATGAGAAACCCAAGGGTCGACATTCTTGTCAAAGAATTCAAAAGCAAAACTGCCTTAGTCTTGGGCGAGGTTGGTGTTCTCAGACTTCCCTATTATGAGGCCGGAAGTGGAAAAGTGTTTCTCAAGGGCAAGACCTCTCTTCTGGATCTTTTAGTCCTGGCAGGTGGATATACCGAGGATGCAGACATAAAGAAGGTCAAGCTTATCAGAGCAGATAAAATCTATTACATAAACCTCTATGACATTGTCTTTAGGGGGGAGATAGAGCAGAATGTAATTATTGATGCTGGGGATGTGATTGATGTGCCAGAGCTTCCCATGTTTGGTGAGCGGGTGTATGTATTCGGGCAGGTACAAAGACAGGGTATTTATCCACTAAAGAATACCCCGGATCTTATGGCGGCACTCGCTTTTGCTGGAAGCTATACCCCGATGGCTGTTGAGGAGAACACACTCATCATAAGAGGGTATGAGCCCGGGAAAAAACCCCTGGTACTTACTGCAGACGTCAAAGCCATTCTTGAGAAAGGTGATATACGGCAAAACATACCCCTTATAGATGGAGATATTGTGTATGTCCCCCGAACCATCATAGGGGATGTCAATGAGTTTGCTCTCAATACTTTGCCTATGCTTCAGTGGCTGCTTTATCCTGGTTGGTATAGAAATTTGTATGGTCAACCTGATATGTTAAGGTTCAAGTAATAGGTATCCTACATGGCCCAATACGACATAAATCTCCGAGAATACTGGAGGATTATCAGAAAGAGAAAGGCGATTGTCATCCTCACCACCCTTCTCTTAATCCTCTTCAGC
>JAUVXZ010000145.1 GCA_030603345.1 Pseudomonadota bacterium
CCTCAATTTTGCCCATGCCACCCTGTGGCTGGTCGGCGCTTATTTCTGCTATACGTTCTGGTATCTGATGCAGGATTTCGGCTTTGGGATGTGGGTGAGTATTCCTCTGGCCGCACTGTCTCTGGCCGCTATCGGCTGGGTCATCGAGGTAGTTTTGATACGCCGGGTATACAATAGGGAACTTCCCGAGCAACTCTTACTCACCTATGGCCTGATCCTGGTTATCGGCGATTTGATCAAGCTCACCTGGGGGGTGGAAGACAAACTCATAACTCGACCTCCTTTGGTGGCTGGCCCAGTCTTTTTCTTTGGTATGCCCTTCGATTCCTATTTTATTTTTGTCCTCCTGGTTGGCTTCACTGTGGCCGTTGGCCTGTGGTGGTTTTTGAAGAAGACCAGACATGGTCATATTGTGAGGGCCGCCGTATTCAGCCGGGAGATGGTGAGCGCCCTGGGAATCCCCATTCCCAGGATCTATACCGGGGTATTCGTTTTGGGCATCTTCATTGCCGGTCTGGCCGGAGCTGTACAGGCCCCAATAGGTTCGATCACGTTGGGAATGGACATGGCGGTCGTCGTTCAGGCCTTCTGCGTGGTAGTCATAGGCGGCTTTGGAAGTCTTCTGGGTACCTTCGTGGGATCGATCATTGTAGGTGAGGTCTATGCCTTTTCCATCCTTTTTTGGCCCCAGGGTGCGCTTGTTCTAATATTTATCGTAACTGCATTTATATTGATTGTCCGTCCGTGGGGTTTGTTCGGGACACCTATGCGGGCTTAACCGTTCAAAAGATTGTTGATTGAAGATTGTATGTTGAATGAAATCCTTAAATCGTCAATCTTCAATCGAAAATCGTCAATTAAAAAAGGCGTATTCATATGAAGAAATACTGGTGGCTTGGACTGATCTTCATTGGAGCACTGATTTTGCCTTTGGTTGCAGGGGAATTCTGGGTTCACGTAGCCGTTGAAATCCTCATTTTAGGCCTTTTTGCCGTAAGCTTTAATATGATCTTTGGCTACATGGGCCAGCTCAGCTTCGGTCATGCTGCCTATTTCGGGGTGGGGGCTTATGCCACCGGCATGCTCATGGTGAAGGCGTCGGTCCCTCTGCCAATCTGTCTTGTGACCTCCATGATCGCGGCCGGAATATGTGCCCTGATATTTGGTTATTTCTGTGTCCGCCTCACCGGCATCTACTTCGCCATACTGACCCTGGCCTTCGGGCAACTGATGTACTACATTATATTTCAGTGGTATTCATTCACCGGGGGGGATGACGGCCTTCAAGGGATCGTCCCACCGGACCTCCTCTTTGGTGCCATCCCCTATTATTACTTTACCCTCTTCATTGTTACGATAGCCTTGATTGCCATGTGGTATATCAGCCGATCTCCTTTCGGCTACACCATGCGGGCTATCCGGGACAATGCCGACCGAACCAGGTTTATCGGTATCAATGTGCGAAAATATATGCTCATCAACTTTGTTGTGGCGGCCATGTTTGCTGGCCTGGCCGGAGGTCTTTTGGGTCCCTTCAACAGGAGTATTGCCCCGGACCTGTGTAATTGGCATCAATCAGGTGTGCCGGTATTCATGACCGTCATTGGGGGTCCCCTGGGCTTCTTCGGGCCCATGATAGGATCAGTGATCTACACCTTTCTCATGGCCTTTGTGACCGGATTTACCGAATACTGGCCCCTTGTCATTGGATTGGTTATTATCTTCGTGGTACTGTTTATGCCCGGGGGGGTCCTCGGGTTGGCAGAGGAGAGAGTGAAGATCTTTCGATTCAAGCACATGGCCGGCAGGGTGGATGAATCCGTCCATACGGAGAGTTCTTAATTATGTCAGGCGAAGCTATTCTCAAGGTGGTGAGACTGAACAAGTCCTTCGGCGGGTTGAAGGCCACAAATGATGTCGACTATGAAATGACGACAGGAGAGCTCTCTGCCATCATTGGCCCCAACGGGGCAGGGAAAAGCACTTTTTTCAATCTACTGACAGGATACCATAAAGTTGATTCGGGAGAGGTATACTATAAAGGCAAGGATATTACTAATTGGCCCCCACATAAGATAGCCCGTTTAGGTATTACAAGGGCCTTTCAAATTAGTAATATTTACCCTGCTCTAACAACTTATGAAAATACACGACAGGCCATTTTGACGGAACAAAACAGGACCCTTAATTTTTTCACTCCCGCCGAACGACTGGCCAAAAAGGAGACCTTAGAGCTCCTTGAAATCACAGGTCTTTCCCAGCATGCAAATATGATAGTCGGCAATCTCTCCCAGGGGGATAAGAAACGGCTGGAACTGACAATTGCCTTAGGGAGCAAACCTCAATTGGTCTTTCTGGATGAACCAACAGCCGGGATGTCCGGAGAGGAGACCCGTGAAACTATGAGGCTGGTACAAAGGTTGAACCAGGAGATGGGTTTGACGATCCTCTTTACGGAGCATGACATGTCCGTCGTGTTTGGATACGCCCGCAGGCTTACCGTCTTACACCAGGGTACTATTATCGCTGAAGGCACCCCGGAAGAGGTCAGGGCGAATGAAAGAGCACAAAAGATCTATCTTGGAGAGGAAGCATGATACTGGAGGTCCAGGAAATAAACACCTTTTATGGAACAAGTCATATCCTTTTTGATGTTTCACTCTCTGTAGATGGCGGTGAAATAGTCTGCCTTTTGGGACGAAACGGGGCAGGCAAGACTACAACTATGAGAAGCATTATGGGACTTACCAGTCCTCAGTCAGGCAGTGTGCAATTTCATGGGGAGGAGATACGGGGCAGACCGCCCTATTACATCGCTCAAAAAGGAATGGGATATGTCCCGGATAATCGGCTGATCTTTCCTGATCTTACTGTGCGTGAGAATTTAGAATTGGCCTATAAGGTTCCTGAAAACTTTGACGGCGAGCCATGGACAGTCAATAGGATATATGATCTTTTTCCTCTGCTGAAGGGGTTGGACAAAAACTTGGGAGGATACCTCAGCGGTGGGGAGCAACAGATGCTTACAGTAGGAAGGACCCTGATGGGGAACCCTGACCTGCTTCTTCTCGATGAGCCTGTGGAGGGCGTAGCGCCTCTGGTGGTGAAGGATCTGCGTGAACAGATCTTGAAGTTGAAAGAGATGGGACAAACCATTCTCTTTTCAGAGCAGAATGTCCGGTTTGCCACCATGACGGCCGAACGGGCCTATGTGATTGATAAAGGAAAAATTCGATATCAGGGAAGCATCGAGGAGCTTAGTGCCAATGAGGAGATAAAGAAAGAATACTTGATGATTTAAATAGATACCCTACTTGCAGAACATGACCTGTCTCTTCTTATCACGGGTTATCAAGGAGAAAACAAGCACGCCATTCCCTTTGACATCGGCTAAAGTCAAATGGCCTGAGACATGAAAGTTTGGACCATGCCAGGCCCCTGGATATGCTCCCCGACAAAATTCCAAAATGCCCTCATTTGTACTAATAAGAGGTGGTGCAATGTTAAAACATGGTAAGACCTATGAGGAGGTGTATGACTCCTTTGGTTGGGAAATTCCTGGATTCTATAATATTGGTGTGGACATATGTGATAAGTGGGCACACCAAAGATACCGATTAGCCCTAATCTACGAGAATGAAAAAGGGCAAATAGAGCAATATACCTTCTGGGACTTGAAGAGACTGTCAAATAGATTAGCCAATGGCCTGAAGGCTTACGGAATTGAACAAGGGGATAGAGTGGGGATCCTATTACCCCAGAGGCCTGAAACAGCTATTTGCCACATTGCCGTATACAAAATAGGGGCAATCGCCATTCCTCTCTTTACCCTCTTTGGGACCGACGCATTAGCGTATCGATTATCAAATAGCGAAGCTAAAGGCATTATCACTGATGACGCAAACATCCACAAGCTTTTGGAGATATGGGAAAAGCTTCCCCACCTCAAAGTGGTCATCGTGACCGGGGGTGAAAAGCAAGAAAGAGTACTGGATTTCTGGGAGTTGATTGAAAAAGGATCGACTGATTTTAAACCGGTTAAGACTAAGGCAGATGATCCGGCTCTGATCATTTACACATCGGGTACTACCGGACCCCCCAAAGGGGCCCTTCATCCCCATCGAGTCCTCCTTGGGCATGTCCCGGGTGTCGAGTTCCCACACAATTTTTTTCCTAAAGAAGATGACCTCTTCTGGACCCCGGCTGATTGGGCATGGATAGGAGGACTTATTGATGTGCTGTTCCCCAGTTGGCACCATGGCATCCCGGTTGTTGCCCACCGTGCAAAAAAATTTGACCCGGAAGAGGCATTTCATCTTTTAGCTAAATACGGGGTTCGAAATGCCTTTATGCCCCCAACAGCACTGAAAATGATGCGGCAGGTCAAAGATCCTGGTAGTCGCCATGATTATCATATGCGAAGCATCGGGAGTGGTGGTGAGACCTTAGGCGAGGAGCTCCTTGACTGGGGTAGAGACGTGATGAAGCTGACCATAAATGAGTTTTATGGGCAGACTGAATGTAACTTGGTGGTGGCAAATTGTTCAGAAGTTATGGAAAACATACCTGGCTCAATGGGAAGTGCGGTCCCAGGTCACAAAGTGGAGGTGGTGGACGAATCTGGAACTCCTGTGCCTCCGGGGACCGTGGGGGAGGTTGCTATTCAAAGCCCCGATCCTGTCATGTTCTTGGAATACTGGAGAAACCCCGAGGCAACGAGGGAAAAGTATGTGGGAAACTGGTTGCTTACAGGCGACCTGGCTAAAAAAGATGAGAATGGATATTTCTGGTTTGTTGGCCGAAAGGACGATGTGATCACCAGTTCGGGGTATCGTATTGGGCCGGCTGAGATAGAGGACTGTTTGATAAAGCACCCTTCAGTCACCATGGTGGCCGTTGTAGGAAGCCCGGATAAGGTTCGAACAGAGGTTGTAAAGGCCTTTATCGTTCTCAAGCCGGATGTGGCCCCCAGTCCGGATATCGAAGAGGATATCAAGAAGTTTGTAAAGGTTCGATTGGCCGCTCACGAATACCCCCGGGAGATTGAGTTTGTCAGCGAGCTTCCCATGACCGCAACCGGTAAGATTATGCGAAAGGAGTTGAAAAAGCTGGAGATACAAAGGAAATCAAAAGATTAACTATCATTTTCCTTCAGAAAAGCACTCAATCCTTTACCACTCACATCACCCCAGAACTTCTTAAGACCTTTATGTTCGTTATTTTCTCAAGCTCATTCCATTTCTCTTCTCTAATTATGTTGACTGACAGGATATCGGAGCTGGGTGATTGGAAAAAAATCTGTTGCAAGTTATGGGTCTCGAAGCAAAAAATATTTTAGAAAAAAGTTGTTGATAAGGTCTCAACAGTGGTAAATGTATAGATTAAAGGTAATCTAAACATGTCTGAAACCGGCCGAATCATTCTTGCTATCTGTTTGTTGATAGTGGTTTATGTTCTGACCGGAAAGGTTCACGCCTAGAGGATAAAGCGGGCATACGTTCATATCATAAAGGATCTTGAACAAAAGGGGGCTGTCGACCCTTCTTCGGCCGTACGACTTCCATATGCAAAAATGACAGTATTTCGATTCGGGTTCAGGGATTACCGACCTAAAGCAATCGAATACCTGATCATTAGCAATATCGTTGGAATGACAGACGGCGGTAAGTACTACTTAAGAGACAGAAAAGTTGGTCCTCTCAGTCCTGAATAAAGCATTCGCTCGTATCCTGCCACCGAGATCCTTTTCTTTATGTATTTTTACAAAAAAAGCTCAATTAAATCAGCTTCATCTCCACACACATTTACAATCCAATATATTCTCCAATCCCTGTGATCTTTCATGCTGTGCGTCTCCATACTTGGCGCGAAGCCTGGTAAGTAGAGCGCATAGATTTCTTTACTTCCTTCTCGTCTGTTTCAGGGTGATGGGAAGACTTTGATCACCTAAAAATGTTTTCCAGCGGGATCATGGGAAGGACAGGAAAAGCTTCATCACCGTGAATGACCCGCACTATGGTGAGGTTCTGGTGCAGAATTCCTCACTAAAAGCCATGTCGCAAACGCCCGGAAGAGTAAAGTGGGTATGCCGGTCGGTCGGGGCCGACAATGCATTCGTCTACCAGAGGCATTTCGGATTGGGAGCTCGAAGGGTGAAAGAGCTAAAGGAAATGGGTGTTGTCTAAATGTCTCTAGTTTTTTTGTGTGTTCTAATTTAAGCAACCCTTCTAAAAGTAGAGCAGTATTGGTCTTCAGTACTTGCGTGCTATCAAGCACAGCCTCAGGCTTTACTTTCGCTAAATCGATCGTAGAAGTATCACCATCCAGTTTCACAAAACCTTGACCAGCCTTGATTCCCAACCAGGGCGGTAGGGACCTGCTTGATTTGCTCTTCCAACGGCCCGATAAACACCTTCCGATCTTTCGCATCCTTGGAGGTCTGACAGGTGTTTCTATGCATAAGGTGGACTCCCCTTTGCGTCGCACTTTTTTCATTTGATTGGGAATGGTTTTAACCTGATAGGATTACAACACTTAACGGGTTACTTACGCCTCCTTTTCTGTTGCCCGTTTATCCATTTTAAGGTATTCGTACCGTATCAATCCTTGAGCAACAACAGGAATGTGAAATGCCCGAGCTAGAGGCAAAGTTGTTGTGCATACAGGGGACCGTGGACTTGAGGCTTCCAGAGAGACTGTGCCCTGAAAGATCTTGTCATGGATCAATGGTATGCTCAAAGCATTTATCAGGTCCTGGACCATGCACGCCACATTTATGTCTTTTCCCCCGGCCTTTCTTGTGATGATCTGGAAAAGACGGTGCCATTAGGATCGAGAATGTGGCAGAAACCGTCAACGATTTACGGGCCGTTGCCCAAACGGAAATCCCAAACAAATCTTGGCGAAGTGGAAGATAAGCGATGTCAACTGTTTTAGCCCTAAAGGCGAGTTTTGAGATCGCCTGGAGCAAGCCTTAGATTTATCAAAAAACGTTTTAGACTAAGAGAAAAGGGATTTTGGCAACAGCCTGTTTGCTCCAAACCCACGCAAATACCGTCGTCCCAGAAGGTCCGTACGTGGTTGGAATGCTAAGATAAGGAAAGAGAATGCCTGAATTTGTCCAGATTATTTTGGGCCTCATTTTTCTCGTAGTTGTGTATATCCTGACCCGGATCGGGGTTTCTCGGCGCATAAGAAATACGGCAATTCGCATCATCAAAGACCTTGAGAGGCAAAAGGCCTTTGATCCTGGTTCTGCTGTTGAACTCCCTTTTGCCAAAGCCAACTATTTCAGGATTGGGTTGAGAGACTATAGACCCAAGGCCCTTGAATCCCTGATCCAAGGTGCCATTGTGGGTAGAACAGAAGATGGCAAGCACTACCTAAAAGAACGGCAACAGCCTGTTCATTGGTGATCTTCCAAGATGCCACTGGAAATATGAAAAAGCCCATAGCTCATAGGAAATGAAACAAAAGAGATTGGCCACAGATTCTCACAGATTCACCCCGTGAAATAACGGGGATGAAAACTTGCAGGTGAGTGAGTGTACAAAGTATTTCACGAGGTAAACACAGACAGGTTTAAATGATAATAAAGGAAAAAATATCAGCGAAAACCTGCCTGCAACGCTCTCGCTTGCCAGGTGGGCGAGTCAGCGTGCACCTGGAGCCAGGTAATCAAAGCTAGCAGCCATGCGTGCCCCGTGAAATGCTTGCCCCGTTGAATGCCGCCCATTATTCAACTGGGGCGAAGCCTATTTCACCGGGGAATTATCCATAAGGCGATATTAGGTGGAAGCAAAATACGAGTTTGAAAAGAAATACCGTAAGGAGATTTTGCAATGCTCGCGATGTGGGTTTTGTCAGGCGGTTTGTCCCATTTTCGGAGCTACGCTTCGTCCCTCCTATAATGCCCGGGGTAAGATGCTGCTCTTAAAGGAGATCATGGAGGGGTATATTGAGCCCTCTCAAGAACTGGCAGACACCTTTTACTCCTGTACTACCTGTCAGTCCTGCACGTATTCTTGCCCGTCCAAGATCGAGGTAGATGAGATTGTAGAAGAGTTCCGCAAAAAGCTCTATGAGGACGGTTTCGCTCCGGCACCACTGCTAGGGGTGAGAGACAGCATCATAAAGGCGGGCAATGTCTATGCAAGCACCAGGGAGGACAGGATCGAGATCTATCCTCCGGCCCTCAGAGAAAAGGCCCAAAAAGGGGAGCTTCCTACCAAGGCCGAAACACTGCTTTTTATGGGGTGTTTGCCCAGTTACCTGGATATGAAGATTGTGCCCAGTCTCATCAAGACCCTGGATGCTGGAGAGGTGAATTATACTACCCTGGCCACAGAAGAAAGCTGTTGTGGGTTCCCCCTGTTCCTCATGGGCTCCGATGAATTTGAATCACATGCTGAGAGGCTCATCCAAAAGATAAAAGCCACGGGAGCACGGGACCTGGTGACACCATGTGCAGGGTGTTATAAGACGTTCAAAAACATTTATCCCAAGATTGGGGACCTGGGCCTGGAAGTATATCACTCGGTGCAATACTTCGAGAAATTAGTCACTGAGGGAAGCATAAAATTTGGTGGGGAAATTGCA
>JAUVXZ010000121.1 GCA_030603345.1 Pseudomonadota bacterium
AAAGGTTGGGCCGGAGAGGGATGAACTCAAGACATATCTCGCCAGCCAGGGTATAGGTAGTGAGATCTATTATCCCGTTCCACTTCATGTCCAGGAGTGTTTTGGATATCTCGGGTATCGTGCAGAGGATTGCCCTGTTTCTGTTGATGCTGCCGCAAAGACTCTTGCTTTACCGATTTACCCGGAGCTACAATACGAGCAGATTGAATATATTGTGGAAAAAATCGGCTCATTTTACGAGGCATAAAGAGACTTCCGGCAGCTCCGTCGCTTCCAGGGTATTAGATAGGATTTTCAACGGAATCACATAACAAAGCTAATCCAAAAAAAAGATACCCATACCCTGGACTTTGACGTTACTCTGTAGCAAAGTCATATTGACATAAGAGAAATGGTGGGAGAATGTTAGGTTATGGTCGAGGAATCCGTTAGCTTTTATCAAATGCCTCAACTAAACAAGCCCATACTGATTGCCGGATTTGGTGGTTGGTCAAATGCTGGCAATACCGCGGTGAAGTCAGTTGAGTACATCATCCGAAAAAAAAGAGCCACTTTGCTGGCTGATATAGATCCAGACTATTTCTATCAGTTTACACAAAACAGACCACTTATTGCTATTAAGGAAGGAAGGCTTCAAGACGTCCAGCTCAAAAAGATATCTTTTTATTTCTGGCCCAACAAGGAGGGGACAAATGATCTTATCCTTGTAAAGGGGCAAGAACCAGATTACAGATGGCCCACCTTTGTGGAGATTCTTTTTCAATTATGTAAACAATGGGGGGTTTCTCTCGTTGTCTGCCTTGGAGGGATGTACGACGATGTTCTTCATACCGAGTCCATGGTCTCCGGGGTGTATACCCTTGAGGAGTGGAGAGATTTTTTTGGCAAAAATGATATCAGCCTGATAGATTATGAAGGTCCCTCAGGCGTGCATTCACTTATTATGAAGAGGGCGGAGAAAGAAAACTACCCATTTGTTGGCCTCTGGGGCCATTCTCCACTCTACCTGCGGGGTACCAATTTTAGGGTTGTAGTCAGGATGGTTAATCTGCTCGCATCTTTCTCTGAGTTCTCCATTGATACGCTCGAACTGGAGAGTGCTTTGGGTGAATTTGAGCATCAAATTGAGGGAATCTTGGAGGATAACGCGGAATTGAAAGAGCACATAGCGAATATAAAGAAGAT
Source organism: Pseudomonadota bacterium (assembly GCA_030603345.1). Lineage (GTDB taxonomy): Bacteria > Desulfobacterota > DSM-4660 > Desulfatiglandales > B25-G16 > JADFWK01. Next base: position 1,186 of record JAUVXZ010000121.1, read on the forward strand.
CAGGAGAGGGGAACTGCGGAAGAAGGATGCACCAAAGGTTGTGCACATAGAAGATTTTTTCAGGTCTAAAGATCCGGAATCATAATAAAGACGCAGATTAGGATTTGCTTTGTGTGAGGTATGAAATATGGCTAATGTCGTTGTTGTTGGTACCCAGTGGGGCGATGAAGGAAAGGGTAAGGTAGTTGATCTTCTCACTGCTCATGCAAGCAGGGTGGTGAGATTTCAGGGAGGAAATAATGCAGGCCACACCCTGGTGGTACATGGTGAAAAATCTATCTTCCATCTCATACCGTCCGGGATCCTGTATCCAGATAAGCGATGCCTCATAGGCAATGGAGTGGTTGTCGACCCTGAGGTTCTATTAGAGGAGATAAAGGGGCTATTTGAAAGAGGGATCAAGGTTGACCCTCAAAGGTTAGGTTTAAGCGAACGGGCACATCTTATCATGCCCTACCATAAAGCCATTGATATAGCTCGGGAGAAGGCAAAGGGGGCCTCTAAGCTTGGTACCACCGGAAGGGGTATTGGGCCATGCTATGAGGATAAAGTAGCAAGGGTGGGAATAAGGGCCGTTGACCTAACAGAGCCGGAAAGCCTAGAAGAGAAGATCAAGGCTAATCTCAGGGAGAAGAATTTTTGTCTAACGAATCTTTTCGAATGTGAACCGCTAGAATATGAGCCGATAGCAGAAAGATACCGCTCGCTCTCCCACGAACTCTCACCGTTTATTGTGGATGTCTCCATTGAACTGGATGAGGCAATTAGGAGGAAGGAAAATGTTCTTTTCGAAGGCGCTCAAGGAACGCTGTTGGATGTTGACCATGGTACCTATCCTTTTGTTACCTCCTCCAACCCTGTAGCAGCAAACGCAAGCATAGGGGCAGGAATAGGCCCAAAGAGCCTGGACAGCATTGTGGGCATTGTGAAGGCATATTCAACAAGGGTTGGTGCTGGACCATTTGTGAGCGAGCTCACTGATGAGATTGGTGATTACCTTCAAGAAAAAGGACAGGAATTTGGTGCCACCACTGGGAGGCGCCGAAGGTGCGGATGGCTGGATCTTGTTGTTGTGAGATATTCTACCCGTCTGAATGGATTGACCCATCTGGCAATAACAAAGCTGGATGTGTTAACAGGTCTGGACACACTGAATCTCTGCATTGCATATGAACATCAGGGAGACACGCTGGAGAATGTCCCGCCTCAACTATCGACCTTCAACAATTGTAGCCCCATTTACCAAGCAATGGAGGGCTGGCACGAGGATATCTCCGGGGCACGGGCCTTGGAAGAGTTACCAAAAAATGCCCAGGCCTATGTCAAACGGATAGAAGGCTTTGTGGGTGTTCCGGTTTCTATCGTGTCTGTTGGCCCAGGGAGAGAGCAGACAATCGTTTGCACCAACCCCTTTGATAGTAGCTAGTATTTCGTTTCATTTAAATATTTACAATACAATAAGTATAGCCAGGAAATTATATCCTTACTTTTAAAATCCGAAATCCCTGGCCCAGACCTGGCTTGCAAAGTATGCGTATAAAGACCATGCTCCTGAAATACTGAGACGGCTACAATGTATTCTAGCAATGTCGCGCCAGGGCAGGCCGAAGCACGAAATTCGAAATGGTTCGACAAGCTCACCACCCTGAGCGAAGTCGAAGGGCAAATTCTAAATTCTAAATTCTAATTTTCTAAACTATGTTTGGGGTTTTGGTTATTCGATATTCGGGTTTGTTTCGCATTTAGATATTAGATATTCGAATTTCTCTAACTATATACTGCGGAATGATGCTATCGATTATTTGTAATTGCTTTACTGAAACGCTCTACTAGTGCCTTTTCCTGGTTGGTGGGGCAAGGATAAAGGTTATTGCCACCAGTATGGCAAAAGCCGAATAGATGATCGTAAACAGCCACGCCGGTGCGTCATAATAGAGAACAGAATCAATAATATTTCCAACAAAGGAAAGCCGCCTATCAGAAGGGGTGGCACCATACCTGAGTTCAAATTCAAGCACGGTTAAAGGGCAGTTTATGCCCAGCAGTGCCTCCAGAGCAACCCCGACTATAGCTCCCAGATGTATCATCCGAAACCACAGATTTCTTATCCATTTCCACTTGAGAAAGATGCCCACAAGAATGAGGATAAAACCCAGGATAACGAAGATAACGTATCCCAGGTGGATGATAGCAATTATGTCAGCAAAGAATAAGGTAAGCATGCCAAAGAGTTAGCTAATTTTCGGCAAGAAGTTTTTCTATTATCTGCTTGTACCATATTCCTTCATTACGTTTCCAATTTTTTATATTCTCGGGAAAATTCTCGGGAAAAACCTTGACTTTTTACAAATTAAGGGTATAGAGATACATTTCAGATGCAGCAACAAGGTTTTCTTTATTTAGTGACCTAATCATGCCGCCAAAACAGCAGCTCGTTGTCTCTTTTGCAGAAAAGGTAGGAATCGTGGACGTGAGCTATATGTCCGAAACGGCGCAGAGACTCGGTGCCCAGCGCTCTCTTATATTCTGCCGAAAAAAACCGCACGATAATGTAATCAGGCTGGCAAAAGAGGAAAAAGTAGAGCTCTTCGAATCCCCGAATCCCCGCCAGGAAATCAAGACAATTAATGAAAGATTTGGCAAAGATGAATACGATATTATTATTAGAAATCTGGAGGACATGAGAGCCAGTATGATGGACCCATGTTGACACAAAGAAAGGGGGTGAAACCGTATCCTTATATACAAAAAGTAGCTTAACTTACTACAAAAAAAGGAGGGTGTTATGAATTCGTTGCTTTTGGCTGTCATATGTTTTGCGCTTTATATTGTCGCATACCATACCTATGGAAAATATTTAGGACAAAAGATATTCAAACTTAATCCTGATGCCAAGGTCCCCTCGAAAGAGCTACAGGATGATATTGACTATGTTCCTACGAGAAAGGAGATACTCTTTGGACATCACTTCACCTCCATTGCCGGACTCGCGCCGATTGTGGGGCCGGCTATAGCTATTATCTGGGGATGGGTCCCTGCCCTCATATGGGTCGTTTTCGGATCCATTTTTATGGGCGCAGTTCATGATTTCGGGGCTTTGGTAGTGTCTATGCGGGCAAAGGGCCGTTCGATTGGTGATCTAGTCAGCGATCTCATCAATCCCAGGGTCAGACAGCTCTTTTTGCTTATCATCTTTTTTCTGCTCTGGATAGTTATCGCAATTTTCGCCCTGATTATTGCCCTTTGTTTCGTTTGGTATCCAACGGCTGTATTTGCTGTCTGGTTAGAGATACCAATCGCTGTTTGGCTGGGCTATATGATTTACAAGAAAGGGAAAAACCCTGCTCCGTTTGCCATTATAGCTGTCATCACCATGTACATAACCGTCATCATAGGTGCTTACCTGCCGATAAAGATGCCCGGAATGTTCGGTCTGAGTGGGATAATGGTCTGGATGGTTATCCTTTTCATTTATTGCTTTATAGCCTCTACACTTCCGGTCCAAAAGTTACTCCAGCCAAGAGATTATATCAATGCCCATCAGCTTTTTGTCGTTTTCGCACTCCTTTTTATTGGGGCGATCTGGGCCCATCCAACGGTTGTGGCCCCGGCTCTAAACCTATCTCCTGAAGGGGCCCCAATGATAATCCCGATGCTCTTTGTGGTTATTGCCTGTGGGGCTATTTCAGGATTTCATTCCCTGGTTAGCTCGGGAACCTCTTCCAAGCAGATTTCCAACGAAAGAGATTCCAGATTTGTGGGATATGGAGGAATGCTTATGGAGGGATCCCTCTCAGTCCTGGTAATCGTTGCCTGTGGCGCTGGGCTTGGCCTCGGTCTTGCTATTAAAGGAGGGGAGGTCTTAACGGGTGCTGCTGCATTCACGCACCACTATGCATCGTGGGCTGCCGCAGCAGGTCTTAAGGCAAAGATCGATTCCTTTGTAATAGGATCGGCCAACCTCCTGGGAAGCTATGGCATCCCCATGAAAATAGCAATAACAATTATGGGGGTCTTCGTGGTTTCTTTTGGTGCCACCACCCTGGATTCGGCAACCAGGATTCAGCGATATATCATTACTGAGCTGGGAGCAAGCTGGAATGTAAAGCCCATGACCGGCAGGTATACGGCAACATTTATTGCAGTAATTACAGCCATGATTCTTGCCTTTTATAGCGGAGATGGTAAGGGTGCTATGGTCCTTTGGCCTTTATTTGGAACAACCAATCAACTTCTGGCAGGTCTTTCCCTTTTAGTCGTCACTATCTATCTGTTAAGAAAGAAAAGGTCAATAAAGGCTGCCCTTATCCCCTTTATTTTCATGGTGGTTATGGATGGCTGGGCAATGCTGATAAACATCCGCAACTTCGCTGCTACGGGTAAGGTTTTCCTGCTTGTCCTTGCAATCATCATCTTCGTGCTCCTGATCTGGATGATCATAGAAACGCTTATCGCGACAAAGGTACTGGAGAGGAAAGCTGAAGGTGAGCCGTTTCCTACCTTTGGTTAATCTTTACCTACTAAAGCAAGAAAGGCAGGCCCTAAGCCCGCCTTTCTTGCTGCTCCATAGCCCCGGTTCTCCTTGATATAGCAGTCTTCACATAAAGTAGTGCGCCGACAAACAGGGAGCTCCATGTTCCAGCATTCTATCCCTAAATGGCAAGCGATCACAAGTCAACAGTCCAGCGCACATACAGAACACTGTTCCCTCTTTCTTTCGCCTGTTCCCTCACCGTTAGGCATCCATCGGTCGATGAACGTTACCGATCCCTTATATTCCTATAGCCTTTCAAAATTGAATTTTGTATAGTTTGCAATATAGGAGTCCTTTTTCTTTGGATTAGGTGACCTGATGAGAAAAGCACGAAAGCTCGGACTGGCCCTAGGTGGCGGTGGTGCAAGAGGCTTTGCCCACATAGGGGTCCTGAAGGTGCTGGAAAGAGAGAACATCAAACCTGATATTATTGTGGGAACAAGCATCGGCTCGATTGTAGGTGGCGCCCTTGCAAGCGGGATGACGGTTGATGAACTGGAGGAAAGGGCGGATGCTTTCTTGGGGAGCGATATCTACACCTCTTCAGAGCTCAAGGCCATGGGTGATGCAGAGAGTGGGGCTGAGCAGAGAATGAGCAGGCGCATTCAAACCTATTTTAGAACCAAAATCAGGTTGGCACAGGCGCTCTTTAGACCTGGCATTTTGCCGGGAAAGGATATGGAGGAATTTATCAACTTTTTTGTACCTGATATTCAAACCGAACAGACAGTGATACCTTTTGCGGCCGTCGCAACAGACCTGAAAAGCGGTGAAAGTGTTCTTCTTAAGAAGGGCTCTCTGAGACACTCAATATTGGCTAGTGCGTCTGTACCTGGCTCCATACCTCCAGTTGACATTGACGGAAGACAGTTGGCTGACGGTGCCATTGTCTGCACCGTGCCTGCTCGATATGCCGTGGAACAAGGCGCGGATGTGGTCATTGCCGTAGCTATAGACAAGGATATAGTCTTGTCCTCAGAACTTCAAACAGCCGTGGATATATACGTAAGGGCTGGTGAGATAATGGGTTTCCACTTAGAGCAATACGATCTGAAAAATGCTGATCTTATTATTCGGCCAGAGTTAGGGAGTATCCATTGGACAGATTTTTCCCAATCCAAAAGGCTGATTGCCCTGGGAGAGGCAGCGACTCTGGATAGTCTGCCAGAGTTAAGAAGGTTGGCGAAATCGCTTTCTCGTGGGGCGTTAATGGATAGGGTTAGACGGTCGGTCAAGGGGCTTTTTGTCAGGCGGCCATCAGGAACTGGGTGATTATACTGAGATAGATCAGGAGCCCGAGTATGTCGTTTGATGTAGTGATGAACGGACCTGCAGCCAATGCCGGATCAATATCGAGCTTTTTTAGCACAAAAGGAACAAATGCTCCAAAAGAGCCTGAAAACAGTATGACGGTGATCAGGCTCACCCCAACACCTATGCCCAAATGAGGATCAGACAGCCAGAAGGCCACCACACAGCCTAAAAGGATGCCGCAGAGAATACCGTTTATCAAGGCTACGCGTAACTCTGTCAAGAGCCTTTTGCCAGTACGAACGATGCTTATGTCGCCGGTTGCCAGACCCCTAATAACAACCGTGGCGGCCTGAGTGCCCGTGTTTCCGCCCATTGCCATGATCACTGGTATAAAAAACGAGAGGGCAAGCATTTTTTCTATAGAACCTTGAAAATTCTTAATTACGAGGGCTGACAAAAGCCCCCCGAAAAGCCCCAAGAGGAGCCAGGGAAGACGTGCCCTGGAGATCTTGAATGCAGATTCTTCTGCAATCTCCTGATCGATTACGCCACCCATCAGAGAGATATCCTCATTTGCCTCCTCTTCGATAACATCAATAATGTCGTCGTGGGTAATTCTTCCGGTGAGTTTATGCTGACCATTGACAACCGGTATGTGGGTAAGATCGTATTGTTTAACGATTCTGGCCACCTCTTCCTGATCGGTATTTACATCGACACTGATCACATCAGGATTCATAATATCTCTGATCTTTCGATCTCGTGGTTCGAGAACAAGATCCTTTATGGAAACAACCCCAGCCAGTTTCCCAGAATCATCAACGGCCCAGACATAGTAAAGATTTTCAACCTCTTCTCTCTTTTTTCTTATGTTTTCAATCGCCTCTCTAATTGTTGAATTGGCGCTCACAGAAACGAATTCCAGGGCCATTATACCGCCGGCCGTGTCAGTCTCATAGCCAACTAGCTTTTGTAGTTCTTCAGCTACCGCCGGCTGAACCAAACCGATTATGTTTTCAGCCCTTTCTGGTGAAAGGTGGCTGAAGATATCAGTAGCGTCATCTGAGTCAAGCTCATTTAAGATCTGGGAGAGCGCTTGGTCATCAAGTTCATTAGTAAGGCTTTCCTGTATAGGGGGTGATAGCTCTATCAGGACCTCGCCCGCCCGTTCTGGTGTAAGAATCCGGAAAACGGTGAGCCTTTCGTCCTCCTCTAGGTGTTCTAGCAAATCAGCCAGATCAGCTTCATGGAGCTCACCTATTAACCTTTCCAGGTTCGGATAGGCCTTTTCCTCGATCAGGTTTCGCACGTTATCGCGAAGAGCTTTGTGGTCGGTTCCAGCCATGTACAGTCCTATAATCTGAAAGGGTTCCCTGTCACACCCAGTATGCCTGCCGGTGGCTAAATAAAACCGGCCTTTCAAGGGGCCGGCTATGCGATTGGTGTTTATACCCCTAAATCGTTGGTAACGTTCAAAAGTTGAGGCATTTAGGTTTAAAAAGGTAATGGCTGTTTCTGAAAGGCGATATCTCACAAAAAATACCACCGTGTTTGGCAGTGGCCAAATATTTGGGATTTACTCCACAAAACATTTGCACCTTTGGTTATGCTCTGTTAAATGCCAAATATTTGGCCACCTCCCTTGAGGCTAATAGATATCGCCTTGAGGAAATTGGCATTACCAGTTAGATAAACCGATTCTCATCATGTGGCTGAAAAAAAGAACCGGACCTCAACTTTTGAACGTTTCCAAATCGTTACTTGTTGCCGGATCAGCGTTTTTCGGATCTGCTCCTTGACAGCCAAAGAGGTCTCTTTATCACGACCGACCCTGATAACTGCCTTGATGGTCTCAGTCGATTCATATTCGAGCGCGATCGTAGCACGGGTGTTATCAATCCGCCGAGCTATTACCTTACCATAAGAGAACAGATCAAAAGGTACTGCGAGGTTTGGGAGACAAGAATACGCTTTTTGGGCGGCAAGTCAATAAAATATTGACGTTGACTTGACAAACCATATTTGCTATTCAAGATTTCGTAATTGTTGATAATTTAAAGGGATTTACTGTTATCTATTATGCCTTATTCATGAGAGAGATTTACCATGGACTACAAAAAGACACTCAATCTTCCCAAGACTGATTTTCCCATGAAAGCGAATCTGGTTCAGAAGGAGCCTGAAATATCAAGAAAATGGGAAGAACAGGATATCTATTCAGTGATACGGAATAGCTCTCAAGGAAAACCTACCTATATCCTTCACGATGGACCCCCTTACGCCAATGGCCATATTCACATGGGGACTGCATTTAATAAGGTTCTCAAGGATATCGTTATTAAATCAAAACAGATGGATGGGTACGATGTTCCATATGTGCCTGGATGGGACTGTCACGGACTTCCCATAGAATGGCAGGTAGACCAGGAACTTGGGGATAAGAAGTTAGAGATGACCCAGTCAGAGGTCAGAAAGAGGTGCCGCCAGTTTGCTGAGCGTTTCATAAAGATCCAAAGGGATGAATTTGAGAGGCTCGGGGTTTTCGGCGAGTGGGATAACCCCTATTTGACCATGAACTACCTGTATGAGGCCACCATTGTCCGAGAGTTTGGTAAGTTTGCTCTGAATGGCAGCCTCATTAAAAGCAAGAAACCTGTTTACTGGTGCAACTCCTGCAGCACTGCCCTTGCAGAGGCGGAGGTGGAATACGAGGATGATACCTCCCCCTCTATCTATGTAAGATTTCCAATGATATCTGATATAACGGCTGACCATCCATCCCTTGCTGGCAAAGATATATATATGGCCATATGGACCACCACTCCTTGGACTATTCCATCAAACTTAGCCGTGGCCCTCCACCCTGATCTGGTATATGTGGCTGCTGATACACCAACATACGGGGTCTTAATA
>JAUVXZ010000072.1 GCA_030603345.1 Pseudomonadota bacterium
TCGTGGCGGTAGGAGATGGCGCGGTTGGTAAAAAGAGAGGCAAAGCATCTTTTGCAGGCATCGATGAGGGCATCTTCTCCCCGGATATTGAGAAAGGTCTCCTGCTGTCCGGCAAAGGAAGCATCGGGGAGGTCTTCTGCAGTGGCAGAGGAGCGCACCGCCACATCGGTGCCTTTTCCATAGCTGCTCTCCATGGTGTGGTAGCCACCGATAATGGCCTCGGTCAGATCAGGGGGGAGGTCGGTGTTTCTGATGATCTTCCTCACCGCATCACCGCGCTTCTGCAAATTACCCATATCGTGGGTGTCTAACCCTTTGAGGGCATCTCTGATGGCTCCCTCAATACCTGCTGCCTCAATGAGGTAGCGGTAGGCATAGGCGGTGATGGCAAAGCCCCCGGGGATAGCCACCCCCTTGGGGGCGAGGTTCTGGTACATCTCCCCCAGGGAGGCATTCTTGCCTCCCACCAGGGCAACATCACCGATTCCGATCTCATCAAACCACATGATGAGTCTATTGTCTTTATCCATAGTGGTCTCCTCTTTGCTTGCGATCCTTGTGGGGTGTGGGATTTGGTGTACTGGTTGGTATACATCAACACTGGGAGGTTGTCAATTGGGAAAAAGGAGCGTGACAAAAAGGAGAGAGCACCAGGTTTTTGGCCTTTTGCTTCTTAAAACCACCTATCCGTGGCCAAGGCCTTTCCCTTTACGTTTCCGACTGACCCAACCAAGATTTTCTCTGATAGCAGTAGCTTGTTAGTTTCCCTTGCCCATAGTCCTGGGTCTAATCGTTATCGCATCGACTGGACAGATCGTCTGGCATATCCCACTAAAAAAGTTTATGCCATTAACCTCAACCTATTCATGCCTTTCCTATGCTACCACCCCCTTTCTAAAGAGATTATCGGAGCTTGCCCTCACTCCTTTTTGATTGATTTGTCTTACTTGACCTTCAGAATGTCTTTATCTTTTGAAGGTCAAGTTCCTTTAGTATCATTATTCCTTTCTCCTTCATCTCTTTCAAAGCCTTTGCCGAGGTTTCAGGTGCTACCCCTTTGCACAGCCCTTCTATGACTAATACCTTGTATCCTGCATCTGCTGCATCCAGGGCAGTTGCCTTTACACAATAATCGGTTGCAATCCCATAGACAACGATTTTCTGAATCCCGTTTCTCTTCAGGATCTGATCCATTTCAGTCTTTTGCTCACCATCGTCCATAAATCCGGAGTAACTATCATATCTTGTATCCCTGCCCTTTTGAACGACGGCCAGGAAAAGATTATTGTCCACAAGGATCCCCGCATTTTTTGTTCCCTGCACACAATGAGGAGGCCAGAGAACCTGAGTCCTTCCCTCGATCTTTATAACCTCAAAGGCCTTTCCCCCAGGATGATTAGTATAGAATGATATATGATCTCCAGGGTGCCAGTCCTGTGTCGCGAAGATACGATATCCCTCTCTGCTAAGAGTCTCGGTAGCCTTCTGGACCTTCTGAACAAAGGCCTTGTCTGTGCCATTGACTGCTAATGCGCCCTTCTTCCAGGTAGTAAAATCTCCCTGGACATCCGCCACAATGACTCCTATTTTTCCTGCGGCAATGGCCATAGTTATATGAGACGTAAGGAAAATCCCACTCAATACCATGATTATTAAACAAAGATTCAGTGACCTCCGGCAAACCCGGGAGTTTACTCCGATTAATTAATTCCTATATCATCTATATCACCGCCTTCCAAATATAGGATATTTTTCTTTGGCAAAACCACGACATTTTGCCGAAAACTGAATAAGTTACGTAGTTGGGTTAAATTGGAATCGCAATTTGGCGGCTGGTGGGGAGATATTGGCATATCTTTTCAATAAACCATTATTAGATTTTTCGAAAGAGAGATTGTATGTTGTATACAAGAATTAGAATGACATTCGTCTCTTGTCAAGAAAGTTCTACTGCAAAAATTTTATTTATCTCAGCCAAAAAGTTGCATCAATGAATCAGAAGCACGCCCTGTGATAGATCAGCCAAGAATAGTCCTGAAAAGGGGTGAAGATTTATCTTTGGAAAATTGGTAAAATCTATGGTAAATGTAGCCCCGGATAGTATGGCCATTTCAGTTTTGTGTATAGGTGTTAGGGCGTTGACTGAAACGGCTCCTGGTGTTCAGTTCACGGGGGTCATTGAAAGACAGGGAATTGAAGAAAAAAATGCCTGGCGGACTGATTCCGCCTCCTGTGAACTGTTGGCGTTGCATTAAATTCCTTCTAAGTGAGGTGCACCAATTGTGTTTCACACAGCCACGCATAAAGAGGTAAAAGAGGGTCTGGTTACCGATATCTATTTTGAAAGGACTAAGAAAATCTTAGAGGCCAAAGGGATAGATCTATCTGTTCGGGCGGAGTTTATGGCCCATGGTTTCCCGTCAAATTGGCCTTGGGCAGTACTCGCAGGGGTTGAGGAATGCGCCGAGGTCCTAAAAGATCTTCCAGTTGATGTTAGGGTGATGAGAGAAGGCACTATATTTGGTATTAAACAGCCGGTAATGGAGATCAGCGGAAAGTATCTCGATTTCGGCCAGTATGAAACAGCGCTCCTTGGTATGACATGTCAGGCATCTGGCATCGCTACCATGGCTGCCCGGTGCAAAAAGGCAGCAGGTAAAAAAGAGGTAATCAGTTTTGGTGCTCGCAGGGTGCACCCCACAATAGCCCCCCTGATAGAGAGAAATGCATATATAGGGGGCTGCGATGGGGTATCTGTGGGTCTTGGGGCAAAACTCGCTGGAATAGAGCCGTCTGGGACCATGCCTCATGCACTCATTTTGCTTATGGGTGATACGGTAACAGCCACAAAGGCATTCGACGAGGTAATCGAACCAGGGGTTAGAAGAGTGAGTCTGATAGACACCTTTAATGACGAAAAGATAGAGGCCCTTAACGTTGCCGGTGCTTTAGGCAAGAAACTGTATGCTGTGCGGCTTGATACGCCAAGAAGCAGGAGGGGGGATTTCCTGGAGATCATGAAAGAGGTAAGATGGGAACTTGATCTCAGGGGATACAAAGAAGTAAAGATTTTTCTGAGTGGTGGCATCGATGAAAGGGATATTGAACGCTACAACGTGCTTGCAGATGCCTATGGTGTTGGAACTGCAGTAAGCGCTGCGCCGGTAGTGGATTTTTCTATGGATATAATAGAAATAGATGGGCATCCTGTTGCCAAGAGGGGAAAAAGGTCCGGTAGCAAAAAGGTCTTACGATGTAGGGAGTGTTTCAACACAAGGGTTTGTTCTGCCAAAGAAAAGCCCTCGAGGTGCTCATGTGGAGGTGCTGAAGAGGAGATACTGGTTGACTTTTTCTCTAACGGAAACCTGAAATATCCCTTGCCCGAACCTTCCGAGATCAGGGAATTTGTGTTACAACAGTTAAACAAGGTGGAATTATACTGCTAACAGGGAAACAGAGTGGTTAAGAAGAACATAAGAAAGGTAGGTAATCTGAGCCGCTTGATGACCTACATGGTAGGAACAAGGCCGGATGAATTTGGCCTTGTGCCTGATAGAGACGGATACATAACCATCAAGGAGCTTCTCAAGGCCATCAATGAAGAACCCGGCACGAAATATGTTCGTGAATCCCATATAAGAGAAGTACTCTTGCATGATAGAGATGGTGTTTTTGAGATTGACGAGAAAAAGATCAGATCCTCTCAGTGGAAGGTTTGCCTGAAAAGCAAAGGGCACAATCCTGTTCCTCCCTTAAAAATCCTTTTTAAAGGAGTAAAAAAAAAGGCATATCCCTTTGTTCTTAAGGCTGGTCTATTGCCAGGATCAAAAAACCATGTGCTGTTGGCAACAAATAGGGATCTTGCTACCCGTATTGCACACCGCCTAGATCAAGATCCAGTTCTATTAGAGATAAAGGCAGGGTCAGCCCATGAGAACGGGATAAGGTTCTATCCCTTTGGCGACTCTCTGTATCTGGCAGATGAGATCCCGGTACAGTTTATCAGTGGGCCACCATTGCCCAAGGACGTAGCTGTCAAAGAAAAACCGATAGAGAAAAAAAGAGAGATTGAGCCTGGCTCCTTTATCTTGAGGGCAGAAAGAGACCCTGATTTCAAGCGGCGAAACAAGGCAAAGAAAAGGGCTGGGTGGAAGGAAGAGGTGAGAAAGGGCAGGAAAAGAAGACTCGGATACAACTAGGCCTTGCCGTGTCATTTGTTTTTGTGTTCTGCCTTAGATATTTTTATAATAGGGCATTGTTGCTTGAAACTGTTGAGGGCTCTACCCGTGGCGCCCTGGCTTACACAGGTCGCGGTTTTACTGTCATGATTTTGGCCATCATCTCTTTCTTCTTCTCCCCCAAACAAAGAAGATAGCAGATTCCACAAAGTATTATCTCCCCTGGGGAGTAAACCCTTTTACCGCAGGCCCGGGATCTTTTATGGCTGAGGGAAAGATCACTGAATATATCGACCAGAAGAAAATCGTGCTATCAGTCTGCCTGAAAGATAGGGGCAGCAAGTTACAGCTCCTCACCCTGTCTAATCATGAGGTGAGTATTTCGCCCAAAAGGACTCTCCTGCTTTCATCTACCACCTTGGATATTTCCACGTCACGGGAGGAATTGCTCAGTGAGTTGAAAGAAATTGAGAAGAGACGCACGGATTACATGACCCAGGTTTCTGTTCAGGATATCTGGGAGCTCACCCATGAGGAAAATGACACGTTTACCTACAAGTACCTTGCTCAGCTCGTCTTTGGTGAATCTGTCACTGATGATCACATATCTGCTCTGGTGAGGGCTCTTTTCTTTGATAGAGTCTATTTCAAGATGAAGGACGACTATTTCATCCCCAACAGCCCGGATAAGGTGGAGCAGATCAGGACCGCGATAGAAGTAGCTGAATTAAGAGAAAGGGAGATTACTGAAGGAGCAACCTGGCTCAAGGAGCTAATCAATAATAGGAGTCCTCAGGATCCCCCTCTCAAGGAAAAGATTATTGAAACAATGGTTCAGCTCGCCCTTTACGGAAAAGATGCCCCGGACTTTAAGCTGGGCAAAGACATGTTTTCCCGTTCTGGAATTAAAGATATAGATCGAGCGCGCCACCTCTTGGTAAAACTGAATATGTGGCATGAAGACGAGAACCTCGATCTTCACAGGTTCAAAACAAGGATCGATTTCAGTGAGTCTGTCCTCAGAGAGGCAGACGATGTAGCCAGAAAAGCGATGGACCCCTCAGATCGGGAAGACCTGACAGATCTTACTGCCTTTACCATTGATGGACCACTTACCAGGGACTTTGATGATGCATTGAGCCTAGAACCCCTTGAGGGGGGCTATAGGCTCGGTGTGCACGTTACCGATTTAACACCCTTTATCCAGATCGATGGACATTTAGATAGGGAGGCTTCAACGAGGGCAAGCTCTATCTATCTTCCGGCAATACAGATTCCTATGTTTCCTGCAACGCTTTCTAACAATGCATTGAGTTTGGTAAAAGGGTTTGACCGGTTAGCCATATCCCTTTTAGCGGACTTTGATGGGGAGTGGAACCTGAAAGATTATCGGTTTGTACCTTCCATGGTAAGAATTCAAGAGCAGCTTACCTATGATCAGGTGAATGCATTGCGGAGTAAGGAGCCAGTTTTTTCAGCCCTCTATAAATTGACTCAGGCGCTCAGGCAGAAGAGGGTTGCCGCCGGTGCCTTAGTTATCCCCTTGCCAGAAATCGATTTTGAATTTGAAGGCAATTCAGATGTGCAGATTAGACTTGTAGAACAGGACACACCTGCTAGAACGATAGTCTCAGAATGCATGATCCTCTACAACTGGCTGGCAGCAAAATTTGCCGCTGACACAGAACTGCCGATCCTTTACAGGAGTCAGGAGTCTCCTCAGGAGAGATTATTCATTGATAAATCCAACTATACCTATTACGTATTTCAACAGAGGCGCAAACTTCAACCCCTTTTGATCGATACCACATTCCAACCACATAGCGGTCTGGGTGTCGATGTCTACACGAATGCCACTTCCCCGTTAAGAAGATATTTAGACCTTGTTATGCAGAGACAAATCCATGCTGCTTTGCTCAAGAAAAGCCCCCCGTACACTCAATCGCGGCTTAAGGATTTGACCCTAGTGATACCGCAGACATTAAGAGATATTCAAGTAATGAAGAGAAATCAGATCAGATATTGGCTACTGAAACATCTTGCCACACGAAAAGACGATCGTTTCACTGCACTTGTTTTTCAAACGCTTAGAAACAAGTATTTGATAATACTGACTGATTTTCTCTTCGTCGCTGAACTCCCAATAGTAAGTGGGCCTGAGTTGTCACCCGGGGAGGAGATTAGAGTGGTGATGAAAAAATCAGATCCTTGGGAAGACCTCCTGATCCTTGAGCTGGCTGATTACCGTATCAGGTAGTACATTGGTAACGTTCAAAAGTGTTAGCATAAACCATAGTGAGTAGTCGTTCACGTTCCATCACTAGTAACTACGACATACCCTACACCTCAACGGTCTTGGTTAGGATCAAGGTGCCCTCGTCATCGTATACCAATATCTTCAAGATGAGCGGTTCATTCAGGGGACTGCTGAGAGCGTATTGGCTCTTCACCGTTTTGAATCGCTTGATCACAAACCGCTGCCCCTGCCGGTAGTTTACCGGAAGTCCATCTTTGAGCGGGGAGTTCGGGTACACCAGAACCTCAGAGTGATCTGACCCCTTGAGCCGAGCAAGGACAAAAATGCGGCCACTGATCGGTTCATCAGTTTCCTGGGTGTTGATAAGATTGAAGGTGACCACAAGCCTTACGTTCTCACGTGCTACCTTGACCTGAGCAATATCTATCAGATCAGGAAAGGAGGGTTCATGGTCACCGCTTTCAGCAGCAGATTCGATGCTCTGCTCCCGCTTCTCTCTGATATGGGCACCTAATAGGGCAATCTGTTGCTCCGCTCGCTCCAGGCTCTTTCGGGTGGTGGCAAGGGCTTCGGTGAGCTCAGCCCTCTCCGCTGCCTTTTCTTTACCTGCTCGATAAAGATCGAAATATTCGTAGGTGAGAAAGAGGGTTGCAATGATATAGCATACAAAGAACACAGCAGCCACGAGAAGCAAGGGGGAAGAGACCTTACCGTTCCACACCGTACCGGAGCGCTTAAACACCATGATGGTGAGGGGCTCGGTGCGCTGAGAGCGGCCTCTTAGCTCTTTTTTTCCTCTGCTGCCCGAAGCCATGTCTCTCTCTGGATCTTCCATGTTCCGTCTTTCTTTCTGAGTCTCATCGTCTTCTTGCCCCAGTCATGGTAGCGATCAGCACGGTAGTCCTGATCAAAGGATACCAGTGCCTTGGTGGCTGAAAGGAGCTCTACCGTAAGGTTACTGAGGCTGACCTGTATGTTCGTATAGCGCCCATTGGTTTTCGCTCTATGTCGTTCCCATCTCGTGCGGGTGAGACCGCGGGAGGAAAAATTATCACTGTAGCAGGCCATATACCGGGGGAGATCTTTCTGCTGCCAGGCCTGCTGCCAGGTAGTAATTAACTGTTTAATCGCTGCACGGTCGGGCTCTGCGATAGGTGGTGCAGGGGGTGGGGAAGGATTACGGGTGATTTTTTTGAATTCACTCTCAAAATTGATCTCTTCTATATTCTCTCGAGCGAGATTGCTCCAGAAGGGATCATTGAGGCTTGCAATCTGATTATAGAGGGAAAGGGAATCTTTCTTTTGATTGAGTAGTCTGTAGCATTGAGCAATTTTCAGGTTGAGCAGGATTTTGTTCTCCTCCTTTTTTTCTACCTCGAGGGCACTATTAAAGGCTGCAAGGGCCTCTTTGGCGGAACCCAGATCAAGATACAGATCTCCTATCTCTTTGTAGATATGGTAGTACGCTATATAACAGTTATCTTTTAACCGATCTGCCTCCTGTGTTGCCTTGAGGGCCTCTTCCTTTCTTTTGGATGCAGCCAATGCGCTTGCCTTGTCAGCAAGAATCCTTGCCCTGTCACAGGATTTTAGGTGATATCCTAAGGCAATGGAAAACATCTGAAGCGCAGGTATGTATCTTTTTTGTTTGGCAAGAATTCTCCCCTTTAACTGATGTGCATGAGGGGCATTTTTATCATGTGGAAAATGCTCTGTGAGTAGATTTAATCTTGAGAGGGCCCTACTAAGCTTGTCCTTTCTAAATTCATCTCTGCCAATATAGAAAAGGAGATCCGCTGGTTTTTTCTCATCCGGCAAAAGGGTATCTGCTCTGGCGAACATCTCTGTAGCAAAACTTGCAAGATTCAGCCTTACACAGGCCCTTGCAATAGTCAAAAAGGGATCAGGGGAGTTAGCCAGCAAAAATAGCTCTCTTTCTCTGCAGTAGACATTTATTATATTTGTGTATCTCGCCGCTTTCATCTCTTTGTTGAGCATATCTTCGAGGGTTTTGCTTAAGGCATCCTTGGTCTCTTCTCGTAATTTGGTGAGCGGATAATTCTTCAGCAACCTCTTGAAGGTCTCAAGGCTCTTCTCGTAATCCTTGTTTCTGTGATAAAGGATAGCGATCCTAAGCAGGGCAAGCTGTGCCAGAGGGTTTTTCTCATCTTTGTTAAGGATAGTGTTCAAAACATCTTCATAGATCTCCGCGGGAGCCTCTATCTCTCTGCCTATCGGTACTGCAGGCGATGCAATGCCCCTTTCAATCTTTAATTCCCCTTCTTCTTGTTCCTCTGCGAGCCTGATGAGACTGATGAGAGCTCCCTCCTTTTCAGGGTACCGGGTGAGAACCAGCTGATAGATCTTTGTGGCATTCCCCAGCAGTCCTTCATCTCGATAGGTATCCGCGATCTTGGTTAATACCATATGGTTCATTTCTTCGTCAGGGCAACTGTTGTAGAATCTATAGAGGTTTTCCCTGGCCTTGACACTATCTCCCAACTGGTAATAGTTATTGCCGAGATACAAAGAAATCTGCGGATACCGGTAAATATTGTCACTATTTGCCGCTCTGAGTTCAGAAAGAATATTGAGAGATTTACGAAAGTCATTTATTTCATAGAGGATCTTGGAGATTTTTATTTTTGCCTCTGTTTCCTCAGGGGTACCGGGATAATGAGCCACTACGAACTGAAGGATGGACAGTGCCTCCCCTCTCTTTTTTTTCAAACCCAATACCCTCGCCTTGTGCATGAGAGCTGGAAGCGCCGCTGCAGAATCCTTATAGTTCTTACCAATGAGGTTGTAATAGGCCACTGCCTCATAATAGTTCCCGGCCTTATAACATAAGTCCCCCATGGCTAAGAGAGCCTCTGGCACATAAACAGAATCAGGAAATCTGCCAATAGCATCCTGATAGTGTCTCTTCAGTTCTCTAAGATGAGCTGAGAGAGAACCGGAATATAAGTGCTCATAAGACTTCGCCAAGAGAAAAGAGGCCCTTTCTGCATACCGCCCGTTTGGGTAGGTTTTGATAAGATGGGTAAGGCCCTCGACTGCGCCCGACCAGTTCTGAGATTTATATGCATCAACGTTTTTAAAAAAAAGTGCGGTATCATCCTGGCCATCATCTGGTTCTATCCTCAACAGTTCTTCTAACGTCCCAATCCCGCTATCGGGTTGGCTCCCACTGATCTCATCAGATTTCCCCTTGTGCTCTGGCTCCTGTTTTCTTACATTATCTTCTTTCTTTTGGATCTCTGCTGTATCAACAATTTCTGTCGATTTAACAAATATGGTTAACCTATTATTCGCAGACATAGCCGTATACACGGGTATGTCAGTTCCCTTGATGTCTAATACCAGTCTGATCTTTTTTTTATGATACCCGAGTCTTATCCTCTTTAGATTTGGGCTTTCAACTGAGATGATCTTTGGTTTAAACCAATCAGCAGCATTACAGAAATCAAACACAATCCGCAGGGGAAAATCGAGGGTATGATTGATGTAGTCTGGGATCTTGTCATTACCCAGCACATTTACTGTTGTGCCCGATTTGGATTCTTCAGTAGCGACTGAAACTACCCTGGTCATCAGCCCCGGGCTAGAATCTGAATCACAAGGACTGGTGGTGGCATTCAGATGATATGGTAGCACCAAAAAGAGTAAGAAAAAAAACAAGATAGGGGTTAACCTGCCCTTAGGATACACTTCCATATAGAGCTTGAGAGCAATTACTATGCCAAGGAGATGTGTCTCCCCGGCGGAGTCAGCATCCCTTCTTTTGGTGAAGGTATGGCTTGGTCAGATGGGAATCTTTCGAGGTAAGTATTAGAAAAAACTAATGAAGTAAGGAAGGTGGTAACGAAATGCTTGTATGCTGATCCTTGATCCTTGTAGACGCTCAAATCATGTTTAACAAGCTGTCATTATTTTGACAATGGTTATCTGATGGAACTGGTAGAACCTGTCTCCGCAAGGTTCTGCTTTTTTATCTTCTCCACCAAGGTTGTCCTGTTGATATTCAGAAGTTTTGCTGCCCTTGTTTTTACCCAATCGCTCCTCTCCAAGGCACCAAGGATCAGGCTTTTTTCATAATCCTCAACTGCCTTGTGAAGGGTTGCCCCATCCTCAAGAAAATCCTCTTCAACCGGTTGAATGGACCTCCCTTTCTGCGGGATGTGTTCTGGGAGGTCTTCGCCCGTTACCACCTGATCATCGCAAAGGATTGTGAATCTCTTTATCACATTTTCGAGTTCTCTGACATTTCCAGGCCACTCGTACTTGAGCATGGCATCCATTGCCTCAGGGGAAAACCCTGTTATCTTCATCTCCCTTCCTTTCTGAAATTTTTTCATAAAGAAATCAATGAGCAAAGGAATATCTGATCTTCTCTGTTTTAGGGGAGGCACCTTGATTGGGATAACATTTAGTCTATAATATAAATCCTCTCGAAACTTCCCCTTGTTTAAGGCCGTAGTTAAATTCTTGTTTGTAGCTGCGATAATCCTAATATCAACATGGATCGTTTTGGTCCCGCCAACCCTTTCAAACTTCCTTTCCTGAAGCACCCGCAGCAACTTTACCTGCAGTGCCGGACTCATCTCCCCTATTTCATCTAAAAAAATGCTGCCACCGTTCGCCATCTCAAACCGACCGATCCTGTTCTTATAAGCGCCGGTGAAAGCCCCTTTTTCGTGGCCAAAGAGCTCACTTTCAAGCAATTCCTCTGGAATAGCTCCACAATTAATAACAACCAACGGCCTGTCACTGCGACTGCTATTATAATGAATTGCCCTGGCTATCAACTCCTTGCCCGTACCGCTGGCTCCGCTAATAAGCACCGTGCCATCAGTATCAGCTACCTTTTCAATGAGGTCATATATCTTCTTGATAGCATTGCTTGTACCGATAAGGTTATCATACCCGTATGTCTGTCGCAGCTCCTTCTTGAGTCGGAAGTTCTCTTCCTCAAGATTCCTGAACTTGAGGGCCTTTTCAATAACGACCAAAAGCTCGTCAGCTGTTATGGGCTTAGTGATATAGTCAAAGGCCCCCTTCTTTATTGCTTCAACCGAACTCTTGATTGTTCCGTGACCGGTAAGAACAATACACGTGGTTTTGGGCGTTCTGGTTACTACATGCTCAAGAACCTGCATACCGTCAACATCTGGCATTACCAGATCAGTCAGGACAAGATCGTAGTAATTTCTTTCTAACTCTCGGGTTCCTGCTCCCCCGTCAGGAGCAGCCACAACGTGATAACCATGAGTCTTCAATATCTCACCGATGACCTCTAGTATGACTGGATCATCATCGATAATCAATACTCGTGCCATATGGTGCGTATCTCTGTAATTGAAAAGTGACTAAGAAATGGTTGAAGCTTTGACAAACTCGTAAAAAGTGTTTTGTGAACGAGATTGAGCAAAATCAACTTTTTACTAATGCATCAAGCTTTTGATGGAAAAAATGGAAGCTTAAATATAATCCCCGCGATGGAACTTAAACATAGCTACATTTGCGGTCACCGTTAGATCTTTGATAAGCCTCTCAAGATCCTTATCGTTGTGGAGTTTATCAGAGACCTCGCTTTCAATAATTCCCACCTCTTCTTTTATACTTATTGCTAAGGGCTCAATGTCTTTCAGTGTCTTTGCAGGATCAGCCAATTGTCTTGCATAATCATCTAAGAGATTAAGAACCCTATCACTCTGTTTCAAGATATCTGCCTTAATACCACGGGGGGTCTGGGGGTTTGTTGGGTTTATCTCAGCCAGCCTCTGCTCAAGGATTTGCGTGAACCCATTACCCTTTTCCACCTTTTTGGACGATGCCAATTTCCCACGGTATACGTTACTTATTTCATTTATGTCCACTTTTCAACCTCCTCGTCTGGAACACTTGTCCTCTGCTATCTGTTGTCCGTTGTCCGTGATAAATCCCTGAATTCCTAAATCTACAATTGATAAACCTTCCATTGTGTTGTCAGTGTTTTTTTGCTAAGACCCTATGGACTCAATAAAGCCAACAAGCTACATAACGCATTTATCTCTTTTATACATATTCGGTACAGCTCAACAGTTTCTTTAGCAAAAATTAAGCATATTAAAAAAGATACCACTTGGCAAGAGAGAAAAGGGTTTTCCTCTATTAATTTTCCCTTTTCATCCTCTCTACATCCCCACTCAACATCCGCTCGCCCATTCCCGGTGCCTGGATCATGGACTCCACATAATGACACCTTTGGCGGATATGGACACCAATGCCCGCTCAAGCCTGGATGCCACGGTGGTCACTCTTCACTCTTCCGTTCTCTGATACTCTTCCTCTCCCTTTGAAATACACAGGCGATAATACGTTCGCAATCATTGGGTTTGAGATCAAGGAACTCTATACCAAGGTTGTAAATAACTATACCGTTCTCATCCAGTGATTTAACCCGGAGGACTTCACCAAATGCATCAATAAAAACGAGGGGAATCCTTGAGAGAACAAAATGTGCTTGAATGATCTGCCCTAATTCAACGGGTTCTTCTACCACCACATTCATCCCTGAGCCGCTAATATTTATTCCGATCCCCTGCTTTGCGAGGAATCCTTTGTCCACCTCTTCTTTTGATAACTTGGTCAATATCTGATCCAATTTCTCATCCATCTGAAGAAGAAAATCTATCAAACAGGCATTCAGACTGATTTCCGCAGTTGCCTTGTCAGGATCAGTAAGATCAGTTATTATTTCTTCGTCTGGGTACCCAAACTGGTTGCTTGTTTCCTTTATATCTTGGTATTCCTCTCGGGTCAGAAGCCTAAATTTTACCTTGAAGGAAAAGTCTCCTCTCACATAAGATCGTCTCTCCTGTAAGATCATGTTGATCACCTGTCCTTATCAGTAAAGGTCTTTTTGGCTAATTTAAAAAGAATCCATACAGAACAATTCACAACCAGTAAATGCAACTATCATACCATCATTCATTCGCCGGGAACCCCAGGGCCACATCATAGCCAAACCTAACCTATTGATTTTTGAGCTTCTTCCACGGTATGGGCACAGAATGAGGGTCAAGAATGTGAGCATTGAATAAAGATTACCCTGTACACGAAAGACAAGGAATATGATACGACCTTTTCGTAAAGAGTGTCAATATTTTGACAAAATCAATAGCTGTTTTGCTCATCCTCTTCAGCTTCTGGAAGCCTAGGTCCTCAATAATAACAAATGATTATAGCATCTTCCTATTTGACTCTATCTATTCGCAAAAAAAATAAAACACCACGCTCGTGAGGAACAGAATCTGAAAAGGATCAAATGACTTTTCAGGTCCTTGCATGACCCCCAGTGAAAACGAGATAACCAGTGAGGCTGGATAACCAGACTATTGAATAACATGAAGAGAGATATATGGTTCGGCAGAGGGGACAAAGATACGGTTTTTCACCAACGTACTAGGAAAAAGTTGCCTATTTCTTCGCCCTTTGAAACAAAAAAAGGATTGATTCGCGGAGGCTACCGTCAAACGTATTCCCTGGGAGCAGCCAAAAAATCGCAGGTTTGTATGGATATGGTGCTTCGAAAAACGTTACTAAGAGGCTATCTTGGA
>JAUVXZ010000027.1 GCA_030603345.1 Pseudomonadota bacterium
TGTTATCGGTAACGGTATCGCGGGATTCAGTGCGGCTTCTACTGTACGGCGGTTGAACGAGAGCTGCAATGTGACAATGATTGCTCGAGAAACGACCCCCCTCTATTCACCCTGTGTCCTGCCGGACTACATCTCGGGCAAAATCCTTCGACATCACACCTTTGTAAAAACGGATGAGGACTACCGTCGGCTCGGTATCCGTACCCACTTTGGCCTGGAGGTAAAGGAGATCTACCCTCATGGGAGGACCGTCACTCTCGACGATGGAAGATCCATACAGTACGACAGGCTCATTCTCGCCACGGGAAGCGGCGCCATGGTCTTTGGGGAACGCAAAAAGGGTGTATTCACCCTAAAGACCTTGCAGGACGCCGATGCGATCATCCAGCACAAAGGGAAAAAGGCAGTGATGATCGGGGCAGGGGCGATCGGCATTGAGATCTCAATAGCTCTTCATGCTCAGGGATATGGGGTAACCATCGTTGAGATGATGGATCAGATCCTGCCCCTCGGCTTGGATCAGAGGGGTGCTGATAAGGTGAGGGGAATGCTCGAGGAAAAGGGGATAAAGGTTTTTAATGGTGAGCGTGCTATAGAAATTTTGGGTGGGGAGCAGGTCGAAGGTGTGGTGACCGATAAGCGGGAGTTGGAGTGTGATACCCTGATATGGGCAATTGGGATGCGCCCGCAGGTGGAGTTAGCCAAACAGGCGGGCATCAGCATAGGAGAGAAGGGCGGAATCAGGGTTAATTCTCATATGGAAACCAGTATCTCGGGGATCTATGCCTGCGGTGACTGTGTGGAGTCTAATGATATTCTCACCGGAGAGCCGTACCTCAATCTCTTCTGGCACAATGCGAATCGCCAGGGTGCGGTGGCGGCTCATAACTGTTTGGGGGGAACCAAAGACTATCCCGGCTCCCAGAATATCTTGAATGTAGACGTCTTTGGCAATCATGTTGCTGGATTTGGCTTTACCGAGGAGACCTTATGTAGATTTAGGGATATCCCAGCCCTCCGGGGAAGCCTAACCGATCTTTCCATCATTGAGCGTGAGCAAAATGGAAGGTACTATCGGCTAGTGGTTGTTGGGGATCGGTGTATGGGCGGTCAATTTATTAATATAACGAGGGATGTGGGCCTGCTGTGGAGCACTATGGTTCAAGGCAGAAGTATCACTGGACTGCTGAGGATGTTTGACAATGAAGAGCTGATGTGTCGCAGGCCATGGTTGCACCGCGTCAGGCCGTTTTTTAAAACAAATTAACTGAATAAGAAGCAGTGAGGGGGAGGAATGGAAGAAAAAGCACTAGTTCTTCATCCGGAAAGGTGTACCGGATGCCATGCATGTGAAATGATCTGTTCCTTAGTTCATGATAGTGAATGTAACCTAAGCCTATCTCGCATTGGGATCATGAAAACCAATGGTGGCGGAACTAACGAGAATATCCCGGTTGTCTGCCAGCAGTGCCATGATCCCATATGCGCAGATGTCTGCGTGATGGGGGCGATTTCTCGCGATGAGGAGACAGGAGCGCTTGTGGTCAACGAGGATTTGTGCGTGGGCTGCAAGACCTGCGTGATCGCCTGCCCCCTCGGTGGGGTGCTGTATCACTACATAAAGGGCTGCGCCATGAAGTGCGACCTGTGCGGCGGTGACCCCGAGTGCGTGAAATCCTGTCTCTATGATGCCATCGAGTTTCTGCCCATGGATGAGTGGGGAATAAAGACACGGCTCAAGGGGGCAGAGAACTTAGGCAGAATATTCGAGATCGTCTATAAATGATCCAAGCAGAACAATTTAGAGAAGGAGTTATGTGATGAGAGCAGGAGGTTATGCAGGACAGGTACTGTATATTGATTTAACAAAAGAAGAGATCAAGAAGGAGCCCCTCGATCTGGATATGGCCAGGAAATTCTTAGGTGGCTTCGGGCTCAATTGCAAGTTCGCATGGGACCTCTTGGACCCCACAGTGGATCCCTACTCCCCTGATAATATGATTTTCATGGGTATGGGGCCTATGGTTGGTACGGCAGCACCTGCATCCAACAAGCATTCTGTGATGAGTAAGTGGCCATCTACAGGGACCATATCCCCCGGAACTGCCGGCGGTGATTTCGGTATCAACGTGAAGCTCTCCGGCTACGATGAGGTGATTATAAAGGGAAAAGCCAAAAAACCAGTGTACATCAAGATCAATGGCGACGACGTTCAAATATGTGATGCCAGTGATCTGTGGGGCAAGGATACCTATGAGACTACCGATATGCTGTGGGAAAAACACGGGCGCCACTACTCCGTCATTGCCATGGGAACGGCCGGCGAGCGCCTGGTCAATACCACCATCTGCCTCATCGATAAGTGCACTTCCTGGGGAAAGGGCGGCCTTCCGGCTATCATGGGCTCAAAGAACCTCAAGGCGTTCGTTGCTCATGGAAACAAGGGAATTAGGGTCGCTGATCCCAAGCGGTTGATAGAGCGGACGCGCATGATCCAGCAGCGCTTTGAGAGCTACCCAGATCGGCAAAAGCTTCTTGATCTAGGAACTATGGATGGGTTTGTTTTCTGGGCCGATATCCACGGAATGTCGATGAACAACTGGACGAGCCGGTTTCCCACCGAAGAGGCCTACCGACTTTACAACACCGACTACTACCTGGAGAATATCAACGCCGGAAGGATCTCGGATCCCACCTGTCCGATGGGGTGCAAGGATCACGTAAAGGTGAAGAAGGGCGAGTATACCGGTACCGAGGCCTGGGTTTCATCGTTTTATGGGCGGGTTGTCCATATGGCGGCCCGCTGTCAGGTAGGCAGCTACGAGAAGAATGTCAAGGCACAAGAGGTTTTCCAGCGCACCGGCCTGTGCATCCATTCCTATACGGCACTCATTGACTGGGCAGTTGAGCTCTATGAACGGGGGATCTTAACCAAAAAGGATACGGGTGGGGTGGAGCTCAAGCACGACTTTGAGACCACCATGTATCTGGCCGAGCAGGCAGACAAGCACGAAGGACTCGGCGGGATTCTCTCGCAGGGATATAAGAAAGCCATCCAGGACATTGGTCGGGGCTGCGAAAGGTATGCGGTTCACGTCAAGGGAATGGAGCCCCTGTACGATCCTCGAATCAATCGGCTCAGCAGCGCCGAGTTCAACCAGGTAGTGAACCCGCGGGGCGCCCACGCACCCCAGGGAGCGAGTACGTTGTATATGTCAAAAGATGCTGATCCTAAAGGATATAGGGACTGGCTTGAGGACAGGGGTGTCCCCAAGGAGGCCTTGAAGCGGATATTTCCGCGATCTGGTTATTTTAACATAGCCCGGTTGTGTTCCTATGCCGAAGACTGGGTTGCCTTCATGAACTCAGTGGGTATGGGGTGCCTGAGGGGCAGAGTGGATAATTTCTTCAAGGGCGAGGACTGGTCTGAGGCATACTCGGCTGTCACCGGATTTGAAACCTCTCTCGCGGAGTTGAAAACAGCCATAAGACGCTGCTACAATTTGTATAAGGCATTAAATGTAAGAGTGGGCTTCTCGCGGAAGGATGATGTGTTCCCAGATCGGTGGTTTGAGCCGCTGGAGACGATCGATAGGGGCACCATGGTACTGTGTGACTATTTTGGAACACCTCTTTCTAGGGAAGACTGCGAGAAACTGCTTGACGATTACTATGATGAGCGAGGCTGGGATATTCAAACAGGGATACCTTCAGAAGAAACCCTTATGGAAATTGATCTGCAGGATGTTTTCAGAGATCTGCAAAAAAGGGGTTTTATGGAATAAGCCTGTTGACGTCTATCATATGCTTTGGCTTTGAAGTCGATACAGATGGAAGCAAAGGAGGATAATAAGATGGATCAAACGGCATATACCGAGATGTTTAAACCAATCAGAATTGGTAATATTGAGCTAAAGAACAGGCTGGCAATGGCGCCGGTAACCACCAATTATACTCAAGCTGGGTATCCAAATGAGCAGTTAATTTCATTCCTTGCTGCTCGTGCCAAAGGCGGCGTTGGGCTCCTGGTTACTCCACCGGCTGTAAACCTTTTTCCTGGTAGTCCAACACACGTACTTTTCACGCTTCTTTCAGAGAAAGCACATATTCCACTATGGAATGAGATCGTTGAAACGATCCATGCTTTTGGCGCCAAAGCTTTTGGTCAGGTTTTAGCAGGTGGCGTTGGAAGACAGACGGCACCAGGAACTAAATCAAAGGCCCCTTCTCGATTACCAATTGTGAAAATACCACCGGAGAATATACCCAAGCGATCTAAGGAATACGAAGTCAGGAAAGGCATTCCTTCCCTTTGGGACAGGTACAAGGACATCCCGGAACCTGATGAGTTAACTATCGAGGAAATTGAATGGATTGAGGACGCCTATGCCAAGACTATACGGTTGATGAAGGAGTGCGGATTTGATGGGGCAGAACTACATTTTGCCCATGGCTATCTGGGTGATAATTTTCTTTCGCCTCGTACTAATCTCCGCACTGACGCATACGGAGGTAACTTCGAAAACAGAACTAGGATCTTCCGTAACGCAATAATTAAATCACGGGTTCAGGTCGGTTCCGATTTTGTTATCGGTGTTCGCTTAACCGGTAACGAGCATATGACCGATGGACTTACTGTAGAGGAATCCAGTCGAATAGCAAAGGTAGGAGAGGAATCCGGTCTGGATTATATCCATCTTACATCGGGTTGCTGGGAAGCAGTGAAGTGGTATGTACCTGAAGAAGATAGTACCATGCTGCCTGAGGCGGAGGTAATGAAGAAAACAGTGAAAATACCTGTAATAACACCAGCGATACATAATCCTGAGAATGTAGAGAATGCATTAAGAGAGGGGAAGACTGATATGGTATCTCTTTGTCGTCCCCTTATTGCTGATCCCGAGTGGGTTAATAAGGTGGCTAAAGGGCAAGAAAAGAAAATTAAAAAATGCATAAGGTGTCTTGGGTGTTTACAGAGGACGAGACGTGCACTGGGTCTTAGGTGTGAAGTTAACAGAGAAGTGGGGCAAGAACGATATAATCCCGAGTACCATCGGATATCGGCTCCTTTTAGCAATCAATATTGCTTACCAAAATAAATACTTTCAGATTCAAAAAAGGAGAACATAATGGCAGAAAAGGGTGTGAAGGTAGCCATTTGCAGCAGAAAAAAGGAGAGCCTGGATGAAGCAGTTGAGGAATTCACTAACCGTGGTCTGGATATGAAGGCCAAGGTAGCCTCTGATGATAAACACGAGTCCGATAATAAAGACCAGATTGCTATCGTTGAGCATGCCATATGAAACCGCCGCTATGCCAATCACACATATCAGAGAGATCAGGGTTTTATTGTGAAGTACATATGATATTAGTTTTTGTACCGTTATCTCTCGCCCGCCCGTTTTCTGCAGCTATCTGAGAGAAATATTCTTTTCAAATGCTTTTGGCTGTTCGGCACATTTTCACCAGCCGACCCACCTTTTGTATCTCTACAACATTATCCCCATTTCACCATTTGGTGATTGCAGAGTTTTTTCTGCTACCTTTTCAATCGTTTCCTCGCTCCCAGATACCCCTGATGTTGTGACCATAAAGATCGCCATTAAACAGAATAGAATTGCTACTGCGAATTTAAACATTTTCCCTCCAAAGACTATTTCGGTGTTGCCGTGGATGGATGCCAAGATAGGTTCTTAGCCTATCGGTCTCCTCGGTTTCACTCTCAAACGCTCTGAGATTTGTATTTGAGGGTGGCAAGATGTTATACATTATGGTCAAAAAAAGAAAGAGCAATAGTGCTCGTTTCGTGCAAAAATATTATGAAGGGCACGTTAGTGCAGAGGGTGCATTGCAATTATTTATGATCGCTAACATGACATAATAGTTTTCCTTAGGGTATAATAAAACTAAAGGGTTCATTTTGGTTTTACTATGAACGTTAAGCAATTTCTGCACCAATGTTATATATTAACATATCGAAGGCTTACACCCTCAAGGATAGCAGAGAGAAAATTATTCAATAGCTAGTAAAAAAAACCTCCTGTTGCCTAATAAGTCTCCCAGTTCCCAGGGTGGCTGCCTTGAGACCAGAGTACTTCAAGGGTGTTTTTCCAGCCAGTACCATGGTCGAGGTGAAAGGCTTGGTCAATAAGGATCTGATGCTGAAAATCGAAGCCGTGGCTGTCTTAGAGGAATAGATTCTAGGCAAGCCGTAAGACGAAACGTAAACCTAGAAAACAAAAAGGATGGTGCACCATGAAACATTCAGGTAAGGTTTTAGGGGGCGCTATTTTGGCTTTAGGATTGGTGCTCGGCTGCGTAAGTCTCAGCCTGGCAGATATTCAGGTTGGGGCCATACATTCTTTGACCACAGGCCTTGCTCCGCTAGGCCAGCGCCAGATCAACTCTGCAATTTTGGCGGCTGAGGAATGGAATGCAAGGGGGGGAATCAACGGAAAAAAGATTGATCTCATCGTGGAGGATACGGCCGACTCCACCACCATGGCCATGACCGCGTTGGATCGAGTTCTTGGGAAGGATGTCTGTGCTATTCTCGGCCCCATCTGGAGCTTCCAATTGTTCGCGCTGTTCCCGGAGGTGAAAAAGGAGGGCGTCCCTCTGTTGAGCACCTCAGGGACAAGGGCCCTGACACAGAAGAATAACCCGTGGTACTTTCGCCTTTACCCTCATGATGGCATTACCAAGCGGGCCTACACCATGTTTGCGGTCCAGGAACTGAAGGCCAAGCGGGTAGCGGTCATGTGCGTAACCACGGAATACGGTAAATCTGGTCATGAGCTCATCCTGGAAACACTCAAGGAGCTCGGTCTGGAACCAGTGATCGTAACCTGGCATAATAAGGATGACAAAGATATGACCGGCCAACTCATGTCCATAAAACGGGCGAACCCGGATGTGATCATTTCCCAAGCCCATCCGGCGGATACCGCCATCATCCTAAAGCAGCAGCGCGATCTTGGCATCCAAGTGCCGCATGTGGCTTCCTCAGCGGCAACCATGCCCCACATTCACAAGTTGGTGGGCCCAGCCATGGATGGGGTCTACGTAGAGGCAGCTGCCCTGCCTAACTATGACCCTGACCCCAAGATCCAGGCCTGGACAAAAAGGTATGTTAAAAGATTCAAGACAAAACCAGATTCCTTTGCGATCCTTTACTATGATGGTGCCAACTTCGTTTTCAGTGCGATCAAGGCCGCGGGTTCGAATCGGGCTAAGATTGCCAAGTGGTTGAGAGAGAACAGATTTCAGGGCTTGGCCGGCCAGTACGTCTTTGACAAGGAGCAAAACGGAGCTCATTTCGCCATCATCGTGCAGTACAGCTGGAAGGATGGCAGGGTGGTACCTCGGCTTGTCAAGAAGTACGATCTTAACCCTAAGTAGAGGACTCTACGATCCCGGGGAGTGTTCTCTCCCCGGGATTCAGCTGGTTTTGGGAGCAGTCCTTGGTTTCTTAAAGCACTTTCAGGTAGTGGGATATGATTATTCAGGAGATTATTAGTGGTGTGGCAATAGGTTGTATCTATGCCCTCGTCAGCTTCGGCTTTGTGCTCATCTATAATGCAGTGGGCGCGGTCAATTTTGCTTACGGTGAGTTGGTTATGTTCGGTGGGTATTTGGGGTTCGCGGCTTCGGTATGGCTAGGTTTTCCTCTGTGGGCTGCCATGATCTTCTCGCTGGTGGCCATGACCCTGCTGGGCATATTTTACAATGAATTCGCTTATTACCCCATGAGGCACCGACCCGTCGTAGTTGTGATTATCGCCTCCATCGGCATGAGTGTTTTGCTCAGAAACGGCGCCCTTGCAATCTGGGGTCCGGATGCCCTGAAGGTAAATTCATTTGTGGGGGACGGTATCTTAAACATTGGAGGAGTTGTGCTCCCTCAGCATAATGTGCTGATCGTCTTGGTCACGGCCTTTGTTTTCATTGGACAATATCTTTTCTTTGCCCGGACCTCAATTGGGCGCAAGCTGGAAGCCACCGCCCAGGATCAAGAGATGGCACGACTCATGGGCATAAAAGTACGGTGGATGATTGTGTTGACCTTTGTTTTAGCGGCCTGGCTGGCATCAATAGCAGGATTTTTGCTGGCGCCGATCTGGTTCCTGGAGCCGGACATTGGGTTGTATATTATCCTCAAGGCCTTTATTGTCATTGTGATCGGTGGGTTCGGCAGCGTCCCCGGGCTTGTGGTTGCGGGGCTGTTTCTTGGTGTCACCGAGGTTCTGGTCGCCTCCCACCTGACATCAGAATATAAGGACGTGATCTCTTTTCTTATCTTGATCGCGGTCCTCATGGTCTTGCCCCAGGGTTTCTTCGGAGAGAAGATTGCTGAAAGGTTATAAGGACGGGGGATGAGAATGACTTTGGAAAAAAGAAAGATACTCCTTGCCTCGGTGCTTTTGGTGATACCAGTGATACTGCCGATCTTTTTCAGGGACTCACGGTATTACATGAACATCTTTAACCTGGCTGGCATTTTCACCATTCTCACCTATAGCCTTAATTTTACTCATGGGTTCTTGGGTCTTATTTCTATCGGGCATGCCGGGTTTTTCGCTGTTGGCGCTTATGTTACTGCCGGCATGATGATGGTCTTTGGGTTCAATTTTTTCCCAGCTCTCTTCCTTGCGGGAATCGGTGCTGCAATAGTCGGGGTTTTACTCGGCTTTCCGGCAATTCGCATGGTCGGCCATTACTTCGTTTTGATCACCCTTGGATTCGGTGAGATCGTTCGCCTGATTATCCTAAACTGGAAAGAGGTGACAGGCGGGGCAAATGGTGTAATCGATATCCCGGTGCCCACCCTGGGTCCCTGGACCTTTGACACCCGTTTTTCCTACTACTATCTGGTCTTATTCTGTATCCTCTTATGTATGGTCGTGACATCGAGGTTGCGCCATTCCAAGTATGGACGTTCCATGTTGGCCCTGAAGGTTGGTGAACTGGCGGCTACAGTGATGGGGGTGAACCCAAAGAGTAACAAGCTGATAAACTTCGGTTTGTCTGGATTTTTCGCCGGACTGGCCGGGGGGCTTTATGCCAGCTACATGAAAACCATCAGCCCGGAGGTTTTTCAAGTTATGCTATCAGTGGATATTCTAACCATGTGCTTAGTCGGCGGTTCAGGCACTATTGCCGGTCCGGTAGTCGGGGCTACGTTTTTAGTATTCTTGAAAGAGTGGCTGCGTTTCATCAGAGAGTATTACATGATCATTTACGGAGCGGGTATAGTTCTAGTCATGATCTTTATGCCGTACGGTTTGGTAGGTTTAGCCAAGCGGATCTGGGCGCGATATCAATCGTAGCGGCATCGTAAGGAGGATAAGTTGAATACAATTCTGAACGTCGAAAACTTGCTCATGATGTTTGGGGGATTGAGCGCCGTGTCCGATGTGTATTTCCAGGTTGAAGAAGGTGAGATTCGCGCTCTCATTGGTCCCAACGGCGCGGGCAAGACAACGATTTTGAATGTGATAAACGGTGTTTATCGGCCCACAAGAGGAAAAATCTCTTTTGCTGGAGAAGATATTACTGGACTTTCGCCACACGTCATTACTCGGCGCGGAATTGCCCGAACCTTCCAGAACATACAGGTCTTCACAGGACTGAGCATTCTGGAAAACGTGATGGTGGCCGGACATGTACGAAGCCCTGTGAACTTTTTTTCCACCATTGTCAAAACAGGGATTGCGCGGAAAGAGGAGGGAAATATCGTGGATAGCGCAACCGCGGCTCTGAAATTTGTGGGTCTGGCCGGCAGAAAGGACATGGATCCGGAAAACCTGCCTTATGGTCAAAAGCGGTTGATGGAAATCGCGAGAGCTCTGGCCACTGAACCGAGACTCATCATGGTTGATGAACCCTCTGCCGGGATGAATGAGGCAGAAACCCTGGAACTCGTTGATCTGATAAGGCAGATTCGCGATCGAGGCATTACGGTAATTCTCATAGAGCACAATATGAGGTTGGTTATGAGCATATCGGATAAGGTGACTGTCTTCGACTTCGGGGCCAAGATAGCCGAAGGTACCCCGGAGGAGATTCAGAATGATCCCAAAGTGATAGAGGCTTATTTGGGGGAAGAGGGGCAATATGCTTGAATTAGAGCAGATCGATGTCTACTATGGGAATGTTCGAGCCTTGGAAGATGTAGATTTTGAGGTCAACACCGGGGAGATCGTGACCTTGATCGGCGCCAATGGTGCGGGAAAATCCACGATCCTCAAGACGATTTCAGGCCTGAACAGGCCCAAACAGGGGTCGATTATATTTGTGGGAGAAAACATCGAGAGGATGGCAGTAGAAAAGATCGTGTCCAGGGGTATTTCTCATGTGCCCGAGGGGCGTCGTATATTCCCCGGTTTGACCGTTTTTGGAAATCTGGAAGTTGCCACCTCCTCTTGGAGGAAACGGGGAGAGAGTTATCAGAGGGAACTGGAGAATGTTTTTCAGCTTTTTCCACAATTGAGGGAAAGAAAGGACCAGCTCGGGTGGTCTCTGTCCGGGGGTGAGCAGCAGATGCTGTCGATCGGACGAGGGCTTATGTCCCGGCCTCGTCTCCTGTTGTTAGACGAGCCCAGTCTTGGCCTGGCCCCCAAACTGGTTCGGTTGGTTTTCGATACCATAAAGACGATCAATGACCAAGGCACGACCATCTTGTTGGTTGAGCAGAACGCCTATGCGGCTCTCCAGATAGCAGATCGTGGCTATGTGTTGGAAAATGGACGGATTGTCCTCTCCGGTCTGGCCAAGGATCTGGCCTCAGATGAGAAGGTGAAGAAGGCGTACCTGGGCGGCTGATTTTTTGGGAGAATCTATAGGGATTGATCTTAGAATAGAAGGAGTTGGCGATTATGGGTGTTTTTCATTTTCCGGTCAAAATCATTTCAGCCGACGGTGAGAGATGGCTGGTAAGGGAGAAATAATAAAACGTTTTTCCGAGTTTGTTGAGAAACTGAAAGATTTTCCTGGGCAGGTGGTATTTTTTTTGCTTATCTAGTTGGCAGAGGAAGAGGCATAGAATTTAGAGTTTTTGTGAGAACATAAGGAGAACAAAATGGCAGAAAAAGACATTGATTTGTCGGGAAAGGTGGCGTTGGTCACGGGAGGAAGCCGGGGTCTCGGCAGAGATATTGCTTTAGCAATGGCAGAAAAGGGTGTGAAGGTAGCCATTTGCAGCAGAAAAAAGGAGAGTCTGGATGAAGCGGTTGAGGAATTCACTAACCGCGGTCTGGATGCGATGACCAAGGTAGCCAACGTTGGCAAATCAGATGAGGTTAAGGCCCTTTTTCATGCTTTAGATGAGCGGTTTGGGAGACTTGATATCCTCATTAATAATGTGGGCACAAACATCCTGACACCCTCTGTGGTAGAGGCTGATGAGGGTTTGTGGGACAAGATCCTTGAAACAAGCCTCAAGAGTGCTTTTCTTGTCAGCTCTCAAGCAGTTAAGCTTATGAAAAGGGTAGGGGGTGGAAAGATTGTCAATATATCCTCTATTGCGGCCCGGAAGGCCAGCAGGGGTATGGGGATCTACTGTGTGGCCAAGGCCGGACTGGAGATGTTAACTAAGGTTCTGGCCGTTGAGTTGGCCCCGGACCAAATAAATGTAAATACGGTTGCTCCCGCTATGATAAAAACCAAATTCAGCCAACCGTTATGGAGTAATGAAGGCATTTATAGCGAGATCATAAAAACAATCCCCATGGGCAGGATTGCCGAAACAGGTGACGTGGTCGGTGCGGTGCTGTTTTTGGTTTCCGATCTTTCTGACTTTATTACCGGAGATGTTATTACCGTTGATGGGGGATCCATGGCTTAAGGGGTCTCTAGGGGTCTACATAAGCAGAGATCTTGAAATATGGGAAGATGGATATTTTGCCCGAACAGTTGGCGACAAGGTACCAACAGGGGTGATTAGGAAATATATTAAGTATCATCGTGAACAAGAAGAGTCTCCCAAGCAGCTGGAACTGTTTTAAGACGCCTGGCCCTGTGGGTGGGGTACTTCACTATCACTTTTTTCCGGTAAATCAGAGATGGTAATTGATACTTCCTTGATAGAGCGCTTGTCAGCCTGCGTGATAATAAATTTCAGGTTGCCAAACTCAAAACTTTCCCCGATCCGGGGTATCCGTTCCATATGCTTTAGGAGAAAACCGGCAACAGTTTCGTAGTCATCCTTGGGAAGTTGTAATTTGAGATGATCGTTCAGCTCATCTATCTCCATGCGGGCATTCACAAGGTACTTCTTTTTTCCAATTCTTACAAAAAAATGCTCTTCTCTGTCGTACTCATCATATATTTCTCCAACAACCTCCTCAAGTATGTCTTCGATGGTAACAATGCCTATGGTACCACCATATTCATTAACCACTATAGCAATGCTGTTCCCCTCAGTTTGCAACTGCTTCAGAAGCTCGTCAACAGGCGCGGTGTTGGGGACATAGGGGGCGGGACGCATTATGTCCTTAAGTGTCTGCGTTTTTTGCTGGGCAGTCAGCAGGTCAAAGGCATGAACAATACCCATGATATTATAGGCTTCTTCTGAATGTACCGGTATTCTTGAGTAACCGGTTTTCTGGGCAAGAGCTATAGCCTTGTCGATGCTGTCTTGCAGTTCCAGTGCCGCTACATTGACGAGCGGTATCATGATGTCTTCCACTTCGGTCTCAGAAAAATCAAATATGCGTTCCACTATCTTCTTCTCAGCCGTTCTCAGACTGCTGTCTATATTCCACATATCCAGGTAGTTTTCGAGATCTTCTTTCGTCGTGTGGGGCCTGAACTTGGCGGTTTCCATGCCAAAAAGCTTCACAAAAAGTCTTGTCACCCATGCCAGGCTTACCACAAAGGGATAAAAGATTATGGACATGACCTTGAGAGGATAAACCAGATATGGGGCTATCTGCTCAGCATGGTAGCGATACACGGTTTTTGGGACTATTTCGCCCAAAATGAGGACAATCGGGGTCATGATGAGTATGGTTATATACTTATATTGTTCTCCAAGGTGAGTAATAATCAAAAATGTTGCAATTGCATTGCTCAGGACCACACAGATATTGGTGCCAAGCAGTATTGTGGAGAAAAACTTTTCCGGAGTCTGGAGTACAGCGTCTACCAAAGCTTCCCTCTTGGAGCCCTGTTCCACAAGGGCCTTTATGCGCGCCCGGTCCACAGAAACCATGGCAATTTCTGTCCCTGAGAAGAAGCCCTCACAGAATATGCAGACAAGGATGACAAATGTCCAAACGAGAACCTCAAGCATTGCTGTTGCCCTCTTTATCAGTTTCATCCATTATCTCGCCGAAAAGCTCCTCAAGGATGTCTTCCAGGGTAACCATTCCTGCTGTTTTCCCCTTATTGTCCACTACTATCCCAATATGGCTTTTGTTTTTCTGAAATTGAAGTAAGACAGACAGTACGTTTCTGCTCTCGTGGACAAAGGTTGGTTTTCGCAAAATAGCCTTTATTTTCAGATGCCTTTTGCCGGCTCCGGCACTTTTCAGACGCAGGAGATCTTTTGCATGGACAAAGCCGGTAACCTGGTCAAGATTCTTTTCATAAACTGGGTAGCGTGAGAATTTTTTTGTTTCGATAATTTCCATAAATGCCTGTTCACTGATGTCCAGAGGTACTGCAACGATCCTGTCGCATGGTACCATTATCTGGGATATGGATATGTCGTCCAGACGAAACGTCCTGTGAATTAAATCGCGCTCGCCAGGCTCAACAGTTCCCTCCCTGCTGCCGATATCTACCATTGATCTGAAGATACCCTCATCGATATTTACCGAATCGAGGGGCTGTTTTGTCGGGTCTTTCACAAAGACGCCTATAAATACCTTTGCAGCAGAATTGAGCAGATATCTCACCGGCGCTATTACCGTTGAAAAAAGATGGAGAGGATAGGCGTTAAAGAGCGCTATCTTTTCAGGAAATTTCACAGCTATGGTTTTGGGTACTATGTCCCCAAACAGCAACAGCACAGGGACCGTTACTGCCATGGCACAAAAAGGAAGAAACCTATCAGTCATGAGATCCTTTGCAATGGAATAAACAAGCGCTGCCGTCACAACTGAAATAGATATATTAACGATCTCGTTTCCGATAAGTATCGTACTGAGAAACGTGCTTGGGTTTTTCAGGAGGTCCAATATATGTTTGAAACCTGAACCTTTTCGGATTTTCCTTCGACGCAGCCTGACCTTACTGAGTGAAAAAAAGGCGATTTCAGATGAAGAAAAAAATCCTGAAAGAAAAAACAACAAAACTATAGCTACGAGCTTTATGTAAATGTACATTTCTTCTTGGGGAAGGAAGATATGGTGGTTGTGAAATGTCTTAGGTGCTGAGGTGTAGAGAAGCCGATTTGTTGTAGTAGAGGGTCTTCCATTAAATGATTATTAGATTTAGCATACTGTGTTAAGTTACGTTTGAAGAATAGCAGCAGTCCTTACGGAAGTCAACTCAAAATAGGCATGGTGTCGGGCATTCACGGGCTGTTGCCGAAACAGAAATTCCTTTGAACGGTCATTAAAACGTTTTTTGCAAACAAATCTTGGCGAAGTGGAAGATAAGCGATGTCAACTGTTTGAGCCCTAAAGGCGAGTTTTGACATCGCCTGGAGGGAGCTTTAGATTTGTCAAAAAACGTTTTAGACTGAGAGAAAAGGGATTTCGGCAACAGCCCATTAAGGAGTGACGATTAGAGAGGTCTTTTCCTTTTTTTGTTTATCCTCGTAATCACCCTCAATCAGGATGTATAGAGATTTCAACAGGAGGTTCCAGATAAAGGGGTTGGGGTCAATAGAGCTAAAGGGCTTTTGTAGATCTATTGCAGCGCTCACAGCTAGCCTTGCCTCCTCTTCTTTTCCTGTTTTAAGCAGGATATACGCCATTTCCTCCAGCCGTCTTTTCCAACGGAGTCTCATGTCATCCGGGAAAAGCTCCTCCAGGGCATCCCTGTAAATGGAATTGAGGCGGGCTTCTTTTTGATCAGGTCTGAGCACAATTTTGCTTTGATGTGCCTCGGTGATGCTGGAGGCATATTGTTCCACCTCCTGGCCGCCTAGGTGCCATGTGGAAAAGGGCATGATCTCGTGCAGTCTGCTGGATTCCTTTAGAAGATGCACCCGGTCTTTCACCTCATCTTCCTTTATAAATTGATAAATGATTGGGGAAGGGTCATCCCAGGTACTATTCTTAAATTCATTTTCGGCCTCACGATATCCCTGGGGAAGGGGCTTGGAAAGCCTTTGGTGGAGAGAAGAGGCCTCTTTAAGAAGATGAATGCAGTAAGCTCCAGGGGTGTCAACAATAGGAAAATCTACCGAAGAAAGAGAGCCTTTCACAAATTCCTTAAAGCCCTTTTTACTGAATTCTTTAAGGTTAAACTGTTGTATTCCTTCCAGGTCATTCACTATGCTAATAACTACCAGAAGCCCTCTAAGAGGTTGAGGCTTGGCAATCACGATTATCCTACTTCCTGTCGAATCAATTGTGCCCAGGTATCCCTCAGGTTCAGCAGGTTTCGGAGGTCTGAGGACAGGTTCACCTTTTGAGGGTTTTTCTTCCCACCTGACGCCCCTCTGCCGCAGTTTGTAGAGCGTTCTCTTTATGGACTTGGCAACCCACTTTTCTTCCGCTCCGGCCAGCATTCCACAAAGGAGTTGGGCGGTTTCAGCATTGGGAACCCTTACTAGGGCCTCGATTAAGGGAATCGTAAGGAAAGGCTCCTTCTCTAAATAGGAGGAGACCATCAGAAGAAGCTCTTCGGGTGTGGTTTTCTGGCTCCGGGCGGCCTCGATGTCGTGCAGGATCCGATCTATTTTTTCGCCTGATAGGGTATCTACTTTTTTGTCTTTTGGCTCTTTGCCCATGTTCGCTTCCCTAGGTGGCATGCAGCTTGCGAGGTAGCGGTAATTTGCCTTGTTAGCTGTTGGGAGTATATGGTAGGGGTAATTTTGTGTAAAGGGAAAAAAAGAAAAGCTGTTAGCCGATTGTTGTCAGTTGTTAATAACAGGAAGGCATCTAAAGTATCGATGAACGCCACCAAAATACACAAGGATCATAAAAGAATTCTGAGAAGCTGGAAGATGTATGACTGGGCCAATTCCGCCTTTGCCACGACCATTATGGCAGCAGTGCTTCCAGAATTCTACAGTTCAGTTGCAGGCTCCACTCTGGATAAAACAACCGCGACCAGCTACTGGGGCTATTCAAACACGATAGCTATGTTGATTATTGCGATCACGGCACCAATACTGGGTGCAATCGGTGACCATTCTGGTGCCAAGAAGAGGTTTCTTGGTGGGTTTGCTGTTCTTGGGATCTTAGCAACGGCACTCCTGATTGGCGTAGGTAAGGGTATGTGGTTTTATGCATCGCTTGTCTACATATTTGGAAGAGTGGGTTTTGGATGTGCCAATATCTTTTATGATAGCTTATTGCCTCATGTGGCAAGGGCAGAGGAAATCGACAGGGTCTCCGCAGAGGGATACGCGTATGGATATTTGGGTGGCGGGATCCTTTTGGCCCTTAATCTTCTTATGATAATGAAACCTGATTTTTTTGGCATTCCAGATGCTCAATGGGCTTCGAGGATATCTTTTCTCACCGTTGCTCTGTGGTGGGCTCTGTTCTCTATACCTCTTTTGAAAAATGTCCCTGAACCCTTTACACTCGTTACACGAGATGAAAGCATGAACCCTTTGGTTGCCGGATATCAGCGGCTGAGAAAAACATTTGGAGAGATTACGAAGTTCAAGGAGTTAATAAAGTTTCTCGTGGCATTCTGGCTTTATAATGATGGGATAGGAACCATAATAATCATGGCTGTGATCTTTGGAGCGGAAATTGGGATCAGTAAATTTCACCTCATTGGGGCAATTTTAATGGTACAGTTTATTGGTGTGCCCTGCACAGCATTTTTTGGGAGGTTGCCCAAGAAATTAGGGACAAAAAACTCAATCCTTCTGGCTTTATGTGTTTATGCCGGTATCGTCATTCTGGGATATTTCATGCAAAAACCAGCCCATTTCTGGGTTCTGGCTTTGTTGGTTTCAATGGTTCAGGGTGGGTCTCAGGCCCTGAGTCGATCCATGTATGCTTCCATGACGCCGCCATCAAAATCGGCGGAATTCTTTGGATTCTACAATGTGAGCAGTAAATTTGCAGGCATCATTGGGCCCGCACTCTTTGCTGTAGTAGGGCAGTTAACAGGCTCAAGCAGGTTGAGCATTATCTCGATTCTTGTCTTCTTCTTGTTTGGTGCGCTGGTATTGGCCAAGGTAGACCACAGACAAGGGATTGAGGCTGCCATAGCCGCAGAGCTCGCTGTCAAAGCGGAAAGGACCAGCTGACAGAGTAATTTAGTTAGATCACAGTCACATCTCCAAAAATTATCCTGTGAGACTTGCCGGTTCTGTCCGTGATGATTAACGCACCATCTTTGTCAATATCCTGTACCTCTCCGCTGTATCTTTTATCAATCATCTGTACGCTAATCTGTTGCCCAATCATATTGGTAAGTTCCCTCCATCGCTTCCTGATAGGCTCAAACCCGATATTCTTAAATACCTCATAATATGCCTCATACCATTTCAGATATTCCCTGATTATCCTAACCCGTGACAACCGTTTTCCTGTCTCAATGAGAATAGAGGTGGCCTTGTCTCTGATATCATCAGGGAACCGTGGTGTGTTAACATTCAGGCCTAAGCCTACTACAACATAGTCTGTGCTGTCCTCTTGAGTACCTATTTCTGTAAGAATGCCAGCCAGTTTTTTCCCACCGACGAGGATATCATTGGGCCACTTGATAGCGATTTTCAACCTGGTCAGGGAAAGGAGGGCCTCAGCGACTGCAACCGCGGTCAACAGCGTTAACATTGGTGCCTCCCGAGGGGGAATAGTCGGCCTCAAAATAAGAGAAAGATAAATCCCATCTCGGGATGGAGAAAACCAATTTCTTTCATTCCTGCCCCTTCCTCTTGTCTGCTTTTCAGAGAGAACCAGGGCTCCTTCAGGTGCGTGCTTGGTTGCCAGGTCTTTTGCCTTGGTATTGGTGGAATCTGCTTCGGTGAAATACACAATGTCTCTCTTGCCGAGCACCTTAGTCTCCAGACCGTCTCGTATTTCACGTGGTGTCAGCACGTCCCAAGTCTTTTGCAGGAGATATCCCTTTTTCGGAGAGGATTCTATAGGATAGCCATCGTTCATGAGCTGAGAGATATGTTTTTCAATGGTTGATCGGCTAACCGCCAGTTTCCTGGTTAACGATTCACCAGAAATCCAGTCCCCTTTTCTTTTTTCAAGGTGTAACAGTATCTGATCTTTTGCAGCCATAACCTGAATTGCCTATGAAAAAGACGTCTCGCTTTAATTTCCCTTTCTCCCCCTCTTAAACAATGTATGCCATAGTTTGATCTAGTTGGTTCTCTATTTGTCTTTCCATGATATCCCCCCTCCTGGGGCTAGAATACCAGTAACTCTAGCTTAAAGAGTGTCATCCTTAAGAACCGGTATCCTTTATGGGAGCAATTCAAGACTACTTAATCTTGCCCAGCGCATTAAGGACTTTGTCCGGAGTGAACGGATAGTCCATTATCCTTCGGCCAATGGCGTTATAGACCGCCATAAGTACGGCACTTGGTCCAGGTGAGGTAGCTATCTCGCCAACGCCAATAGCATGAAAACGGTGGCTGGGTATAGGTGTCTCCAGAATTACGTTCGTAAATGGTGGTAGGTCGTTGAAGGTTCGCCATTTATAGTCTATGAGGTTGGAGTTGAGCATACGCCCGGTATCGATATCCAGCACGTTACCCTCGAATATCGCTGTGTCTAAGCCCGCTGACCCCAGGGCGCCGTGT
Organism: Pseudomonadota bacterium; assembly: GCA_030603345.1. GTDB lineage: Bacteria > Desulfobacterota > DSM-4660 > Desulfatiglandales > B25-G16 > JADFWK01. The sequence goes on from JAUVXZ010000027.1 coordinate 18,899, forward strand.
AACTGTCCTTCCAGAACAGTGGGGGATATAATCTGACCGCAGTCGGTACTGTTGACGACATTCATCAACTTTACTTGACCCGTCGCAGTATCTACCTCCACCTCGACGAAGGTTATGAGAAAATTGCTCAGCGTGAAGTCCTCTTCGAAACGGCCCTGGCCAATAACAGTGCGCACTATGCCGGTTGCCTTACGCCAGGGAATCCTGCGCTCAGGCTCATCAACAACAAATATCCAGCCGTCTTCAGTATCCAACGCGTCCGGTTCGACGTTCAGCACCGGCGCAGCCAGCTCCAGGAGTATTCGCCTGGCATCTTCGGCTGCTTGGATTACAGCCGAGCCTACAGTATAAGTGCCTCGAGAACCCACCAGTGCAAACTCGAACGGATTAATATCTGTATCAGGTCGGGTCATGTTAACACGGTCAAGGGGAAGGTTCAGAACTTCGGCAGCCATCTTGCATAAGCTGCTCCGCTGGCCTTGCCCGGCCTCCGAGACGGCAGCTAAAACAAGAGCCCGGCCGTCAGGCGTCAGTTTGACCATGGCTTCAGAATCGTCCTCTCCAACATCCGCATTACAGTGAATACCCAGACCGACGCCCCGCCGCTTTTGGCCGTCAACCGCAGTTGGTTTACCCCAACCGTGCCATTTATCATGCCAGCCAAATGCCTCGGCGCCCTTGTCGATAGTTACGGAGAAATCTATACCCCGGTAAATATACCGCTGACCGTTCCGCCAGTAGTATTCATCGCCTGCCTTGATAAAATTCTTTTTGAAGAAATCTACTGGATTCACACCAGCCTTCTCCATGGCCATTCCCATTATGGGCAGCATCGAGCTTTCCAGCTCCTGGCCTCCGTAGCCCCGGACGATGCCGGTAGGCGCACGATTAGTGCAGACGAGGGTAGAGTGAAGGTCCCAGTTGGGGCAGCGCAGGGCTAACTGAAGCTCGCCGCAGCCGACGGCAATCTCATGGGGTGCTGCTTCCGAACCTGAGCCGGTATTGACCAGCCAGTCTCCTGCCACGGCTGTGACCGTGCCATCCTTTTTAATGCCGACCCGGGCATGGATGCGTGACCCTATCCGCAGGGAGTAGGCAGCGAAATGCTCCTCCTTGCTGTAATATACCTTAACTGGTCTACCGGTAGCCCGTGAGAGTACAGCAGCATAGCCGATGGGCGTCAGGTTGGCATTTTTCGTGCCGTAGCTGCCACCGCACTGTGTGCTGATAACCTGCATATCTGCCATGCCGATAAAAGGCTGTCCGATATACTTATTCAAAGCCACGGACTGCGATGCGGTATAGACCACCAATTTATCTGGGTTTTCCCAGTAAGCAATAACACCGGGGGGCTCGGGAGGTAGAGGGTTGGGGAAACATTCATAGCTGCCCGTGCCCTCGATTATTACATCAGCCTCGGCGAAACCCTTCTCAACATCACCGCGAACTAAATTTTGCAGGAGCTTGGTAATCTGGGGGATAATGTTATTTGGGTACTGATCGTATAGCTGAGGTTGACCCGGCGCAGTGGCATCCTCGACATCGAAGCAAGTCGGCAGCGGCTCATATTCCACATCGATCAGCTCCAGCGCTTCGTCGGCAATCTCATAGCCTTCTGCGGCTACTAAGGCTACGGCATCACCAACAAAACGCACCTTTTTATCTAATATCCTCATGTGGTTGGGGATGCCCCACTCCCAGTCCGGCACATCCTTATAGGTTAAGACCGCATGGACGCCACGTAGGGCTGCCGCCCGACTGACATCTATATTTCTTATATTTGCGTGGGGATGGGGACTCCTGAGCGCCCTGCCAAAAAGCATCCACGGCAGGCGCACGTCATCCAGATATTGAGCTCTTCCAGTAACGATGTCTCTGGCGTCTTTACGGGGTGTGTCTTTTCCGATATGACGATAGTTGCTAGCCATGCTTCTCCCCTCGTATTGCCGCCATGATGGCTTCCAGCACCTCGTAGTGTGAAATACAGCGGCAGTAATTGCCTGCAAGGGCTTGCTTGATTTCATCCTCGGTTGGGTTGGGATTCTCGTCCAAAAGGGCTTTGGTGGTCATAATGATGCCGGGAGTACAAAAGCCGCACTGGAAGGCGGTATTGTCGATAAAGGCCTGTTGCAGGGGGTGCAATTGGCCTGTTTTTGGGTCTTCCAGCCCTTCGATAGTAGTGACACTCATTCCATCGCACTCCACAGTCAACATCGTGCAGGATAGGACAGCTTGCCCGTTAAGGATTACGGTGCAGGCGCCACAGGCTCCCCGGTCGCACGCGATCTTGGTACCGAGGTAACCCAGGGTATCTCGCAATGTTTGGGCTAATGTATCCGAAGGTAAAACATCTTTTCCTACGAGCAGTTCATACGGCGTACCATTGACCACTAGACTGATGCTTTTCTTATCTGGCATGGTTACCTCATTTCCCCAGAACTTTCAGGCGTTAGAATGGCGCGCCGTACCAGTTCTCTGGCTATAGTGACTTTATAGCTGTTTTTCCCAAGGGGTATTGCATCCTCAAGGGCCGCCTGGGCGGCAGCGGTGGCTTGCCCAT
>JAUVXZ010000327.1 GCA_030603345.1 Pseudomonadota bacterium
TACCAGAGCGCTGAACGTATATGAGTGGGAAAAGGATACCCACCAGGAACACCTGGATGATATCTCGGATCACTATCCCCAGCCAGGGGAGCTCTTGAACGGTTATCAGGGCTACTGACAGACTAATGACAATTAGTCCGGTGACGGCGGGGACAAGGGTCTCATTGGACGGCTGCCATCGAAAGAGCTTTGATAGAATACTGTTCATCCTCCGTTTCCTCTCTGTCAGGCAGGCTCAAGCATTATCCTATAACCGGGCTCCGGAACTACTACGTTCACCGGGCCTGCCAAATCTGTTAATTGCTGTTTCCTCTCAAGCACCTGCCTCCGGGCGTTTCTTTGTATGTGTACCAGAGCAAGGTGGGATGCTTTACATCTTTTGGCCATATTGAGTGATCCTATTGCTGTTCCGTGTCCGGGGAACTCGGTTTCGATATGAAAGGCCTCGTGGATGATGAGCTGGCTGCCCTCGGCCAGGGCCATGCTTTCCGGTGTAGGCTTGCCATCACCGCTGTAATAGACTGATGTTCCCCGGGCATCTATCCTCAGTGCCAGATCTCTTTGGGAATGAGCGTTTTCAGCAGTCTGAAGGGTGAGATCGAATATGGCAACATCGGTCTTTGGTTCCACCTCGGCGAATCTGATGGGGAATATTAGTTTTTCATAGAAACCAGGATAGGCCAGATCAACAGCCTTGCGCGTGAAAGACTCTATCCCCTTCTGTCCGATGAGCGTCAAAGCCTTGTTCCGCCCTTCTTCCCTGAAGCGAACCAGTAACGCAGGAAGCCCCAAGAAGTGGTCACCATGGAAATGGGAAATCCAGATGCCATCCAGTGCATCAACTGCTGGTTCCTCCCGCCAGAACTGAGGCGGAGCAGTAAAGCCGCAGTCAAGGAGCAGAGTCACCGGAGAAGTTTCCGCCCCGCAACGGATGAGAAGAGATGTGTTAGGAAGCACCTCGTCAAATGCCTCGCCCACACCCAAAAAAACTACTTCAATCATAAGTCCTCCACTTTTCAGCCAATCAGCACGATCTGTCTCCAGCCGCTAATATTCCCTACTCATGCCGCCCGGTGCGATTGTTGAAGTCCCTTGTTCTGGGTATTTCCCATTTAGAAAAAGGGCTTCCTTCTACCTCAAAGAGCTAACACCTTGCCGGAGAAAGCACACGGAGCGAGCTGGTTGCTCGCAGAATACAATGAACTCTATCATATGTTCGCTATTGGAGCAAATTGGGTGAATATTGTTTTGAACGGAAAATGGGTAACATGTGGCGGATGAGTACACAAAATACGCAGGGTGTGACCTATTGCATCAGAAAAAGCGAAGTGCTGGGCTCTGGCATAGCCAGTTGCAGTGTTCCAAAAATCATTAAGCAAGAAAAGACCTATCTTCCTGATCTTTTCTCTTGACTGTACACAAAACAGGTGTATCATGTGTATTAAATACACATTACGAGGTGGCCATGAGAACTAATATCGTAATAGATGATACCTTGCTGAATGAGGCATTTTCGGTGAGCCAGGCCAGAACCAAGAAAGATCTGATTCACGAGGCACTGCAGGAGCTTATTCGGTTGAAGAAGCGGAAGGATCTGACCGAGTTGGCTGGCTCTATTGAGTTCTATAAGGGCTTTGATTATAAGAAATTAAGGACGATGAGAGGATGATCTTGGTTGATACTTCAGTTTGGGTCGACGTTCTCAGGGACAAAACAGGCAAGGTGGTACGGGCATTTCGTGAAACGATCGGTGAGGAGATTTGGGTTTTGAGTCGTTTTACCCAGCTTGAGCTGCTTCAGGGCGCCAAAGACGATCAAGAATGGAAGCGAATTGATGATTACCTTTCAACACAGTACTATCTTGAAGCTACAGATAATACCTGGAGAGAAGCAGCAAGGATCTGCTTTGAACTGAGAAGACAGGGAATAACCTTGAGCAGCCCGGTGGACTCCTGTATCGCCCAGATAGCGATTGAATCAAAAGTACTCCTTCTGCACCGGGACCAAGATTTTGAAAGAATTGGAAAAATCAGACCCCTTGCCGCAGAGCGCTTCAGCCTGCAGTAAGAACCAGACCTTTTAATCTGGTCCCGTACCCGCTACTTCCTCCGCAGAAAAATTCCAAATCAGGTTTGGTGCACTGCCTTTACACTACCTGCCAGTTCTATCATTCTTGAGCACTCGGAATAGGGGTGATGGTGTCACGGGTGAGGATTTAATTCCAAAAACCATCAAAAGGAGGTATCTGACCTTCTGATAAGTTGATTCATTTGCAAAAGTTGGGTTAGAGCCAACTATCCAACTGACATAAATGTGCCGGTGGTTGCCATTTGAAATTATCAATTCAAGCATTATAATGTTAGAATACAAATGCACTGAATCGTTTTGCTAGGAGGGTGTTTTCCGGACTGTCTTTCCTTTCATGCAAATGGTTCAGGAAAAAAGAGAGCTTCATGGAACAGAAAGATTATTACCAGATTTTAGAAGTAGACAGCAAAGCCACTCAGCAGAAACTCAAGGAAACCTACCGAAGGCTGGCCCTTAAGTATCATCCCGATAGAAATAAGGATAACCCGGGTGC